>NZ_JBJHHG010000001.1:0-431039 GCF_045257065.1 Enterobacter sp. PP-008-ECC_S150 | reverse complement strand
TGGTGGGCGATGACGGGCTCGAACCGCCGACCCCCTCCGTGTAAAGGAGATGCTCTACCAACTGAGCTAATCGCCCAATCTCAATACTTATCTACACTGCGAGTCTACCGAAGTAGATGGTGGGTGATGACGGGCTCGAACCGCCGACCCCCTCCGTGTAAAGGAGATGCTCTACCAACTGAGCTAATCACCCCCGCTGTGTGGAGTCGCATTATAGGGAGAGTTGAAAATGAGTCAACGCATTTTCTAAAGTTTTTATTCGTTCGTCGTAAAATTAAACAAAACGATCGCGAAACGGGCTATGGAGCATGATTTCTAAACAAAAATCGCAAACTCGGCCATGATAAAGGGATCGACATTGAGGAATCCCCCCACAGTGATAGAATATTGCCCATCGTTTTTTCCCCAGGATTTGCCGATTGCCGGCATCTTTATAACGTAAGGCCATTTCATGAAAATCAAAACTCGCTTCGCGCCGAGCCCGACAGGCTATCTGCACGTCGGTGGTGCACGTACCGCTCTCTATTCCTGGCTTTTCGCACGCCACAACAAAGGTGAGTTCGTGCTGCGTATTGAAGACACCGATCTCGAGCGCTCCACCCCGGAAGCAATTGAAGCCATTATGGATGGGATGAACTGGCTGAATCTGGAATGGGATGAAGGCCCTTACTTCCAGACCAAACGCTTTGACCGCTATAACGCCGTCATTGATGAAATGCTGGTGGCGGGCAAGGCGTATAAATGCTACTGCTCGAAAGAGCGTCTGGACGCGCTGCGTGAAGCGCAGATGGCGAACGGTGAAAAACCGCGTTATGACGGCCGCTGCCGCCACGACCACAGCGAGCATGCAGCTGATGAGCCTTGCGTAGTGCGTTTTGCTAACCCGCAAGAGGGCTCGGTGATCTTTGACGACCAGATCCGCGGCCCAATTGAATTCAGCAACCAGGAGCTGGACGATCTGATCATCCGCCGCACCGACGGTTCCCCAACCTACAACTTCTGCGTGGTCGTTGACGACTGGGATATGGAAATTACCCACGTTGTTCGTGGTGAGGACCATATCAACAACACGCCGCGTCAGATTAACATCCTGAAGGCGCTGAACGCCCCTGTGCCTGTTTATGCCCACGTCTCCATGATCAACGGTGATGACGGGAAAAAACTCTCTAAGCGTCACGGTGCGGTAAGCGTGATGCAGTACCGCGACGACGGCTATCTGCCGGAAGCGCTGCTGAACTATCTGGTGCGTCTGGGCTGGGCCCACGGTGACCAGGAGATCTTCAGCCGCGAAGAGATGATCGAACTGTTCTCTCTGAGTTCTGTTAGTAAATCCGCGAGCGCATTTAATACCGACAAGCTGCTGTGGCTGAACCATCACTACAT
Source organism: Enterobacter sp. PP-008-ECC_S150 (assembly GCF_045257065.1). Taxonomy (NCBI): domain Bacteria; kingdom Pseudomonadati; phylum Pseudomonadota; class Gammaproteobacteria; order Enterobacterales; family Enterobacteriaceae; genus Enterobacter; species Enterobacter sp. PP-008-ECC_S150. Next base: position 429,656 of record NZ_JBJHHG010000001.1, on the reverse strand, counting down.
CAATACCATGCCGCCAGAATATGTGGCGACGTATCTGCAGTGGCACATTGAGCAGGCAAATATTGATACCCGCACGGGCCCAGAGCTGGCGGACCTGGTGAAACTGCTCGGCGAGCGCTGCAAAACGCTGAAAGAGATTGCCGAAAGCTGCCGCTACTTCTATGAAGAGTTTGACGCGTTCGACGCGGACGCCGCGAAGAAACACCTCCGCCCGGTTGCGCGTCAGCCGCTGGAAGTGGTGCGTGACAAGCTGGCCGCCCTTACCGAGTGGACCGCTGAGAATGTGCATCACGCCATTCAGGCGACGGCAGACGAACTGGAAGTCGGCATGGGTAAAGTCGGTATGCCGCTGCGCGTAGCGGTAACCGGTGCGGGACAGTCTCCGGCGCTGGATGTAACGGTTCACGCGATCGGCAAATCACGCAGCGTGGCGCGCATCAACAAGGCGCTGGACTTTATCGCTGAACGTGAAAGTCAGCAGTAATCACGTCTCAGATAAAGCAAACGGCAGGGTAACCTGCCGTTTTTTTATGCCTCTTCTTCCGCGATACCCAGACGCACAAGAAAACCGTGGATGCCTTCGCGTTTCAATAAGGTGTCCAGCCGCTTCTGCTCTGACGGAGTCATACTCTCCAGCGTCTCGATAATACCCGGAGACAGATTTGAAGAGGGGTTATTGTAGGATGACGTGGCCTCTGCGAGATGATAAACCGCCTGACGGTTGCGAACCGCCGGGAGGCTCATAATATGTTCCTTTACCCGCGCATCGACATGAATCAGCCGTGCACGACCACCTTTCACGCCGTTGAGTCCTTCTGTTTTCCACCCCTGCTGGCGTATCCAGCGATTAACCGTTTGTCTGGCAACGCCCAAACTCTCCGCCAGCTCTTCCGTGGTCATTTTGCTCCGTAATTTTTTCATATCAGTTCTGATCGCGAATCCCTAAACGTTGCAACAATCCGGTAATCCCTTCCCGCATTAACAGCGATGTCATCTGCTTCTGTTCTTCCGGCGTCATTTCATTGGCCAGCGTCAGGAGCAGGGCGTGAAGCGACCCGTCATGGCTGGTGCCTTCCGGCAGTTCGGACGTTTCGCTTGCGCGACGTGCGCTGCGAATAAAATCACGAACTTTTTCATTCACATGTACCAGGCGCGCTTTCCCGCCCTGGACGCCTGGTTTTGGTGACGTAATCCAACCCTCTTTGCGTACCCATTTATTGATGGTCTGTCGGCTATAGCCAGTGAGGAGGGCTAACTCTTCCGGCGTCATTCGTTCCTTGATCATGCAATTTCCTGAATATCAGTGGGGTTAATTAACGGCTCATTTTATAGCACCGTTTTACGTGAAAACGTGACAGGCTTAACTCCTGACTGCGAGCAGGCTCGCAAAGTGTTTCATTTGCATGATTTTTCGGCGATCGAACGGCGGTCGTTGATTTTGCCGTTGACACTCCGCAGCGGAATTCATATTATGCCGCCCGTCAACATGACAGCTTTACGATGGGGCTATAGCTCAGCTGGGAGAGCGCTTGCATGGCATGCAAGAGGTCAGCGGTTCGATCCCGCTTAGCTCCACCAAACTCTGAACCCAACAGAGTGCGGTCAGTAAAGTCACATGTGGGGCTATAGCTCAGCTGGGAGAGCGCTTGCATGGCATGCAAGAGGTCAGCGGTTCGATCCCGCTTAGCTCCACCAAAATTGTAAACCCTCGTCGAATGACGGGGGTTTTTTTTATCTGTATGTTACGCCTGCCACCGTATTTTGTTATCAAAAAGAAGGTATTCCCATACCTCACCTCAATCGACGTCAATAAACCAGTCTATAAATAGACTTGAACTTGATTCGTGCAATTAATAAACCTATTATCCATCCGGTCAATGATTCGAGCGGATAATATACCCATCAACTTAATGAATAGAAAAACGTACGATAATGTAAAGATATTTATAATTGCCCTGGCTCTTTGCCTGATTGCGGTACCTGTCTCCCGTTATCTTTCTCCCCGCGCAATTGTGAATGGTCACGACGTTTATTTAGCATGGTTACCTCTCAGCGTTATGCTGGCGATAATTCTGCTATTTGGGCGCCGGGCAATTCTTCCCATTGTGTTAGGTTTTACTATCACTAATTTATTTTATGTTAATTTAGCACCGCTACAATATTCAGTTTTACTGTTTTGTCAGACCTTTGCGCTGTTCGCGGCGTGCGGCCTGCTGCGCCTCATGCTGGGCAAGCGCTGGCGCTACAGCATCCCTAATAGGCACATCGGGCTACGGATATTCTGGCTCGGTTTTATCGTGCCGTTAGGTATTAAGCTGTCGATGTATTTGGCAGGCTATTTCTTTGATTTTCCGGTGACTATTTCAACCTTTTTCGGCGAAGGTACGGTAATTTATAACGTTGTGGATATACAAAGCCTGATATGTGCGGCGTTGATTTTTACCATGATGTTCTATTACCCATTAAGAATGATAATTAATCCTCGCTATGCCATCACCTTCTGGCGGCGGAGCGTGGCGCCCATTTTTACCCATAAAAATTCATTGTATATATCTGTTTGGCTGATGCTTTTAGGCTTCATTCTTGCCATTTTATGTGGGCCTTTTGAATCCCCCGTGATTGCGGGCTATTTAATGCCGCTGATTTTTATTCTTTTTACCCTGGCGATAAGCCGACTGACCTATGCGCTTATCTCTCTGCTTTGGGCAGTTTCTGCGCTTCTGCTGTTGACCTACAACTATAACTTCCTGAATGGGGTGGAATCGGGCCATTCGCTCTCCTTTATTCTCTCCGTGCTGATCTCTTTTGCCATCTGCCTGCTTTACATGTCGCGGATTTACCAGCGCAGCGAGTGGCTGAAGCGGGGCTGGCAGGGCAGGGCGCTGACCGATCCGCTGACCGGTTTGCCCAATATTCGTGCGCTGGAGGAGCATCTTGAGGTACATCCGGATGCCAAAGTCTGCATTCTGCGTATGGACAACCTGGAATTTTTGAGCCGCCACTATGGGATCCTGATGCGGGTCCATTGCAAACGAACGATCGCCTCGTCGCTTCAGCCACTTTTGCAGAAAGATGAGACGCTCTTCCAGCTACCGGGAAGCGAGCTGGTGCTGGTACTACTGGGCCCGGGCATCGCCGAACGCCTCCAGCACATGGTTGATCGGCTGAACAGCCGTAAGATTTTCTGGAACAACACCGGGCTGGACATTGAATTTGGTGCGTCCTGGGGAATGGTCGAAAACGGCGAAAAGCTGCACCACACGCTGGGGCAGCTGAGCTGGCTGGCAGAGCAGGCCTGCGGAGAGCACAACGTTCTCGCACTTACCAATAGCCTTGAGGCGGCATCAGGACAAACGACAGAGCGCGTCCTGATGCTGGCGCGGATTAAGCATGCCCTGGAGGCGGATCAATTCCATTTATACGCACAGCCCATCCAGAAGGCGGACGGGAGCGGGTATTACGAAATTCTGACGCGTATGGAGAGCGAGGGGGAGATCATTACTCCTGACCGCTTTATTCCGCTGATAGCGCAGTTTAACCTCAGCCACCGGTTTGATATGTGCGTTATGGAAAAATTACTGGTGTGGCTGCGCGAACACCCCGCAACGCAGGCCGGCGTTCGTTTCTCTGTCAATCTTATGCCGCTCACGCTGATGCAAAAAGAGGTGGGGACCGAGATTTGCGCGCTGTTTGAACGCTACGGCGTGGCGCCTCAGGCCGTCGTGATTGAGATTACCGAGGAGCAGGCCTTCTCAAATTCAGGCTGCAGCATCCACAATATTCAGCAGCTGCGGGATTATGGTTTCCGGATTGCTATTGATGATTTTGGTACTGGCTACGCTAACTATGAGCGCCTCAGACGCCTGCAGGCAGACATCATTAAGATTGACGGCTGCTTCGTGAAAGACATCTGTACCGATGATATGGATGCGATGATCGTGCAGTCCATGTGTAATCTGGCGAAGACGAAATCGCTGTGCGTCGTCGCGGAATACGTAGAAACACCGGCCCAGCGGGAGATGCTGCTCCGCTTCGGCGTGGATTACCTGCAGGGCTATCTGATAGGCAAACCCCAACCGCTGGAAGAATTACGGGCATAAAAAAACCGGGAGCAGGCTCCCGGTTTTTGTTTAACGCTAAACGTTACAGAACCAGTGCCGCGATGGAAGCAGACAGGACGCTTACCAGCGTAGAGCCGTAAACCAGCTTCAGGCCGAAGCGAGAAACCACGTTACCCTGCTCTTCGTTCAGGCCTTTAATCGCCCCCGCGATAATCCCGATGGACGAGAAGTTCGCAAAGGAGACCAGGAACACGGACAGAATGCCTTCCGCGCGCGGAGAAAGGGTGCTGGCAATTTTCTGCAGATCCATCATCGCAACGAATTCGTTAGAAACCAGTTTGGTTGCCATAATACTGCCCACCTGAAGCGCTTCGTGAGCCGGCACGCCCATCACCCATGCAACCGGGTAGAAGATGTAGCCCAGAATGCCCTGGAAGGAGATACCCAGCACCGCGGCGAACAGGGCGTTCAGCGCAGAAATCAGCGCAATGAAGCCGATCAGCATGGCGGCAACAATAACCGCTACCTTGAAACCGGCCAGAATGTATTCACCCAGCATTTCAAAGAAGCTCTGGCCTTCGTGCAGGTTTGACATCTGGATGTTCTCTTCGCTGGCGTCAACGCGGTACGGGTTGATCAGCGACAGCACGATAAAGGTGCTGAACATGTTCAGAACCAGCGCGGCAACCACATACTTCGGCTCCAGCATGGTCATATACGCGCCCACGATAGACATGGAAACGGTAGACATCGCGGTTGCCGCCATGGTGTACATGCGGTTACGGGACATTTTGCCGAGAATATCTTTATACGCGATGAAGTTCTCAGACTGACCGAGGATCAGGGAACTGACGGCGTTGAAAGATTCCAGCTTACCCATGCCGTTCACTTTCGATAACAGGAAACCAATTCCACGAATAACGAACGGCAGAACGCGGATGTGCTGCAGAATACCGATCAGCGCGGAGATGAAGACGATAGGGCACAGAACCTTCAGGAAGAAGAACGCCAGGCCTTCGTCGTTCATTTTACCGAAGACAAAGTTGGTCCCTTCGTTGGCGAATCCGAGCAGTTTTTCGAACATTTCGGAGAAGCCTTTCACGAAGCCGAGGCCTACGTTGGAGTTCAGGAAGAACCACGCAAGTAAAACTTCAATGACCAGCAGCTGGACAACATAACGGATACGAATTTTTTTGCGGTCTGTGCTGACCAGCAATGCAAGTGCAGTAACGACAACAAGTGCCAGGACAAAATGAAGGACGCGGTCCATATTTGCTCCAAATATGAGGCAGGTTTAATTTTCGTGCACATTCTATGTAACAAGCGAAAAGAAAACGAGATCGAGGACACACTATAGTTACATCCTGTGACGAGTCTCAAAAATAGTGATCCACAATACATTTTTGTTATGTTAGGTAAATGAGTGAAAAGTTAAGTTTGTGTGCTAATCTTCACAAAAGCGCGCGCGATTTCAGTTTCTGTTAGATCGCCCCACTTACCCGCCCGTCTATCGTTCAAAGCTATCAGAGAAATCACTGCAAACATCATAAATGATCTTGATAATCATTCTCATTTTGATAGCATTAAACATAGCAAAGGCTATATTTCAGAGGCAGAAATGACAAACAGTCGCGTAGAGGGTAGCAGTGGCAGAGCCGCGCGCAAGTTGCGGTTCGCATTAATGGGACCTGCGTTCATCGCTGCCATTGGCTATATCGATCCCGGTAACTTTGCGACCAATATTCAGGCCGGGGCCAGCTTCGGCTATAAGCTGCTGTGGGTGGTCGTCTGGGCGAACCTGATGGCGATGCTGATTCAGATGCTTTCTGCGAAGCTGGGGATTGCCACGGGTAAAAACCTGGCGGAGCAAATTCGCGACCATTATCCGCGTCCGGCCGTCTGGCTCTACTGGGTTCAGGCGGAAATCATCGCCATGGCCACCGATCTCGCTGAGTTTATCGGCGCCGCGATCGGATTTAAGCTGATTCTGGGCGTGTCGCTGCTGCAGGGGGCGGTACTGACCGGGATTGCTACGTTCCTTATCCTGATGCTGCAGCGTCGGGGTCAAAAGCCGCTGGAGAAGGTCATCGGCGGCCTGCTGCTGTTTGTCGCGGCGGCCTATATCGTCGAGCTGGTTTTCTCCCAGCCGAACCTGGCGCAGCTCGGTAAAGGAATGGTGATCCCAAGCCTGCCAACCTCTGAAGCGGTGTTCCTGGCCGCCGGGGTGCTGGGGGCGACCATCATGCCGCATGTGATTTACCTCCACTCCTCTCTCACTCAGCATCTCCACGGCGGGACGCGTAAAGAGCGTTACTCCGCCACCAAGTGGGATGTGGCGATCGCCATGACCATCGCGGGATTTGTGAATCTGGCGATGATGGCGACGGCAGCTGCGGCTTTCCACTTTAACGGGCATACCGGTATTGCCGATCTCGACCAGGCGTATCTCACGCTGGAGCCGCTGCTGAGCCATGCGGCAGCCACGATATTTGGCCTCAGCCTGGTGGCTGCCGGTCTCTCTTCTACGGTGGTGGGGACGCTGGCAGGCCAGGTGGTGATGCAGGGATTTGTCCGGTTCCATATTCCGCTGTGGGTGCGTCGCTCTGTCACCATGCTGCCGTCAATTGTTGTGATTCTGATGGGGCTCGACCCAACGCGAATTCTGGTGATGAGCCAGGTGCTGCTGAGTTTTGGCATCGCGCTGGCGCTGGTGCCGCTGCTGATCTTTACCAGCAATAAAAGCCTGATGGGCGAGCTGGTGAACTCAACCCTGGTGAAACGGGCCGGGTGGGCCATCGTGGTGGTGGTCGTGGCGCTGAACCTGTGGCTGCTGATTGGCACCGCGTTGGGGCTTTAAAAGAAAAAGGAGCCGTGAGGCTCCTTTTTTCTGTTAGTCATCATGACCGTGGTGGCCATGTCCGTGACCTCTGCCGCGACCCCAGCCGCCTCGGCGGTCGTCACGGTCGTTCCAGCCTTCACGGTAGCCGCGCTCGTACGCTTTGTCTTTGTACCATCCACGGTGTCTGCCGTTATCATGCTTCCACCAGCGATCGCCGCGCCACTCGTAGTGACGATGCCAGTAGTCACGGTCGCGCCAGTAGCCGCCGTCCCAGTATCTGCCGTAGTCGTCACGATCGCCAATTTGTAATTTTACTGATGGCAACAGGGTGATTTCGCCCGCAGTGGCGATCAGCGGGGCTGATGAAGCCAGTAATACCGCTGCAAGAATCAGTGACCTGAACATACTCTTTCTCCTTCACGATCGGGGCCTTTGTGGGGCCTGTTAACGCAATATTACGAGTTGGTAAAGGCTCGTATCATCGCCTCAACTCCGAATTCCTGAATGAGAGCACTTTTTGCTAAAAGTGTTTTATTTTGAGCTGCCCAGAATCTCTTCTATACGGTCCAGTTCTTCCGCAGAGAAATGGCGGTTTTCCAGCATGCCCACGGCGTCATCAATCTGTGCCGCTTTACTTGCCCCAATCAGCACCGACGTCACGTTCTCATGGCGTAATACCCAGGCCAGCGCCATCTGCGACAGCTTCTGGCCGCGCGCTTCCGCCATGGCGTTCAGCTTTCTTACCTTCTCCAGCTTTTCTTCGGTGATCTGGTCAGGGTTAAGGAATTGACTGCCGCTTGCCGCGCGGGAGTCTGCGGGAATGCCGTTCAGATAGCGGTTGGTCAGTTGCCCGCCGGCCAGCGGCGAGAAGGGAATGCAGCCAACCCCTTTTTCCTGCAACACCTCCAGCAGCCCCGCTTCCGGCGCACGTTCAAAGAGGGAGTACTTCGGCTGGTGGATAAGGCAGGGCGTACCGAGGTCGTTAAGGATATCAATCGCCTGGCGGGCCAGAACAGCCGGGTAGTTGGATAACCCGACGTACAGCGCTTTCCCCTGGCGCACCACATGGTCAAGCGCTTTCATGGTTTCCAGCAGCGGCGTATGCGGGTCTGGACGGTGATGATAAAAGATATCCACATACTCCAGCCCCATACGCTTCAGGCTTTGATCGAGGCTTGCCAGCAGATATTTGCGTGACCCCCAGTCGCCGTACGGGCCCTCCCACATGGTATAACCCGCTTTGGTCGAGACGATCAGCTCATCGCGCCAGGGCAGGAAATCCTCCTGCAAAATACGGCCAAAATTACGTTCGGCGGATCCCGGAGGCGGGCCATAGTTGTTGGCAAGGTCGAAATGCGTAATCCCCAGATCGAACGCGCGCTGTAAAAGTTGACGGCTGTTTTCGATAAGCGTGGTGTCGCCAAAATTATGCCACAGCCCAAGCGAGATGGCAGGTAACCTGAGCCCGCTTTGCCCGCAGCGGCGATACTCCATTGTCGTGTAACGATTTTTGTCCGGCTGGTAACCCATTCTCATGACCTCTGGCGCTGAAGAAAAATTCGGTGTATGCGTTTACATTAGCGTGAAAAAAAGCAGCATAGCGCAGCCTTTTTTGTAAAGCATTCTTTCCATGCCCTTCTTGTCGCCAATTCTGGACAGCCATCACGCTTATTTAATACTCAAGGTGAGGTCAAACATTAGAAGGATACCTGTTCATGCGTACCCCATACTGCGTCGCCGATTACCTGCTGGACCGCCTAAGAGATTGTGGAACCGATCATCTTTTTGGCGTGCCGGGCGACTATAACCTGCAGTTTCTCGACCATGTGATAGACAGCCCGGATATCTGTTGGGTGGGCTGTGCCAACGAGTTAAATGCTTCTTATGCCGCGGACGGATATGCCCGATGCAAGGGCTTCGCCGCGCTGCTGACGACATTTGGCGTAGGAGAGTTAAGCGCGATGAACGGCATTGCGGGCAGCTATGCCGAGCACGTTCCGGTACTGCATATTGTGGGCGCGCCGGGTACGGCGGCACAGCAACGAGGGGAGCTGCTGCACCATACGCTGGGAGACGGTGAGTTTCGTCATTTCTACCATATGAGCGAGCCGGTCACCGTTGCACAGGCGATCCTGACCGAGCAAAACGCCTGCTATGAGATTGACCGGGTATTAACAACTATGCTCCGGGAGCGTCGCCCCGGCTATCTGATGCTCCCCGCCGACGTGGCGAAAAAGGCCGCCACCCCGCCTGTAAACGCTCTCACGCTCAGGCACGCCCATGCCGACACCGCCTGCCTGAAGGCGTTCCGGGATGCCGCAGAGGGCAAGCTGGCCATGAGTAAGCGAACTGCGCTGCTGGCCGATTTCCTTGTCCTTCGCCATGGCCTTAAGCATGCCCTACAGAAATGGGTCAAGGAGGTGCCGATGGCGCACGCCACCATGCTGATGGGCAAAGGCATATTTGACGAACGTCACGCCGGTTTTTACGGCACCTACAGCGGTTCGGCGAGCGCCAGCGCGGTAAAAGAGGCGATTGAAGGGGCAGATACGGTCTTATGCATCGGCACGCGATTTACCGATACCCTGACGGCAGGTTTCACCCATAAGCTCACCCCGGCGCAAACGTTAGAGGTCCAGCCTCATGCCTCACGCGTTGGTGACGTCTGGTTTACCGGCATCCCCATGCTTCAGGCGATTGAAACGCTGGTGGAGCTGTCTAAACAGCACGTGCACGGTACGCCGTTGCCGTCCCCTCAGGGTGCGATGGCCTATCCGCAGCCGGATGGCTCGCTGACGCAGGAGAATTTCTGGAAAACGCTGCAGACGTTTATCCGCCCGGGGGACATTATTCTTGCGGATCAGGGCACCTCGGCCTTCGGCGCGATCGACCTGCGTCTTCCGGCTGACGTGAATTTTATCGTCCAGCCCCTGTGGGGATCGATCGGCTACACGCTGGCGGCGGCGTTTGGCGCGCAAACCGCCTGCCCGAACCGGCGCGTGATTGTTTTGACGGGGGATGGCGCGGCGCAGCTCACCATCCAGGAGCTTGGCTCGATGCTGCGGGATAAACAGCGCCCCATCATTCTGGTCCTTAACAACGAAGGGTACACGGTGGAAAGGGCGATCCACGGGCCGGAGCAGCGGTATAACGACATCGCGCTGTGGAACTGGACGCAAATCCCGCAGGCTCTTAGCCTTGATCCTCAGGCCCAGTGCTGGCGGGTCAGTGAAGCGGAGCAGCTGGCGGACGTGCTTGAAAAAGTGGCGCACCACGAGCGGCTTTCGCTGATCGAGGTCATGCTGCCGAAATCCGACATCCCGCCGCTGCTGGGCGCGCTCACCAAAGCGCTGGAAGCGCGCAATAACGCCTGATTATTTGTCGTTTCGCCAGGCCATCATCATCGGTTTGCCCGCCAGCAGGAGCCAGGCGGGCAACATCACGATGCAAAGTAACGGGATGAGGGTGGTATCCGGAACCACTACGGCGGCCATAAACAGGCTGAGCCACGCGTCGCGCGTGACCACCAGTACCAGCCCGAGAATCGAGCAGGAGACGGTAATTGCCGCCGGAACCGCATCGACATGCTCGTGCAGCATCAGGCCCAGCGCCACGCCGACAAACACCGCCGGGAAGATGCGCCCACCGCGGAACCCGCAGGCTGCCGCCACCACCAGCGCGGCCAGCTTAATTACGGCAAACAGCAGATAGTCAGAGACGCTGAACACCTGGCTGAAGGCCAGCTGCTGCATCTCGTCCAGACCTTTGAACAGCGTCACCGTCCCGCCGATCGCTCCTAAAATGCCGAGGGTCAAACCGCCGACCCCCAAAATCAGCACCGGGTGCCTGAGTTTATGCACCAGCCGGTGCAGGCGTGGAAGGCACCATACCGCCACCATTCCCAGCGCGATGGCGATGGCGACCACGACGGCGCCGCTGAATATATCCGCAATCTGCATCTGGCCGTAGTGGGGGAGCGAGAGTGAAAAATGAGGATGAAAAAACAGGCTGGTCGTCAACGCCCCAGCGGCTGCGGCCATCAGCGGCGCAAAGAGTTTATCCCACAGCGGGACGTCATTATTGCTGCTGAGCGTCTGAGAGAAGATCAGTGCCGCCGCAACGGGCGTGCCGAAAAGCGCCCCGATGGTGCCTGCGGAGGCTAGAATGGTCCAGTCCAGCGCGCTGACCCGCGGCAAAATGCGCGAACCGAGGAAAACCGCCAGGCCAATATTCACCGCCATAATCGGATGCTCGGGCCCCAGACTAACGCCGCCGGCCAGGCCCAGAATCAACGCGATGATAAGCCCTGGCAGTGCCGAGGGGGCAACCGGGGCGCCAATCAGCGGTTCCTGTGCCGGATCGGGGCCAGCATGGCCGGGACTGAAACGGATCGCCAGGCCCACCGCAATCCCGGTCAGCGTCAGCATCATAACAATCCAGGCAGGCGAGTCAGCGGTGGCGCCCAGTCTGGCCGGTAGCGCTGTCCATAACAGGCTTTGTAGCACCGACGCGACTTTCATCACGACGATAAGCGCCAGGCTTGAGGCCACGCCAATGATGAGCGCCGGAATCGCCAGCAACAGCATGGTTCTGGCTCGCGGGTGGAGCATGATGATTTCCTTGTACAAAACGGTATTACGTTACTTTGCACATTAAGCTTTATGGCAATAGTGCAAAAGGTGCTGAAACGGTAAAGTTATTCTGTGACGAAGATCGATAATCCATGGGCATTCACCTTCCGGTCGTTGTTGTTATCACGCCTTGAATTTACAGTGTCCCAAAGATTTATTCTGACTTTAGCGGAGCAGTAGAAGAATGACAAAGTATGCTTTGGTAGGCGATGTGGGCGGCACGAACGCGCGCCTCGCACTATGCGATGTAAATAGCGGTGAAATTTCCCGGGCGAAAACCTACTCCGGGCTGGATTATCCGAGCCTTGAGGCCGTTGTCCGCGTCTATCTGGACGAGCATCAGGTCAGCGTCGAAGATGGCTGCATCGCCATTGCCTGCCCGATAACCGGCGACTGGGTCGCCATGACCAACCATACCTGGGCATTCTCCATCGCCGAGATGAAAAAAAACCTCGGCTTTGCGCATCTCGAAATCATCAACGACTTCACCGCGGTGTCCATGGCGATCCCGATGCTGAAGCCGGAGCATCTGATCCAGTTTGGCGGCGGTGAGCCGGTCGAGGGCAAGCCGATTGCGGTTTACGGGGCCGGCACCGGTCTGGGCGTTTCGCATCTGGTGCATGTCGCGCAGCGCTGGGTGAGCCTGCCGGGCGAGGGCGGCCACGTTGACTTTGCGCCAAACAGCGAAGAAGAGGGCATTATCCTCGAAGAGTTACGCGCTGAGATCGGCCACGTCTCCGCCGAGCGCGTCCTTTCTGGTCCGGGGCTGGTGAACCTGTACCGGGCGATTGTGAAATCAGACGGTCGTCTGCCGGAAAATCTGCAGCCGAAAGACGTCACCGAACGTGCGCTGGCGGACAGCTGCATTGACTGCCGTCGTGCCCTGTCGCTGTTCTGCGTGATCATGGGACGCTTCGGCGGCAACCTGGCGCTGACGCTGGGCACCTTCGGCGGGGTCTATATTGCGGGCGGGATCGTGCCGCGCTTCCTCGACTTCTTTAAAGCCTCGGGCTTCCGCGGCGGGTTTGAAGATAAAGGGCGTTTCAGAAGCTACGTGCAGGACATCCCGGTGTATCTGATCGTGCATGACAACCCTGGCCTGCTGGGCTCGGGCGCCCATCTGCGCCAGGTTCTCGGTCAAATCCTCTGACGCCTGGCCCTCTCCCGCGGGAGAGGGCTTTTGCTTTACAGGTGCATCAGCTGACGGAACTCTTTCACTTTGCTGCGGCTCACCGGCACCTGAAAATCCAGATCCTTCAGACGCAAAATATAGGTGTTGTTAAACCACGGTTCGATCTCGCGGATCTTATTTAAATTCACGCAGAACGAGCGGTGGCAGCGGAAAAAGTGTGCCGTCGGCAGCTTGCTGCAAAACTCGGTGATGTTCATCGCCATCACGTAAGATTCCCGCCGCGTATAGACAAACGTCATCTTTTCATGGGCTTCGGCATAGTAGATATCATTAACCGGCGTCACGATGATGCGCTCATCCTTGACCAGATTAATGGTGTCGTTTTCCCGTACCGTTGGGCTGGCGCTGGCAGGGGCATTCTGCTGCTGCCATGCGGCCTCCAGCTTTTGCAGCATGCTGACAATCCGCGATTCCTGGTAAGGCTTAAGGATATAGTCAAACGCCTCCAGCTCGAAGGCCTCAACGGCGTGCTCTTTCCAGGCGGTAACGAAAACAATAAACGGCTTGTGGGCGAACTGATTGATGTTTTGCGCCAGCAGTACGCCATCCAGCGACGGGATATTAATATCCAGGAAAATGGCGTCGACCCGGTTATGCTGCAAAAACTTCAGCACGTCCAGACCGTCATCAAAGGTGCCCACAATCTCCATCTGGCTGTGGGTGTTGATAAGCCAGGTGAGCTCCTGCTGGGCCAGGAATTCATCTTCTACGATGATAACTTTCATGGGCTACTCCACCTGGGGCAACAGTGATGTTGGCGAATGAACGGGAGAGCGCTCGTTCGGGACATAAAAAGCAATTTCGGTGCCCGGTTCAAGACGCTGAATATGCAGTCCGTCGCCGTAAAGCAGCTTGACCCGATGATGCACGTTCAGCAGGCCGATTTTATTTCCCGGCATCTCGTTAGACTCCACGCGTTCAATGACGTTGGGATCAATTCCGTGGCCGGTATCGCGCACGGCAATACGCACGCGGTTGCCGCTTTCGGTAACGCTGATGGTGACAACGCCTTTGCCTTTACAGGGCTGAATACCATGAACAATCGCGTTTTCGACCAGCGGCTGAATGAGCAGGCTTGGGATCACGCAGTTAACCTCTTCATCAATATCGTAAATGACCGTGAGCTTGTCGCCAAAGCGCGCCTGCTCAATGGCGATGTAGTCCTTGATCTGATACAGCTCTTTTTTGATGTCGATCTGCTCGTCATCCTTCAGCTCGATGTTGTAGCGCAGATAGCGCGACAGGTTAAAAATGAGCTGGCGCGCGGTGTCCGGATTCAGCCGGATGGACGAGGAGATGGCGTTCAGGGCGTTAAACAGGAAATGGGGATTGATTTTGCTCTGCAGCGCGCGCAGCTCTGCCTTATTTGCCATCTCACGCAGCTGTTCTGCACGGGAAACCTCAAGCTGGGTGGAGATGATCTGCGACAGGCCAATCGCCATCTCCTGCAGGGAGGAGGTGATCTGATGCGCGTGACAGTAATAAATTTTCAGCGTGCCCGTCACGACGCCTTTCTCCCACAGCGGGATCACCAGCATGGAGTGGATTTCCGGCGTTCGGTGGGCTTCATCATTGTTCTTAATGATGATTTTACCGTAATTAATCGCCTGTCGGGTGGTCGGGCTAATGGTGTCATCGTTGTCGCGATAGTTGTGCTCGCCAACGCCAACGTAGGCCAGTACGCGATCGATATTGGTGATGGCGACGGCGTCTGCGTGGATGTCGTGGCGAATGATCTCGCAAACCTGACGCAGCGATTCCGCGTTAACGTGGCGAAAAAGCGGCAGCGTTTTGTTGGCGATGTCCAGCGCCAGCTTGGCCTGACGGGCGGCGCTGGCCTCTTTTTCCCCTTCAACGCTCTGCACCAGCAGCACGATAAAACCGATGCACACGCTGCCCAGGATCATCGGAATACCGATTTTCGAGACGATATCCAGCCCCAGGGCGGTGGTCGGCGCCCAGACGACGACCAGGATCATGGTCAGCGTTTCGCACGCCATGCCTGCGACGATCCCGGCGCGCCAGCGCTGTTTTTTCGGGATTTTGCGGCCGATCCAGCCGGAAAGCACACCGGCGATAATGCTGGTGATAAAGCACGGCACCGCCGTGACGCCACCGATATCAATAAGGTAGCGGTGCGTCCCGGCAATCAGGCCGGTGATAACGCCGACCCATGGGCCAAACAAAATCCCGCCGGACATGACGGCGATAATGCGCACGTTAACCAGCGAACCCTCTACCGGCACGCCGGACCAGGTGCTGAACAGGGCGAACAGCGAGAAGATGGCGGTAACGGCCAGCAGCTCCTTTGGGGAGTGGGCTGATTTGTGCAACAACTCGCGAAACAGGCGAATGCGAATAAGGAAGAACAGGCAAATCAGCATTAATGCCGCACGGTCAAAAACCGCCAGCAGCATAGTGAATATTTCGTGCACGAGGAAACCTGGGAAAACGGGAAAGAACCATGATAAAAAACCTGGCGCGTGATGACCAGCTATCCGTCAGGTTTATGAAATGAGGAAAAACCATAATTGTCAAAGGGGATTATCTGGCGACGACTGATGCGTCCCGATTTTTTCCTCGCGGCGCATCGTCAGGTAACTGGGTTGATATCACCTTGTTAAATAACGGATATCAGAACACCGCTCCCGAAACAGGGGCTTCCGCTTTTCCGGGCGGCAGGTTTCCGGTTTTCAGACGAGCGCTTTTTTTTCACTTCCCTCTCGACAGCATGATTTTTTTCAGGTTATTTTCTAAACATGCCACATCGGTGGCAGCGTCGCTCGGACGGTCCGGGCGCTAACGTTAATCTGAGGAATCTATGGCTGAATTCAGTCCTGAACGCCGTTTTACGCGTATCGATCGTCTCCCCCCTTACGTTTTTAATATCACTGCTGAACTGAAGATGGCTGCGCGTCGGCGCGGCGAAGACATTATCGATTTCAGCATGGGTAACCCAGACGGCCCCACGCCACCGCATATCGTTGAGAAGCTCTGTACGGTTGCCCAGCGCCCGGATACGCACGGCTACTCCACCTCTCGCGGTATTCCCAGGTTACGTCGCGCGATCTCGCGCTGGTATCAGGATCGCTATCAGGTAGATATCGATCCTGAAAGTGAAGCGATTGTCACCATCGGCTCGAAAGAGGGGCTGGCACACCTGATGCTCGCCACGCTGGATCATGGCGATACGGTGCTGGTGCCTAATCCAAGCTACCCGATCCACATCTACGGTGCGGTGATTGCCGGGGCGCAGGTCCGCTCCGTGCCGCTGGTGGAAGGCGTCGATTTCTTTAACGAGCTGGAACGTGCGATTCGCGAAAGCTATCCGAAACCCAAGATGATGATCCTCGGTTTCCCGTCGAACCCAACGGCGCAGTGCGTGGAGCTCGACTTCTTCGAGAAGGTCGTCGCCCTGGCCAAGCGTTATGACGTGCTGGTGGTTCACGATTTAGCCTATGCTGACATCGTCTACGACGGCTGGAAAGCCCCGTCCATTATGCAGGTCCCGGGCGCGCGTGACGTGGCGGTCGAGTTCTTTACCCTGTCGAAAAGCTACAACATGGCGGGCTGGCGTATTGGCTTTATGGTGGGTAACAAAACGCTGGTGAGTGCACTGGCGCGCATTAAGAGTTATCACGACTACGGTACCTTCACGCCGCTGCAGGTCGCGGCTATCGCTGCCCTGGAAGGCGATCAGCAGTGCGTTCACGAAATTGCCGCGCAGTATAAGCGTCGCCGCGACGTGCTGGTAAAAGGGCTGCATGAGGCGGGCTGGATGGTGGAAATGCCGAAAGCGTCCATGTACGTCTGGGCGAAAATTCCGGAGCCGTACGCGGCGATGGGATCGCTGGAGTTTGCCAAGAAGCTGTTGCAGGATGCGAAGGTATGCGTATCGCCGGGCATTGGCTTTGGTGATTATGGCGACACCCATGTGCGGTTTGCCCTGATTGAAAACAGCGACCGTATTCGTCAGGCGGTCAGGGGCATCAAGAGTATGTTCCGCGCCGACGGGCTCCTCTCCTCGAAAAGCGTGGCTGACAATCCCGCGTCGTCATGACATAAAAAAAGGAGCCATCGGCTCCTTTTTTTGACTGCATGTTCTTCACTAGATCATCAGGGCAAAGGTTCCGGCCCAGACTAAAACAATCACCGAAATGCCCATAAAGAAATATTTCACGTTTCATCGCTCCGCGTATCTTGTGGTACGCATTTAAAAACAGAGTCCACCTGATTATAGAGAACTGGAATCCGGTCAAAACGGAAATGAGAATTTTCCCGTTACGCCTTTAACACCAGCTCAGAATTCTGTGCTTTCCTGTTGCCAGACGGCGCTAATGTACGCCTAAAAATGAGGGGTGACAAGAGGGATTTTTTTAAATAATTTCCGTCACTTACGAGTGTCGTGGAACGGCGACAGTTTAATTTCGCATCGCAATAAATTCACTTTGGGCGACGCAATGAAAGCGAGTTTCTCAATGGCTTGTCAGGTGATTGAAAAGGTTAGTTTCTTAGCGAAACTAACCTTTATGAAGAGCTTACATATAGAGCGAGGCTTCGCCAAGAGGGCGGGTTTTGAATCGACGATGCATCCACAGATACTGCTCTGGCGCACGCATGATTTCCGTTTCGATGACCTTATTGATAAACGCCGCGGCTTCGCATTCGTTTTCCGGGTAGTTAGCCATCTCAGGGGAGATGTGCAGACGATAGCCTGATTTATCTGCTTTTCTCACCATCGTCACGGTCAGCATAGAGGCACCCGACAGACGTGAAATGACGAAGGTACCGTTCGTCGTCGCCACGTCTTTCACCGCAAAGAATGGCGCAAAGCTGCTGCCTTTACGTCCATAATCCTGATCGGGAGCAAACCAGACGGCCTCTCCTTTCTTGAGAGCACCGACCATACCGCGCAGGTTATTACGGCTGATCATCGCCTTATTAGAACGCATGCGGCCACGGGTCTGCACCCACTCCATGAGCGCGCTGTTGTGCGGTCTGTAGGTTGCCATCATTGGCTGGCAAAGCCCCATCACGCGGCCGCCCAGCTCCAGCGACATAAAGTGAACGCCGACAACCATCACGCCGCGTTTTTGCATCTGCGCGCGTTTAAGGTTATCCAGCCCTTCCACGTCAAACCACTTGCGGACACGCTCATCTGGCCAGAACCAGGCCATGCCGGTTTCAAGCAGCGCCATGCCGATAGACTTGAAGTTTTCAGCGATGAGTTTTTCGCGCTCTTCGGCATTGTACTGTGGAAAACACAGCTCGATATTTTTACGCGCGATGGATTCGCGACGTTTCAGGAAAACGCGGGAAACGCTGCCCAGTTTCGACCCCAGCAATCGCAGGACAGGGTACGGAAGTTGAACCAGCAGCCAGAGAACGCCAAGACCAAACCATGTAAACCAGTAACGTGGGTGTAAGAACGCACGTTGAAATTGGGATTGAGACAAGATAGTGAAACCTATGTGAAGCCTGTAAAGGTAGCGCAGAGTTTGCGATACGACGTGCCGATAAGACCGTTCTTCAAGGTGATGGTTGCAGGCTTTACCGAACTTTACGGCGTTGCCTGTCCACTGCTGATTTGGGTGGGCGGCGTAATGTAGCACCGTTATACGATATGTGCTATTGCTCGTTTTTGATTAAAAAAGCGGCGACTCTGGAGGTGTTTGATTTAACGGATTTTATCATCACTGGCTGTCAGTGCCTTCTCTCTGCATGGGCAGGGGAGGCAGGCCATCTTTTAATCAAGGCGTGAATAGGAAAAAGCAGGGTGTTAATTCCGAACTTATTCTCCACATTAAGAATGTTATTTATCGATTCTGAATTCGCGGATAGGAAAATTCCGTGTGAACATTCTTATGTTTTATTTTCGCCATCAATGGTTCGGCTTGTTATCATTATTTGCAGGTATCTTCTTTTCCTCATTCTGTAATGTTAAATCACAGTCCATTTATGATTTTTGGTTCCATTGTCTTGATGCAAATCAATATAAGATAATTTTTTCTGGGTCTAACTGCCTTTGATCATTTTTTCGATATAAATACTCGGTTTGCATACCAAAAGCAGTGTCTTTTCCTAAGGTGGCAGGGTAATTTGCCATAATCTTTTAGTGGAAAATTCTTAAGAAATTTCTTATCTCGGATAAAAGATCTGCGTATTTGATTTTATGTCGATCATTATTCTAATATTGCGCATGAAGAACGATACCGTGAAGTTGCCGTAGCAAATCAATGAGGGATGAAGAGATGGCTGACAGTTTTCAGAATGAAGTGCCCAAGGCACGTATTAACCTCAAGCTTGACCTGCATACGGGCGGGGCAAGCAAGAAAATGGAATTACCGCTGAAATTACTGGTTGCGGGTGATTTCAGCAATGGGCAGGACTCTGCGACAATATCTGAGCGCGAAAAGATTAGCATCACCAAAAATAATTTTGATAGCGTTCTTTCCGAATATTCCCCAAAAGTTAATCTGACTGTTAAAAATACGCTGTCTGACGATGGTGGTGAGGACAACATTCAGCTCACTTTCCAGAGCATGAAAGATTTCACGCCAGAGCAGGTAGCTGCCCAGATACCGCAGCTGAAAGCGATGCTGGCGATGCGCAACTTGCTTCGCGATCTTAAGGCTAACCTGTTGGATAACCAGACTTTCCGAAAAGAGCTGGAAAAAATCGTTCTGGACCAGTCGCTTAGTGCTGAACTGCGAAATGAGCTCTCAGCACTGGCACCAAAAAAACCTTAATCATCAGGCTGTTTTAACGGATTCATCAAGGAATGCTCATGTCTGTACAAAATAATATTACTGGCGGTGAAAGCGTGGTGCTGGAACGTCCCGCTGCGGGTGGGGTTTACGCCTCTCTTTTTGAGAAAATTAATCTGAGCCCTGTCTCCGAGCTGAGCGCGCTGGACATCTGGCAAGATGCTCAGGCGATGTCAGATGCGACCGCCGATGAGCGTCTGACTGCCGGTATGCAGGTCTTTCTGGAATGCCTGACCAAAGCCGGCTCAAAGGTCGAAAAACTGGATAAAAGCCTGATAGACCACCACATCGCTGAGCTCGATTACCAGATCAGCCGCCAGCTGGACGCGGTTATGCACCATGAAGAGTTTCAGGCGGTTGAAAGCCTGTGGCGCGGGGTGAAGTCGCTGGTTGATAAAACAGATTTTCGTCAGAACGTGAAAATTGAGCTGCTGAGTATGTCTAAAGAAGACCTGCGCCAGGACTTTGAAGACAGCCCGGAAATCGTCCAGAGCGGTCTGTATAAACACACCTACATTGATGAATATGACACCCCAGGCGGCGAGCCGATTGCGGCACTGATTTCCGCTTACGAGTTCGATGCTTCAGCGC
Source organism: Enterobacter sp. PP-008-ECC_S150 (assembly GCF_045257065.1). NCBI lineage: Bacteria > Pseudomonadati > Pseudomonadota > Gammaproteobacteria > Enterobacterales > Enterobacteriaceae > Enterobacter > Enterobacter sp. PP-008-ECC_S150. The sequence continues at coordinate 409,575 of NZ_JBJHHG010000001.1, read as the reverse complement.
AGGATGTCGCGCTGCTGCGCAACATCTCTAAAGTGTCTGCGGCTGCACACATGCCGTTTATTGGCTCGGCGGGTCCGAAATTCTTCCTGAAAGAATCTATGGAAGACGTTGCTGCGATTAAAGATATTGGTAACTATTTTGACCGCGCCGAGTACATCAAGTGGAAATCGTTCCGCGATACGGACGACGCTCGCTACATTGGTCTGGTGATGCCGCGCGTGCTGGGACGTTTACCGTATGGCCCGGATACCGTTCCGGTTCGCAGCTTCAACTATGTCGAAGAAGTCAAAGGCCCGGATCACGACAAATATCTGTGGACCAATGCATCGTTTGCTTTCGCCTCCAACATGGTGCGCAGCTTTATCAATAATGGCTGGTGCGTACAAATCCGTGGGCCGCAGGCCGGCGGTGCGGTGCAGGATCTGCCTATCCATCTGTATGACCTGGGGACCGGCAATCAGGTAAAAATCCCGAGCGAGGTGATGATCCCTGAAACGCGTGAATTCGAATTCGCAAATCTGGGCTTCATACCGTTGTCCTACTACAAAAACCGCGACTACGCCTGCTTCTTCTCGGCCAACTCCACTCAGAAACCGGCGCTCTATGACACCGCGGATGCAACGGCTAACAGCCGCATCAACGCGCGTCTGCCGTACATCTTCCTGCTGTCGCGTATCGCCCATTACCTGAAGCTGATTCAGCGCGAAAACATCGGTACTACCAAGGATCGCCGACTGCTTGAACTGGAGCTAAATACCTGGGTCCGCAGCCTGGTCACCGAAATGACCGATCCGGGAGACGAACTGCAGGCGTCTCACCCACTGCGTGATGCGAAAGTGGTCGTTGAAGATATTGAAGACAACCCGGGCTTCTTCCGCGTGAAGCTGTACGCGATCCCGCACTTCCAGGTTGAAGGCATGGACGTCAACCTGTCGCTGGTTTCCCAGATGCCGAAAGCGAAATCGTAAAACAGGCAGGAAGCTGATGAAAACGGAACAACCGTTATGGGGCAGGGGCATTATGGTCTCTCCCCAGCATTTTCAGCAACAGGTCGCGTATGCGGCCTGGTCTGCCGAATGTATTGCCCGGCTGGGGCTCTCCTGTCCCTGGGGAGTCATTGATGCTGTCTTTGAACCGGACGCCCTCAAGCTTGGACGTATTCAGGCGCGTCATCTGCACGTTCGTTTTCAGGACGGTACGCTGATTGACACTGACAACGCTGATTTGCTGCCACCGGTCCTGTCGCTTGAAAGCGAATCGCAGGCGGTGACGGTAGTGCTGGCACTCCCGCTGCTGCGGGCGAACGGCGGTAACTGCCTGAAGCCCGATGAAGTCGCTGAGCGTCCGGTGCGATATCGTCAGCACTGGCGAGATGTACGCAATACTTTTGGGGAGGATACCCGTCAGATTGCCGTGATGCATCCTGAACTGACGCTGCGTTTTGACTATCAGAACAACAGTGATTATCTGACGTGTCCGGTCGCCCGACTGCAGCAAGATTCGCAGGGTTCATGGCAAATAGATGAGACATTCCTCCCTCCTCTGCTGGCTATCCAGGGCAGCCGTTGGCTGGTTACCCAGTTGGAACAGCTGATGACCCAGTTGCGAACCCGCCTTTCCCGGCTTATGGCAATGCGTCGTGAAAGCAATGAACGCATGGCTGACTTCGCCGTGGCTGATGTGTCACTTTTTTGGCTGCTTAACGCGCTGAACAGTGCCGAGCCCGTGCTTGGCCAGTTCCAGCGTAACCTGCAAAGCCCGCCGGAACGCCTGTATCCGGAACTTTCTCGCCTGGCCGGAAGCCTGCTGACCTTCTCTCTGGAGCATCAGGTGAGTGCCATACCGGCCTGGCATCATGAGCAACTCAATGCGGTATTTCCGCCGATGTTTGATTTGCTTGGCGATCTGCTTGAAGCCAGCCTGCCGTCCCGCGTGGTTGCGCTGTCACTCGACTATGACCCACGGCTGCACTTCTGGCAGGCGCGTCTGCATGACCCCCGTCTGCGTGAAGGGGCCGATTACTACCTTTCCGTGCGTTCACCCATACCTGTTGCCCAACTGCAGGAACAGTTTCCACGCCAGTGTAAGGTGGGCAGTCCCGACCATGTGCGGGGGATCGTCAACTCGTCCCGTGTGGGCGTGCCGTTAATGCCGCTGCGCCATGTTCCTGCTGCCATTCCACTGCGCCTGGAAAATCAGTATTTCAGTCTCGATCTCTCTCATCCATTGGCGACAGAAATGCTCCAGAGCGGAACATGCATGTTTTACGTCCCGGGCATGCTTGGCGAGCCTGAACTTGAACTCTTTGCGGTACTGAGAACATGAATGAACGTAAACATGGCACTGCCGTGCCGGTGGATATTGATGCTTTACTGCAGGATACCTGGCTTCAGGTTATTAGCCTTCGTCATGGCCCGCAGTTTCAGGAAGGAGAAGGTCGGGTCCTGTGGGAGCGCTGTATCGCTGATGTGGAGCGCGTTCAGCGTGAGCTGAAAGCCAGTGAACTGGATGAGGCCAGCTGTGAACATATCCTCACTGCACAATGCGCCTTGCTTGATGAAGCGGTCAAAGGTCGCGGTGTGGAGGATGACGCCTGTGTGCAGTGGTACGACATACCGCTGCAAGGGCATTTTCTCGGCACGATGGATGCCGGTGACACGCTGTGCGATCGGATGCGCGATGTGCTGCGTGAGCCAGCACCAGACATTGCCGTCCTGACCTGCTTCCAGCGAGTGATGATGCTGGGTTTTATGGGGAACTTCCGCTCGCTAAACGATCCGGAGCGTCAGAAGCTCGTCACGGCGCTGAGTGAACGGGTCACTCCGTTCAGCTTTCCGCCGTCTCAGTCTGTGTTGGCCGAAAGCCGTGCCGGACGGGGAATGGGCGGGTGGCTGGAATCATGGCCCGTACGCATTGGGCTAAGCGTGATTATTCTTGCCGCGCTCTGGTGGGGGCTGGATCGCTGGCTCGATCAGATGGTGCAGAACCTGTTGCCGGGAGTCGTAAAATGAGTCTTGCACAACAGCGCGGGATTGCGCTGTGGGCTGCCCTGTTAAGTGCGGTGGTCTGCTTAGGGTTTCTGCCGGTATCCCGACTGGTTTCGGCGTTCGTGCTGCTGGCGATGCTCGGGCTTATCGTCGCGTTCTGGTATGTCGCCAGTCGTCGTGCGGAGCATGACATCTTCTTACATCTGGACGACCTTCCCGATGCAACTTACCGTCAACCCGTGGTGCTGGTTTGTGGCGATCTGGCGCTAACCTGGCCTCAGCCGTCACCGGTACTCACCGTCACGCAAGGGTGTTGGATCCGCGTTGAGGATCATCAGGATCTCGATCAGGTAGTCCGGCAGATCCTGTGGCTGCGACCTGACTGGGGCCGTCAGCTGTCGGTGATGGTCAGTGTTTGCCCGCAGAAGCATGTTGATAGCGAGGGGCTTACCAGCCGTCTGCTGGCCCTGCGCTGGCAGATCGGCCAACTGCGTAAGGAGACAGGTCATTCTGTGCCTTTGATTCTGAATGGTCAGGTTGGCAGCGCAATGGCGAATGACATGCTCTGGCAGGCGGCTATACCAGGCGAAGGGATGAGGGTCTGGCGTGAATCGAACGCACCTTGTTCGATCTCCGCGTGGGTGACCACCGGCGGTGCGCCTGTGATGCAGCAGCAGGTGCTGATGAATAGCTTGATGAACTGGTTCCATCACCACGTCCAGTCGGTATTTATGGATGAGGATCCTGATATGCCCGCCATTGCACCCGCAACGGTGTTATGGGGAATGGGGCCGATTCTTGCCGGGAGCCTGGCGTCATCGGCCTGGACGGCGTGGTTGTCGCGTCATACCGCCATTCAGCAGGTGACCGGCTGGCATCCAGTGGGCACGGACAGTACGGTGATTTCACCCTTCCCGGATTTTATCCTGCCGCAGCTACCGGAGGGATGCGGGCTCACGCCCCGAGCCCGCACCTGGCGCTGTGCCCTTGGCCTTTTCACCGTCGCGGCTATCGCCGCACTGCTCAGCAGCGGCTGGAACAATCGCCAACTCCTTCATCGCGTGAGCTTCGATATTGCCCGTTACGACAGCATTGCCATGGATAACTACGGCCCGAAGTCTGGCGCTGTTGCGGTCCTCCGCGAAGATGCGGCACTGCTGGATGACCTGGCGCGTAATGGCGTACCGGCCCGTCTGGGCCTGGGGCTTTATCAGGGAGAACGCCTGCGGATGCCGGTACTGGAAGCGATCCGCTCCTATGTGCCGGAGCCTCCAAAACCGCAGCTGAAACCCAAGCCGGCACCGAAAATTGTACGCCTCGACAGCATGTCGCTGTTCGATTCCGGCAAGTTCTTGCTGAAAGCCGGTTCTACCAAAATGCTGGTCAACTCCCTGGTGGGGGTTAAGGCCAAGCCGGGCTGGCTGATTGTCATGTCTGGTCACACCGATAACACCGGCAATCCGCAATTAAACCAGACGCTGTCTCTGAAACGTGCCGAAGCGGTACGCAACTGGATGCGAGATACCGGCGACGTGCCGGAAAGCTGTTTTGCGGTACAGGGCTATGGCGAGAGCCGTCCTGTCGCAACCAATGACACACCGGAAGGGCGAGCGCTCAACCGACGTGTCGAAATCAGTCTGGTACCGCAGGCGAACGCCTGTCAGATACCCGGCAAACACCCGGCGCCATCGCAGGATGATGGCGCATCACAATTAAATGGAGAGTAATTCCATGGCAATTCCTGTTTATCTTTGGCTGAAGGACGACGGCGGTGCGGACATTAAAGGGTCTGTAGACGTTCAGGACCGTGAAGGCAGCATCGAAGTGGTGGCTCAGGAGCATAACCTGTACATCCCGACCGATAACAACACCGGCAAGCTGACCGGCACCCGTATCCACACGCCGTTCCTGTTTACCAAGGAGATCGATTCCTCCAGCCCTTACCTGTACAAGGCGGTGACCACCGGTCAGACCCTGAAATCCGCTGAATTCAAGTGGTACAAAATCAACGACGCGGGTCAGGAAGTGGAGTACTTCAACACCAAACTGGAAAACGTGAAGGTCGTGAAGGTGAATCCTGAAATGTATGACATCAAGGATCCTTCTAAAGAGAAGCACAACCACCTCGAGCGCGTTGAACTGCGTTACGAAAAAATCACCTGGACCTACAAAGACGGCAACATCATTCATTCCGATTCCTGGAACGAACGCGCCACGGCGTAATCCTCATGCGGGCAGGTTTTTCCTGTCCGCAGTTTTTTGCTGAGTGCCTGAGATGCGGGTACTCAGCAAAGAAAAAAACAATCTGCCTGCCTGACCTTATGCGCTTTGGTGAACAGCGAGGGGCGGTAGCGTGCCCAGGAACCGACAAAGAGAGAATCTCATGGAAAATCCAGCCATCCTGTTACGTCGTCTGAACCCTTACTGTGCCCGAGCGATGGAAGGCGCAGCTTCGCTCTGTCAGACCCGTGCCCATGCCGAAATTCTGCCTGAGCACTGGCTGCTGAAGCTCTTGGAGCAGGGGGAAGGTGACCTGACGGTGCTGGCGCGTCGCTATGAATGGGATATGGATGGCATCTGGCAGGATTTGCTGGCCTGGCTGGATAAACAGCCGCGCTCGGTGCGCCAACGGCCCCAGCTCTCTGAGGACATCCAGACTCTGATGCAGCAGGCCTGGCTACTTGCCTCACTCAATGGCGAAGAGCACATTCGCAGCGTCCACCTGCTGATGGCCCTGGTGGAGAAGCCAAAACTGGCACGTTGTGATGGCCTTTGGCCGCTGTTAACGCTTGGTCAGAGCCAGCTTGAGCGCTTGCGGCCTTTGCTCGATGCACAGTCAGATGAACGTCCGGAAGTGCAGCAGGAAGCGGAACTGGCGCAAAGCCATGGTGGAGAAGTGGAGTTCGTTGGGCGTCCTGTGGGTACAGAAGTAAAAGAGGGTGAACTCAGCCCTGCGCTGCAGAACGCGCTGGATAAATTCACCCTTGATGTCACCGCCAAAGCGAAGGAAGGGAAGATCGATCCTGTGTTTGGCCGTGACACCGAAATCCGCCAGATGGTGGATATCCTCTCTCGTCGCCGCAAAAATAACCCGATTCTGGTCGGCGAGCCGGGTGTCGGCAAAACGGCACTGGTTGAGGGGCTGGCGCTGCGTATTGCCGAGGGCAACGTTCCTGAATCCCTCAAATCGGTGATCCTGCGCACCCTTGACCTCGGCCTGCTGCAGGCCGGTGCGGGCGTGAAAGGCGAGTTCGAACAGCGGCTGAAAAACGTCATTGATGCGGTGCAGCAGTCGCCTGTGCCGATTCTGCTGTTTATTGATGAAGCGCATACCATCATTGGCGCGGGCAACCAGGCGGGTGGAGCCGATGCAGCCAACCTGCTGAAACCGGCCCTCGCCCGGGGCGAACTGCGTACCATTGCGGCCACCACCTGGTCTGAATATAAACAGTATTTCGAACGTGATGCGGCGCTGGAGCGCCGTTTCCAGATGGTGAAGGTTGACGAGCCTGACGACGATACCGCCTGCCTGATGCTGCGTGGCCTGAAATCCCGCTACGCGGAGCACCACAATGTGCATATTACCGACGATGCGGTGCGCGCTGCCGTTACGCTTTCCCGTCGCTATCTGACGGGCCGCCAGTTGCCGGACAAGGCGGTTGACCTGCTCGACACCGCCGCAGCGCGCGTGCGCATGAGCCTCGACACCGTGCCGGAACAGCTGACCTGCATTCGCTCGCAGATTACCTCTCTTGAAATGGAAAAGCAGGCGCTGCTGGAAGATATTGCTGTCGGCAATCAGAACCATGGTCAACGCCTGACCGTCATTGAGCAGGAAGAGAACGATCTTATTGTTGCTCTCGACGAGCTTGAAACGCAGTACGGGCTGGAACTGAAACTCACCGAACAACTGCTGGAAAGCCGTCAGGACATCTCCCGTCAGAGCGAGACGCACGCGCTGCAGCAGGAACTGAACGGCATGCAGCACAGCAATCCGCTGCTCTCCGTGGATGTGGATGTACGCACCGTTGCCAACGTGATTGCGGACTGGACAGGCGTGCCGCTGTCATCGCTGATGAAAGATGAGCAGACCGAACTGCTGACCCTTGAAGATGAAATCCGTAAACGCGTGGTCGGGCAGGATGTGGCGCTCAAGGCCATCGCCCAGCGTCTGCGTGCAGCCAAAACAGGACTGACGTCAGAGAACGGACCGCAGGGCGTGTTCCTTCTGGTTGGCCCCAGCGGTGTGGGCAAAACCGAAACCGCGCTGGCGCTGGCGGACGTGATGTACGGTGGCGAAAAGTCGCTGATCACCATCAACCTCTCCGAGTACCAGGAGCCGCATACCGTTTCGCAGCTGAAAGGCTCTCCGCCGGGCTACGTGGGTTACGGCCAGGGCGGCATCCTCACTGAAGCGGTGCGCAAGCGTCCGTACAGCGTAGTACTGCTTGATGAAGTAGAAAAGGCGCACCGCGACGTGATGAACCTGTTCTATCAGGTATTTGACCGCGGATTCATGCGCGATGGCGAAGGGCGTGAAATCGACTTCCGCAATACCGTGATCCTGATGACCTCCAATCTCGGCAGCGATCGTCTGATGCAGCTGCTGGACGAACAGCCAGAATCTACCGAAGCAGACCTGCACGAACTGCTGCGCCCGATCTTACGGGATCACTTCCAGCCTGCGCTGCTTGCCCGCTTCCAGACCGTGATTTACCGCCCGCTGGCCGAAGCGGCCATGCGTACCATCGTGGAAATGAAACTCTCACAGGTCAGCAAGCGGTTGCATCGACACTACGGCCTGAGCACACATATTGATGAAAGCCTTTATAACGCGCTGACTTCAGCCTGCCTGCTGCCGGATACCGGTGCGCGTAACGTCGATAGCCTGCTTAATCAACAAATTCTGCCGGTGCTCAGTCAGCAACTGTTGACCCATATGGCCGCAAAACAGAAACCACAATCATTACGCTTTAGCTGGGGTGAGGAAGAGGGGATCGGGCTGGAATTTGATGTGAAACAGGGAGTGAACGCATGAGTAATAATCCTCCGTTAAGATTCAGCCATAACCACCATCTGCTGGCGGTAAAAGGCTGTGCGTCGGAACTTGACGTACTGGCCTTTGAGGGCGATGAGGCCTTAAGTAAACCGTTCAGCTACCGCATTGAGTTCACCAGCGGTGACCACGCCATCAGCAAAGAGATGATGCTGATGAAGCCCGGCTCGCTGACGCTGCAGGCTCCGGTTGACCAGGGGTACGGCATCAAAGTACAGCAGGCCGTGCGCACCCTTCAGGGCGTAGTGACCGGCTTTGAACGCCTCAGCACCTCCGCAGATGAAACCCATTATGCCCTGACGCTCCGGCCACGCCTGGCGCTGCTCGACCGTTCGCACCAGAACGCCATTTACCAGGACATGTCGGTTCCGCAAATTGTGGAAAAAATCCTGCGCGAGCGTCACAACATGCGCGGCCAGGATTTTCTGTTCTCGCTGTCAAAAGAGTACCCGCGCCGGGAGCAGGTGATGCAGTACGGCGAGGACGACCTGCACTTTATCACCCGCCTGCTGGGAGAGGTCGGTATCTGGTTCCGCTTCACCACCGACACGCGCCTCAACATTGACGTGGTGGAGTTTTACGACAGCCGGCAGGGGTACGAGAAAGGCCTGACGCTGCCGTCGGTACCGCCATCGGGCCAGCATTCAAAAGGCGTGGATTCGGTCTGGGGAATGGAATGCCATCACAACGTGGTGCAGAAGCAGGTCAGCACCCGGGACTACAACTACCGTCAGGCCACGCAGGACATGAACACCCGGGTGGATGCGACCCGCGGGGATGTCACCACGTACGGGGACGCCTATCACTGGGCGGATAACTACCTGACCCCGGGCAGCGCGCAAGACCGCAACCCGGCCCCGGAGTCCGGGGCGTTTTATGCCCGCCTTCGTCACGAACGCTACCTGAATGGCCAGACCCGGGCGCAGGGTATCACCAGCTGCCCGACGCTCTCTCCGGGTCAGGTGCTGAAAGTGACCGGCGGATACGAAGTGGCCGACGCGTTTGCGCAGGGCGTGGTCATCACGGCGATGCACAGCCATGCGTGCCGTGATGAAGACTTTGGCGTCAACTTCGGCGGCATCCCGGACAGCACCGATTTTGGTTTCCGCCCGGAGCCTGGCTCGCGCCCGGTGATGGCGGGCACCCTGCCGGCCCGCGTCACCAGTACCACCGAAAATGACACCTACGGGCATATCGATAAGGACGGCCGCTACCGCGTCAATATGCTGTTTGACCGTGACAGCTGGGAGAACGGGTTCGAGAGCCTGTGGGTGCGCCAGTCCCGCCCGTACGCAGGCGACACCTACGGCCTGCATCTGCCGCTGCTGGCGGGCACCGAAGTGGCGATTGGCTTTGAGGACGGTAACCCGGACCGGCCGTACATTGCCGGCGTGCTGCACGACTCGGCCCACGGCGACCACGTCACCATCCGCAACTACAAACGCAACGTGCTGCGCACCCCGGCGAACAACAAAATCCGCCTCGACGACGAGCGCGGCAAAGAGCACATCAAGGTCAGCACGGAGTACGGCGGCAAGAGCCAGCTGAACCTCGGCCACCTGGTCGACGGCGAGAAACAGCAGCGCGGCGAAGGCTTTGAGCTCAGGACGGACAGCTGGGGCGCCATCCGGGCGCAGAAAGGGATATTTATCAGCGCTGACGGGCAGGCCAGGGCGCAGGGTCAGGTACTGGAGATGCAGGCAGCGATGAGCCAGCTGGAGCAGGCGCGGTCACTGGCTGAAGCGTTACGCAGCGCGGCAGAAGCGGCGAGGGCTGAACTGGCAGATGTGCAGACGCAGAAGGCGCTGCTGTCAGAGGCGCTGACGGATTTAAGGAAAGCGGCGTTGCTGGTCTCGGCGCCGGAAGGGATAGCGCAGGTGACAGGAAAAAGCCTGCAGCAGTCGGCGGGAGAGAACATCATCAGCACCAGCGGCGGGCACACGGATTTCAGCGCACTGAAAAGATTCACCGTGGCGGCCGGGGAGCGGGTAAGTCTGTATGCGCAAAAGCTGGGCATCAAAATGTTTGCCGGGAAAGGGAAGGTGGAGATCCAGGCGCAGGGGAATGAGATGACGCTGGATGCGCTGAAGGATATCCGCATCAGCAGCAGTGAGGGAAAACTCATCATCAGCGCGAAGCAGGAGATAGTGCTGACGAGCGGCGGGGCATATATCCGGATAGCGGACGGAACGGTGGAGTGTGCGGCGCCGGACAAAATCATCGGGCGCGGGGCGGTGTGGCAGAAGTTTGGCGGACAGAGTTTTAGTCAGGCGGTCCAGAAGTGGGAGAGCAGCGACTTTGAAATGGGGCCGGAAGTGCTGTGGCCTTATTCTGAGACACCCGTAGCGGGTCAGAAAATCAGCCTGACGCACAGTGATGGTACCGTGCAGGAGTTAATGACTTCTGCGGACGGCCGTGGGGAGAAGCAAAACTTGGTGGATCCTGCATCAGTGCAGATAAACCTGAAGGATGAGGACTAACAGATGATTGAAGCCACTGAAAGCAATTGTGTTCTGCTGGGATACGACAAGTTTGGTCATCCCCTCTACAAGGCCATTGCCACGCCGAAAGACAAGGAGCAATGGCTCAAACTTTATAAGATGCCGGACAGAGTCATCCCGGTTGTGTTTTTACCGGGGGTGATGGGGAGCAATTTGATGAACCCAGATGATGGTAAACCCGTCTGGACCGTCAACGGTAATGCAAGCATGTTACCTTGGATTGGAAGGGGGCCAGCGAAAAGAAAAAAATTACTGGATCCCACCAAAACCGTGGTTGATCCCAGCGGGAAAATCGAGACCGAAAGTCCGGAAGAGCGGCTGTTATTTTCATCGCGCAAAGAGAGAGGCTGGGGAGAAGTGGGGGCGATGAGCTATGGCACTTTTCTCCCCTGGCTCCAGGAAGCGCTGAACGATAACCAGACAATGTTAAAAAACAAGACCAGCAAAAATGGCAGCCTCACTATGCGTGAGAGGCTGATGGATAAACCATTGGGGGCCGAAATTGGCGAGAGTAACCTGACCTCTGACGAAGTGGCGCTGAGCTATCAGTACCTCTTTCCGGTCCATGCGGTGGGCTATAACTGGCTGCAGTCGAATGTGGATTCAGCTAAAATATTGGCCAAGCGTATTGAAAAGATTATTGGCGATTACAAAGCCAGCGGACGCAAATGCGAAAAGGTGATCCTGGTAACCCATTCAATGGGGGGGCTGGTTGCCCGTTACTATTCGGAATTGTTGGATGGAGATTTCGGACAGAAAAATATCCTGGGTATTGTACACGGGGTGATGCCGGACCGCGGTGCCCCGATGGCCTATAAGCGGATGAAAGCGGGTGAGGCAGTGCCGGTTGGTTTAGTGATTGGCAGCAGTGGCGCTGAAATGACCCCTGTACTGGCGCAATCGCCGGGTCCTCTACAGCTCCTGCCAGGCTATGGATATGGTATGGGATGGTTTCATATTGAGGGCCTTAAGCAGCCTTTGCCCCAGACAAATCCGTATACGGAAATCTACACTCGAAGGTCGGTGTGGTGGGGGTTATGCGAGGAACGCTTTATTAATCCAGAGAATAAAGATATGGATAAAATTCAATTGGAGAAGGACTGGCAATCATATGTGGATAATATTGATAATAAAGTTAGAAAGTTTATAGAAGGACTTAATGGGCGCTACCATGAACATACCTATGCCTTTTATGGAAATGATGGGAAGAATTACCCCACTTATGCAGAACTACACTGGAAGGACGTAAGTGTAAAACATACCCCGGAAGCCTACCGTTCGCTGGTCAGCGAACAGGGGGAAATATTCTACCCGGCGGACAAGTTTAACCAGACCATTCGCTATGCAACGCTGGAAACACCGGACCAGGGGTATGTTAGCCGTAAATATGAATTATTACCTCCTGTGGAAGACGGTGACGGCACTGTACCGGTCAGAGCGGCAGTGATTAATTCTCCGAAGTTAAAGGCCCAGCTCGGTGTGGGCGTTGACCACGAGGGAGCGTACAAACCTGACAACACCATGGATGCGCGCTGGTTTACTCTTCGCTCAATTATAAAAATGGCACAGCAGGTAAAAAATACAGGGCTTGCTTACCATGAATAAGATAAAACAAAAAGCAATGATCCTGGTCGCTTTCATCGTAGCGGGATATGGGTTGTATCAGTATTTTCGCCCTTACAATCCATCACCGCAGACACTGACGTTATCACAGCAGGTAACCATGAACAAGATAAACGCTGAAATGAAACCTTATTGCGTCGGGCGCTATGTACTCGACTTACCATCATCCTTTACGGCTTATAATGACGCTGCACCGCTGGATGACAATAGCTGGGCGGCGGTGATTTCAAGGCCTGAGGATATTTATAAAACCTACCTGGCGACAAAGAAAATGTACCATCCAGCTTTTGTGCAGTTAATCGCATTACGTGAAAAGGCGCTACAAAACAGTAAAACCATAGATGCCCAGGATATGCCGTTTTTAAAAAAAGTCTGGCCGTTACCCACTGGTATGGATGGTGTGATTTTTGAACGGAATGAAAACGAGAGTGTTGCGGACGCAATGCGCATACTGGAAGGCTATTTATATACTAATAGCGTAGTTATTAAATTTCAGAAGCAAACCATTAATGATTCGAGCTCTATATATAATGAGCAACGAAGAGGGCGCCCAGCCAGAAACTATGTCGCAAATGATATCAGCCAGATGCAGTCGCTGATGGCGAGAATTAGCGGCAGGGATAATGACGTTATTCCAACAAAACCAGGTTCCTGTATCACCCATGCGTTTATTGCCACCGACCCGACGGCAAGGGAACAGGAGGATATTAACATAGGGCTCATTAGTGCTACTTTCAACAATATACGCGTTGCGCTTTCCACTGATAATTTTACGCGTGAAGAAAACACGGTGCTGGACAGAATGGGAGAAATAACAAGCAATATTTCCCGTTCACGGGGAGGCATAGAAAGAAAAGGGGCCTTTAGTGTTAACGGACTGCAGGCCCAGGAGTTTCTGGCAACGGGCTTGCAGGAAGACAACGATGAATCACGATATAATTTTGAAATGTATATTAATGAAATGACGGCCAGTTATAAGACTCCGGGTTTTATACTCACTCTTGATAATCAACGCATGCCGCCAACCTCCTACAGCAAGGAGGAAATTATTGCCTTCTGGGACACGATCAGCCGTAGCGTACGCGTGCGTCCCGGCGCGTTTTGACCAGCCGGAAAGGATCACGGATAAATAACAGGGAGGCTATACAATGGATAAAATAAAACGGAAAGTCATTATTTTTGTTGTTTTGTTCGCACTGGGATTCGGGTTATATCAGTATTTTCGCCCTTACAATCCATCACCGCAGACACTGACGTCATTAAAGCAGGTAGCCATGAACAAGATAAACGCTGAAATGAAACCTTACTGCGTCGGGCGCTATGTACTCGACTTACCATCGTCCTTCACGGCTTATAATGACTCTGCGCCGCTGGATAAAAATATCTGGGCTGCGGTGATTTCAAGACCCGAGGATACGTATAAAACCTACCTGGCGACAAAGAAAATGTACCATCCGGGTTTTAAGCAGTTAATCGCATTACGCGAAAAGGCTCTGCGAGAAACTAAAACTATTGACACTCAGCATATGCCTTTTTTAAAAAAAGTCTGGTCGTTGCCGGACGGTATGGATGGTGTGATTTTTGAACGGAATGATAATGGGGGTACTGCAGATTTTATTCGAACACTGGAAGGCTATTTATATACTAATGGCGTAGTTATTAAATTTCAGAAGCAAACCATTAATGATTCGAGCTCTATATATAATGAGCAACGAAGAGGTCGCCCAGCCAGAAACTATGTCGCAAATGATATCAGCCAGATGCAGTCGCTGATGGCGAGAATTAGTGGCAGGGATAATGACGTCATTCCGACGAAACCAGGTTCCTGTATCACCCATGCATTTATTGCCACCGACCCGACGGCAAGGGAACAGGAGGATATTAACATAGGGCTCATTAGTGCTACTTTCATCAATATACGCGTTGCGCTTTCCACTGATAATTTTACGCGTGAAGAAAACACGGTGCTGGACAGAATGGGAGAAATAACAAGCAATATTTCCCGTTCACGGGGAGGCATAGAAAGAAAAGGGGCCTTTAGTGTTAACGGACTGCAGGCCCAGGAGTTTCTGGCAACGGGCTTGCAGGAAGACAACGATGAATCACGATATAATTTTGAAATGTATATTAATGAAATGACGGCCAGTTATAAGACTCCGGGTTTTATACTCACTCTTGATAATCAACGCATGCCGCCAACCTCCTACAGCAAGGAGGAAATTATTGCCTTCTGGGACACGATCAGCCGTAGCGTACGCGTGCGTCCCGGCGCGTTTTGAGTATATATTTTCACACGGCGAAAATTAAAATTTTATCGATAATAATTAAGTGGGGCGCTGTATTGGTCGCAAGCCATTATATTGTCGTAAATTAATTTTTAAAAAGAGGATGATATGCCTGGAATTGTTTGCCTGGGTGATGATACCACCCATGGTGGAAAGGTTATTACCGCGTCGTCGACAATGTTTATCAATGGTATTCAGGTTGCCTTGGTCGGTGATTTGGTTTCATGTCCAGAACACGGAGTTAATCCGATAAAAGAAGGTGATCCCGGAGCGTCAGAAAATGGGGTGAACGTTGTTGTTAATAACTGCGCCTGTGCCTGTGGATGCAGAGTCATTAGTTCTCACATCGAAAATACTATTGAGTCTTAATATTATGTGGCCTATCCCCAAAGTACCCGAAAAAAGTACAATTGCCAGCTTGTCATACAAGCGATGGGGGATTGTTCTTATTTCTATTTTAATGGTTTGTTCTGTTTTTGGTTTTTCTTTGTGGGGAACGGAGGCATATACTAAAATAGTGTTTTTCCTGCTGCTTCCGGCATTTTTCATATGGTTATGTATTTTTGGCGCAGCGCTAAACCATTATGAGCAGTCAAGGAGCGCTCTTTCTGCCTGGAAAGAGGAAACTGATAGAACTAAGGCTTTATGGCAGCACTGGAGCCGACAGCAGTTGTCAGTGGTTGGTAATGTTATCCTTACTCCTGAGGTAAACGGGGCCGCGAGTTTTCTTGGACCTCTGTCTGATATTCCAGCATATCCAGATAAAGTCAGGCCGTTGTCACATTCCTGGGGCTCCCTTCGTGTTTTGTCTGATATGATCGACAAACAGCTTGAGCAACAGTATCCTGGTTATCGGAAATTTTTGCATACTATTTATGTATTGCAACCCTCTGATTGGGACAAAAAGAACGTATGTCAGACTATTCTGTCTCAATGGGATCTGCTTCCTGAAGTAAATTGTTCCGTTGAGTGTATTGGAAAATTCCACGATAACATTAATTTTGATGGTTTGATATTAGTTCTTAGTTTCCAATGCTGGTTGGCAGGTGTATCGAAACAATCCAGCGAAATGGTCTCTGCCCAGCTTTTATCATCCTCAACTTTTTCCAGACAACATGCTGTACCGGTACTTGCCGGATTAGGCCGTGTTATGCCAGTGGATAATGAGAATATTGAAAAAGATTTAGATATGCTTTTTGAATACAATCGAATTGACAAGCGTGATTTACGCCATGTCTGGCTTTCTGGTATTCCTGCTGATATTAATTCAAAACTGATTCAGTATGCCGATCGATGTGAGTGGAAACTTCCAGAGAAACATCCTTTTAATTTTATTGATTTTTCTTTTGGTCCCCCTGGTGAAATGGTATTCCCTGTTTCACTCGCATTGTTGGTTGACGCGGCTCAAAAAACTGAAGCTAACCAATTATTAATTATTCAGGCATCACCTCAGTCCAGACTGCTTTGTTTGATTACTCGGAAACTTTACTTATGACCCAGGAAAAGGAATTACAGTCAGCACGTTATGGATTTTGGGGCTATCTTGTTTTAATTGTTGGCCTTGCGGGTATAACTGCGTTTTTACTATTTATTAATCAAGATGCCTTGCTTAAATATGGACTGACATATCACCAAATTTGGTCGGTGTGGGGTGGTGTATTTGGTTTTTTATTCTTAGGCACTATTTGCTCTCCTTTTTATTGGCGTTGGAAGCAAAGAAAAAAACAACTCATTTATTTACCACCGGAACCCTCAAGTGCTGAAACTAAAACAACTCCTGATGTGAGCACAACCATCAGAGATTATACAGATTTAAAACAGCATCTTAATCTTCGATATGGCGTCCTTTGGCGACGCAAAGTCCACCTGCTGCTCGTCACTGGCAATGAAGCCGCTATAGAGCAATTGGTACCTGGCCTGCAGGAAAGCCAGTGGCTTGAAGGCAACCGCACCGTGCTGATTTACGGCGGGAACCTGGCATTAGAGCCTGGCCGGGAGAAATTTAGCGCGCTGCGTAAACTGCGTCGCGGTCGTCCTCTGGACGGAATAATTCGCGTCGTACCGCAGTCGCTTAATCTCACCCCTCAGATTAGCGACAACGATTTACGTGGGCTGGAAAAAATTAGCGAATTGCTCCGTTATTCCGCGCCGGTCTGGCTGTGGCAGCTGTGTGACAGCAAATGGTCGCAGGCAAAACGTATTGAACAGGCGGTAGGAGCCAGTTTCCCGCTGCGTGCCAAAGCTGACGATATTACCCGTCAGCTTGAGCTGATGCTGCCTGCATTGCGGATACAGGGTGTAAGTCAGGTCGCTGAGAACAACGGCCACGATTTCCTTCTGCGTCTTGGCCAGGACCTCAAAGACGGCGGTATCGTCCGCTGGACTCAACAACTGGTGCCATGGTTGGCTGCCTCCCAGCAGCGTGTTCCGCTGCGTGGTCTGATGTTCAGCCTGCCGGACAGTTCCCCTGTTCATACTACTGAGGGTACAGCCGACCTTGAGAAATATATCCCCGAATCACAACGTCATGCCCTTGCCCTGCCCGTAACCTGGCAGGGCATTGTGGATGACTGCATCCGTGTGCGTGGTCGCCGTGTCGGTATGGCCTGGGAGCAGACCCTGGCCTGGACACTGATGACCATTATTGGTGTTTGGGGAGCGGGTACACTGCTGTCGTTCACGTTCAACCGCATGCAGATAGTCTCTGTTGCCGAGCAGGCGCATGCGCTGGTAGAGCATCCTTCCGTCTCGGATTACCAGCTCACGGCTCTGCATACCCTGCGTAACGACGCAGGCCGCCTTTTGCACAATGTTCAGGAGGGGAGTCCGTGGTATCAGCGCTTTGGCCTTGACCATAACCAGCAGCTGCTCGACGCGTTGCTACCCTGGTACGGCGTGGCGAACAACCGCCTGATCCGCGACCCGGCAAATACCGCCCTGGCGCAGAAGCTCACGGCGCTGGTAGGCTCAGCGCCCGGCAGCGACCAGCGGGCACAGCTGGCGAAGCCGGGCTATGACCAGCTGAAAGCCTGGCTGATGATGGCGCGTCCGGATAAAGCCGACGGCGCGTATTACGCCCAGACGATGAAAAGCGTGCAGCCGACGCGAATGGGCATTTCAACCGGCCTGTGGCAAAGCCTGTCGCCGGATTTGTGGGCGTTTTACATCACCGAACTGCCAAAGCAGCCGCAGTGGAAAATCACGCCGGATGCGCAGCTGGTCAGCCAGAGCCGCCAGGTGCTGCTTCAGCAGATTGGCCGCCGCAATGCAGAAAGTACGCTGTATGAGAACATGCTCAAATCCGTGCGTCGTAACTTTGCCGATATCTCTCTGGAAGACATGACCAGCGGTACCGATGCGCGGCGACTGTTTACCACCGAGGAGGTGGTGCCGGGCATGTTCTCTCGTCAGGCATGGGAAGGTGGCATTCAGCAGGCCATTGAGAAGGCGGCCAGTTCACGTCGGGATGAAATTGACTGGGTACTCAGTGATTCACACAGGGCAGTATCAGCCGACCTGTCGCCGGAAGCGCTCAAAGCCCGTCTGACAGAGCGGTACTTTACCGACTTTGCAGGCAGCTGGCTGAGTTTCCTCAACAGTCTGCGGCTGAACCCGGCAAACAATATTGCCGATGTAACCGACCAGTTGACCCTGATGAGTGATGTCCGCCAGTCTCCGATGATTGCCCTGATGAATACCCTCGCCTGGCAGGGACAGACCGGCCAGCAGAGCGAAGGCCTGTCGGATTCCATCCTCAAATCGGCTAAAGACCTGGTAGGCGGAAAAGATAAACCTGCGATTGATCAGTCTGCGTCTGGCCCGCAGGGGCCGCTGGATGAAACCTTTGGCCCGCTGCTTCAGCTTCTGGGTAAAAACAAAGGCAGCAACGTGATGTCGGCTGACAACTCGCTGAGCCTGCAGACCTATTTGACGCGCATCACCCGCGTACGCCTGCGTCTGCAGCAGGTTGCAAGCGCCTCGGATCCGCAGGAGATGATGCAAACCCTGGCGCAGACCGTGTTCCAGGGCAAAAGCGTTGACCTGACTGACACTCAGCAATACGGCAGCCTGATTTCGGCAAGCCTTGGTGAAGAGTGGAGCGGATTTGGCAGCACGATGTTTGTACAGCCGCTGACTCAGGCCTGGGAGACAGTGCTTCAGCCGTCTGCCGCAAGCCTGAATGATAAATGGAGCCGTTCAGTCGTGGCGAACTGGCACACGGCATTTGACGGACGCTTCCCGTTTGCGGCGAGTAAAAGTGATGCTTCCTTGCCGATGCTGGCCGAGTTTATACGTAAGGACAGCGGGCGTATTGAACGCTTTCTGAACACGGAACTTAGCGGTGTGTTGCACAAAGAAGGCAGCCAGTGGGTGCCGGATAAGGTTAACAGTCAGGGATTAAACTTTAACCCGGCGTTCCTGCGGGCCATTAACCAGCTGACTCAGCTGTCGGACATTCTGTTTACCGATGGCAGTCAGGGCATCAGCTTCGAGCTGCAGGCGCGTCCTGTGCCGCAGGTGGTGGAGACACAGCTAACCATTGATGGACAAAAGCTGCACTACTTCAACCAGATGGCCGACTGGCAGTCCTTCCGCTGGCCGGGCGAGACCTACAAGCCGGGAACCATGGTGACCTGGACCACGGTTAACGCGGGGGCGCGCCTGTTCGGGGACTACAGCGGAACATGGGGCTTTATTCGCTGGCTGGATCAGGGGCAGCGCCAGCAGCTCGACCGCAGTCAGTGGATGATGAATTTCACCGCCCCGGATGGTCGCACCCTGCAATGGGTGCTGCGCTCACAACTTGGAAAAGGCCCGCTGGCGCTTTTGGAGCTGCGTGGTTTCACGCTGCCGGATCGCATATTCAGTGTTGACAGCGCGGCCACGGCTCAGGCGCTGATGGCTAACACCGCAGACAATGACATGGACGAAAGCCAATAATGGACACTCTGCAGAATCTGATTGCCGCCTGCCAGGCGGACGAAACCCAGCTGCGAAAGCAGGCTCAGGCACGCACGGAAAGCTGGCATCCCTGGCTTGCTCCATTAAATGAGACCAGCCCAACAGGAGAAGATCCCGGGTATGACGATGATTTCCAGCGTATAAGAGAGGAAGTGAATAAACTCTCCGGCATCGATACCGAACTGATTTGTACGCTTGCTGAAAAACTGCTGACGACGACCGCCAAAGATATCCGCATTGCCACCTATTACTGCTGGGCGCGATTGCATCAGGACGGAGAAACAGGCTTTGCCGAAGGGCTCGAGCTGGTGGCGGGATTGCTGCAGCGCTTCGGAACGCAACTTCATCCGCAGCGGGAGCGAAGCCGCAGGCCCGCGCTTGAGTGGCTTGCCGGTTCCCGTCTGCTTGACAGCCTGTCGCTTTGGCCAGAAGTGGCCCGCGACGCTGCCCTCCGCACGGCTGGCGCGCTGCTGCTCATTCATGACGCTCTGCAAACGGAGCCGGAAGCGTCACGACCCGAGCTGAATGCCCTGTACAGCGCGCTGGAATCCCGCCTGATAAAGGCGGGAGGCGTGGATGCCGTGGTGCCTCAGAATGCCGGTAATAATGCCCTGCGCCAGGCTTCGCACACGACGGAGTTTGACACTCCAACCATGAGCCGCATCACCTCCGGTCAGGATTTGCTGGCGCAGGCTCGCACTTTGGCCGGGTATCTGCGTGAGCAACCCGATGGCTGGCTTGCCGCTCACCGGCTGATGAAGAGCCTCAGGCATGACACGCTGAGCGCTATTCCGGCACCGGATGCCGCAGGGAAAACGCGTATCGAACCGCCGCGCGCTGACCAACGGGCGATGCTGAAACGCCTGTACCTCCAGCAGAGCTGGCTGGAGATACTTGAGCATGCCGACAGCACTTTCTCGCGTGGCGCCAATCACCTCTGGCTGGATCTGCAGTGGTATATCCATCAGGCGCTGGTGAAGCTGGGGCAGGATGTGCTGGCCGATATCATTACCGCCGACCTGAAAGGGCTGCTGAGCCGTCTTACAGGGCTTGAAACGCTGGCCTTTAATGACGGAACGCCGTTTGCGGATGAAGTGACGCTGAACTGGATAAACCAGAGCGTGCTGGACGATATGTCCGGCTGGCGCGATGAGCCGGCCAGCGCCGCCAGCGGGGAAATTAACGATATCCTCGCCCTCGAGCCGGAAGCGCTTGAGAAAGCGGACGCTGACGGTCTGGACGCTACGCTCCACTGGCTGCAGACCCGCCCGGGCACCGACTCCGCAAAAGACAAATGGCTGCTGCGCCTGCTGATGGCACGCATTGCCGAGCAGAAGGGCAAGAATGAACTGGCCCTGCATCTGCTGGGCGAGCTCGACAGTGCCGCACAGTCAATCACCCTCACGCAGTGGACACCGGCACTGCTGTTTGAGGTGAAATCACGTCGCCTCAGACTGCTGCGCATGAAAGCCACCCGCAGTGAAACCGATAAATCGCGGCTTCAGCCCGAGATGGATTTGCTTTTGTCCGGTCTGATTGCGCTCGATCCGGCAAGCAGCGCGGTGCTTTGTGGGTAACACGCTGGCTCACCTTTAAAACAAAATTATTCAGGTTTTTATGGACGATTTAACCCTGCGTTATTATGACGCCGAAATGCGCTACCTGCTGGAAGCCGGCGAAGAGTTTGCCCGCGCTCATCCCGAGCAGGCAGCAATGCTCAATCTCGATAAAGCGGGCGCGCGGGATCCGTACGTAGAGCGCCTGTTTGAAGGCTTTGCCTTCATGATGGGACGGCTGCGGGAAAAGCTTGATGACGATCTGCCTGAACTGACCGAAGGGCTGGTCAGCCTGCTATGGCCGCATTATCTGCGTACTATTCCGTCGATGTCAGTGGTGGAATTCACAGCTGACTGGCGCGAAATGAAAGAGCCGATGCGTATTGTCAAAGGCTTCGAGGTCAATTCGCGGCCCATCGGTGAGAAGGGTACGCGCTGCCGCTACACGACCACCAAAGAGATTACCCTTCAGCCGTTGTCGCTAGAGCACGCCCGCCTGTCGACCGATCCTGACGGGCGTTCGGTTATCAGCCTGCGCTTTAGCTGCAGCCCTCTTGCCGACTGGAGCCGTGTCGATCTTAGCCAGATCCCACTCTATTTCAACGCCGACGCCCCCCTTGCCTGCGCCATGCATGAAGCATTTACCATGAATGTTGCTCGCCTCTGGCTGCGGATGCCGGGCGATATGGACAGGAGACCGCTCGACGGGTATTTCACCGCGCTGGGATTTGGCGATGACGACGACCTGTGGCCGAAGGGCAGCAGCAGCTTTAGCGGCTATCAGCTGCTGCTGGAGTACTTCACGTTCCGCGAGAAGTTCATGTTCACCGGCCTGCGTGGTCTGGAAGGCGTGGTTTTTCCGGCTGAACTCCCCTGGTTTGAAATCGACGTGGTGCTGGCTGAACGCTGGGAGCATGACTTCAGCTTTACCGAAAAGCATCTTTGCCTGAATTGCGTGCCGGTGATTAACCTGTTTCCGCTGGAATCTGACCCGCTGACGCTCGACTCATTGCAGACCGAATACCTGCTGCGGCCGATGCGCGTGCAGGACGGTCATACTGAGATTTACGCAGTCGATTCAGTGATGTCCTCAAGCCAGCATACTTACGTGCCGTTTTCGAGCTTCCGCCACAAAGGCGGGATGATGCGCCATGAAGCGCCGGAATATTACTACCATACCCGCGTGCGCCGCGGCCCGTCGGGTCTGCACAATACCTGGCTTATTCTTGGCGGCGAAGCGTTTGATAACCACACGGTACCGGCAGACGAGAGCCTGTCCCTGACGCTCACCGGCACCAACGGTCAGCTGCCGCGCCGCGCGCTGCAAAGCACCGTGCTCGATACGGTGATGAAAACCACATCGACCAGCATCGCCGTGCGAAACCTGTGCGCGCCAACGCTGCCCTGTTATCCCCCGGCACAGGACCGTTTTCACTGGCGCGTGCTGAGCCACCTTGGCAGCGGGTTCCTGTCTATGATGGACAACGCCGACGTGCTGCGCGGCACCCTGGCACTTTACGAATGGACCGACAGCGAGATGAATCGCCGTCGCCTGGAGGCGATCGTGGAGGTGAAGCACAGCGAGATCGAGCGCTTCGAACAGGGTTATCTTGTTCGCGGCGTGCAGATTGAAGTCACGCTCGATAGTCACGGCTTTGCCGGGCGCGGCGACATCTGTCTGTTTGGCGAGATGCTGAGCCGTTTCTTTGCGCTCTACACCGATATCTATTTGTTTAACCGCCTGATTATTATTCTGCAACCGACCGGAGAACGCCTGGAATGGGAAGAGAAGCACAACCGGCGCATTCCCGGCTGACCCCGCGGCTGGAAGCCGAACTTCATCGCATCAACTTTTACCGTTTATGCCAGCTGCTGGAGAAGCGTAATCCGCACAAGCCGCTGATGGGGTCGACCAGCCATCCGGCAGACGATCCGGTACGCTTTGCACCGCATCCGGGGATGGGGTTCCCGGCCAGCGAACTGAAAGCGGTTGAATACGACGAGGATGAGAACGGCAAGCCGCCGGTTATTCGCACCACGTTTATGGGTATGTACGGCGTCGATTCGCCGTTACCAACGGCGTATCTGGATGACATTACGCAGCGACGGGAAGGGCATGAGGCGCTGCAGGGTTTTCTGGATATCTTCAGCCACCGCATCCTGACGCAGTTTTACCGCATCTGGCGTAAATACTCCTATCCCGCCACGTTTGAAGCGGGCGGCACCGACAGCATTTCACAGTCGCTGCTGGGCCTGGTGGGGCTCGGGATACCGGGTACGGCAAATCATATTGCCACGCCAGTATCCCGCTTTCTGGCGCTGCTGGGTGTTTTGCAGCAGCCGGGTAAAACCCAGGAAGGGATGCAGGCACTGGTGAGCCTGCTTGCCCCGGATACCCGCGTAAAGGTTAGCCCGTACTGCCTTCGACCGGTGGAGATCCGTCAGCCACTGGGTTTTTACGGTGATGACGATTTCTTGCTTGATGGCAATACGCCTCTGGGGGATGAAGCAATGGATGCCGGCAGCCAGCTGCTGGTCGCCCTCACGACGGATAACGAACAGGAAGCGCAGGGCTGGAAACCGGATGGTCTGCTGTATCAGGATTTTTTAGTGATGCTGCGGGTATATCTGGGATGGCGGTTTAAGGCCAGAATCACCCTGACTACCTCCGTTCGGCTGCTGACCGTTCCTCCATTGGGCGAAAATCCTTTCTGGCTGGGAATGAACGGCGTGCTGGGAGCAGAAGGTGACAGCCTTCCTGATGACGTCCCTGAGACATTTACCACAGAGCTGGGTGACTACCGTGGGCTGGAGCCCGCCAAACCACAACAAGGAAACCGACGTGTTACGTACAAGTTTAACTAAGACCACGCGCTGGCTGTTGCCTCTGATGGCACTGACTCTGACGGGCTGCGGAGTGACGCAAAGCGTCACCGATGGCACCCGGTCAGCGTTTAATGCCCTGTTTTATAAAAAAATTAAAGTACTGCATCTGGACTTCACCGCACGTGAGTCGCTGAACACCGATTCCCGGGAAAATCATTCGCTTTCTGAACCTGTAGTGATCCGGGTTTACCAGCTCAAAGACCGCAAAACCTTTGATAAGACGGTCTATCAGCAACTGCTTCAGGATGATGCCACCCTCCTGAAAGACGACCTGCTGGCGAGCCGTGATGTCGTGGTGAAGCCGGGCGGTGATGCAAATCTTGATATGCCCCTGGAGGAAGCGGCGCAGTTTGTTGCCGTGGTGGGGCTGTTTCGCCATCCGGATATGACCAACAATACCTGGAAGCAGGTAATCAACCGCAGCGAACTGGATCCGGATAAACCCCGCATTCTGGAGGCTGGCGATAACCACCTGACGCTGCAACCGCTTAAGGATGACTAATGCCACAGGGACATAACACGCCGTCGCTGTATGAAATTCTCACCGGCAATTTTACCGGAGGCCTTAATCTCAACCAGGTCAGCGAGGAGAACCAGGTCATTCTCTCGGTACTGGATAACATGCAGCGCGTTCTCAACTGTCGCGCCGGCACGCTGGCGCATCTGCCCGACTACGGACTGCCCGATATGACCAAAATCCTCCAGGGGATGCCGGGAACGGCCCATGAGCTGATGGGCACCCTGTCTGCCGTCCTGCTCAAATATGAGCCCCGCCTGAAAAGCATAGATGTGATTCTGCTGGAGCAGAACGTCCCCGGCGAGCTGCGCTATGCCATTGATGCCGAGCTCAAAGGGATCGGCCTCGTCCGCTACGGCACCGAGTTTATACCTGAGGGGAGGGTTCTCCTGCGGCATCTTAAGCAACAGCAGTATCTTGATACGACAACCCGTCTGTAAGGCCAGAGAACAGCATGTCAGCAAAATCACAGTTCCTCAAAAAACTCGAGGCCAGGCAGCCGGTTCCGGTTTCGTTTACCCGTAAAACTCAGGCCGATATCGCAGAATTCCGCCAGCGAATGGCGCAGCTTCAGGAGCAAATGGACGCATGGCTGACAGGTACCGGACTGAATATGGAGCCGTTTTCCGTCTCCGTCACGGACCTGCTGGTGGAGGGCGGGGCTTTTGACATTCCCGGTGTCGCCCTGCATTACGACGACCTGTCCATCACGTTTACGCCAGCATTTTTGTACGGGCAGGGCGTAACCGGATGTGTGGAAGCGATCTTCCATAATGAAGGGACCATGACGTCACTGGGGCGTTTATTTATGCGGTCAGGGACGACGAGCGGCTGGACCTTTACGCCGCCGGGGGCATTGCCCCGCTCCGGGCAGGCGTTTGATGAGAGCACGTTTTTCAGTCTGATCCTGGCGCTTCTTCCCTAGCTGCGGGTATTGCAGTCTCCGCTCTCTCTGAATATGCACCAAGCTAAGCCGCATAACCGACAATCTTAATCCGTTCTTTATACGCCAAATGGACAGCTGGCCATGAATAACATCACCCCGCGAAAAATCAAAACCGGCGGCGACCCGCGCACGCTGCCGGACTATGCCGCTCTGCGCGATGAACTGAGTAAGCTGACACACCCGGCTCGCCCTGATGTGAACTGGCAGTACGTCGAAAAACGCTGTCTCTCACTGTTTGAGCAGAACGGCGTGGAGCTACAGACGCTCTCCTGGTATACGCTGGCTCGAACGCAGCTGGCCGGGCTGCCCGGGCTCAATGAAGGGCTGGCGATACTGGAGGCGCTGATAGGCCATCAGTGGGGGACGCTGTGGCCGCAGCCGGTTCATGCCCGCATGGAAATCCTCAGCAGTCTGAGCCAGCGTCTGCAGCAACGGATGCGCTCGCTTCCGCTCCAGTACAGCGATCTTAGCCAGCTCTACCTGGCTGAGCAGCGCCTCACCGCGCTGGGGGAGGTGCTGCAGCGCCTTGAGTTAAAGCATCTGAGCCAGCTCGATACGTTGCGTACCCAGGTGCACAACAGCGCAGTCCGGCTGGAAAACAGCGATGGAGCAACAGCCCCAGCCAGCAGTCCGGTAGAGGAAAATATCGCCCTCAACGAAGCCGTAAAGTGGGTGTACGTCGCGCAGCCGGAACCCCGGGCGAATGTTGGGGTTCAGACGGCAATACCCGTTCAGGTCAATAGATGGACATTCTTCGTCGCCGGGATGTGTACCATGCTGGTGCTAAGCGCATCTGCACTGTGGGGCTGGCAGTATTTTCACCGTCCTGACCCGCTGCAGGCTCAGCTTGTAGCGTCCCTGTCACCCCTGCCAGCACCGCTGTCACCTGAACAGCTTAAAACGTTGCGGCAGCGCTCACCGCTACCGCAAACGGCGCTCGCGCAAACGCAGCAGCAGCTTGCCCTGTTGGACAAGCTGCCTCCTGACTGGAGCATTACCTACAGCCGAAAACTCACCGAGCAGGCGGAGATGCTGTGGCCGGAGCAGGCTAAGCCACTTGTAAAGCATTGGCAGCAACAGCGGAATGCCGCGGCACTACCCGCGGAACAACTGAACGGCTGGCATCAGGGAATGGCAACGCTGGAGACGCTGAGTAACCGCCTGAACGGCCTGGATGAACAGAAGGGGAAATACATGACCGTCAGCGAACTGAAGTCAGTCGTTTTTGCTGCCATGCAGTCATTCAACAAATCAGTACCGGCTGAAGAACAGCTTCGACGGCTGTCGCAGTCTCCCGCAGGAGATGCGCTTCCTGAAGCTAACAAGACTCAACTTGAACTGCATTTCAAACAGCTGGTAACGCGCTACGCCCAAATAAAACAGGAGGCTTCTGCTCAATGAGTTGTAGAGGCGAATTGGGGTAAAAAGAGAGGGAGGTCAAAGTGTCCCCTGCAGGAATCGAACCTGCAACTAGCCCTTAGGAGGGGCTCGTTATATCCATTTAACTAAGGGGACGAGGCGGCACGAGTATAGCGTTATTTGCACTTTGCGTTAAGCGCATCGCCGCCTGACTGCTCAAAGAGTCACCGTTCAGCCCGTTTTTTTGCTGATTTATCCTCATTTTGCTGCGCCTTAAGCTCAGCTTTGCGCTTGTTCGACATGTCGTTACGGATTTGGGCATGGCTTAACAGCGCGAAGATAAACGTCCCGCCGCAGATGTTTCCCGCCAGCGTCGGAAGGGCGAACGGCCAGAAAAAATCGCTCCAGTGAAGCGTACCGTTGAAGACCAGATAGAGGATTTCAACGGTACCGACCACAATATGGGTGGTGTCCGCCAGGGCAATCAGCCAGGTCATCAATATGATCACCACAATTTTGGCGCTCCCCGCCGAGGGAAACATCCAGACCATCGTGGCAATAATCCAGCCGGAGATGATGGCATTCGAGAACATCTCGACCGGCGTGTTTTTCATCACATCCATGCCAATTTTCACAAAGGCATCCCGGGTGGGTTCATCAAAGATCGGCATATATTCAAACGCCCATGCCGCGATGCCGGTGCCGATAATATTCCCCAGCAGGACTACGCTCCATAGCCGCATCAATAAGCCGAAATTGCCGAGGGTAGGGTTTTGCATCACCGGCAGGACGGCGGTCACCGTATTTTCGGTAAACAGCTGCTGGCGGGCCATGATGACAATAATAAAGCCGAAGGTATAGCCGAGGTTCTCCAGTAAAAATCCTCCGGGAACGCCTTCAAGCTGGACATGAAATATCCCTTTTGCCAGCAGAGATGCGCCCATTGATAGCCCCGCTGCGATGGCAGACCAGAAGAGGGCCATGGCATCGCGCTCCATCTCTTTTTCGCCATCCTGGCGTATATGCTCGTGGATGGCCATCGCGCGGGAGGGGAGGCGATCTTCATCAATTTCTATCTTCTCGCCGCGCGCTTTCTCCTCGCTTTCAATTTCAAGTTCCTCATTGCTCTCGCCAATTTTTTCTTCGCCTACGTCTTTCATATCTGCTCCCGGAGGTTGATCTTTCTGTTAAGCGTAGCGGCTTTTATCAGGATGCCTGTGGGGATGCTCTTAAATTGGCGGCAATGACAACAAAGGCGATACATCTCTTTCAAAGTCATTATAAAATTGGCAGCGAAACGAATTCCAAAAGCCAGGCTATGCTGAGATCAGAGTCACGGTGGTTACTGCCCGTAATTGTGCTCATAGACATCGGTAAACGTGCTGTTACAATCGCCTGCACGTTTACAGACGGAGCGCCAACGGCTCCGTTACGGATGGCAATCAACGATAGCCATACTGAACAGGGAGATATTTATGAAACTTCGGCTGTCGGCGCTTGCGCTTGGCGCAACGATGCTTGTGGGCTGCGCCAGCTCCGGTGAGCAAACGGGACGCTCCGATCCTTTCGAAGGATTTAACCGCTCCATGTATAACTTCAACTTCAACGTGCTGGACCCGTATGTGGTTCGTCCGGTGGCAGTTGCATGGCGCGATTATGTTCCACAACCCGCGCGTAACGGGTTAAGTAACTTTACCAGCAACCTCGAAGAGCCTGCGGTAATGGTGAACTACTTCCTGCAGGGTAACCCGTACCAGGGGATGGTGCACTTTACCCGCTTCTTCCTGAACTCCATTCTGGGGATGGGCGGCTTTATTGACGTCGCAGGCATGGCGAACCCGAAACTGCAGCGTGAACAGCCGCACCGGTTCGGCAGCACGATGGGGCATTACGGCGTTGGGTATGGTCCCTACATGCAGCTTCCGTTCTACGGCAGTTTCACCCTCCGTGATGACGGTGGCGATATGGTGGATACGCTGTATCCGGTTCTGTCGTGGCTGACCTGGCCGCTGTCGGTGGGTAAATGGACGGTGGAAGGGATTGAAACCCGCGCACAGCTGCTCGACTCTGATGGCCTGCTGCGCCAGTCTTCTGACCCGTACATTATGGTGCGTGAAGCGTACTTCCAGAATCATGACTTTATTGCCAACGGCGGTAAGCTGAAGCCGGAAGAGAATCCAAACGCGAAGGCGATCGAAAACGATCTCAAAGATATCGATTCACAGTAAATAAAAAAGGTGAGCAATGCTCACCTTTTTTGATTCAGGCGCGATTAGAACGCGTAGTTGAAGTTCATGCCGTACAGCCAGGCTTTACCTTCGGAAGAGAACTCATACGGGCCTTCCTTGAAGTTAACTTTTTGACCGTGCATATAAGAGATGCCCGCATCAACAGAGGCGTCTTTGTTGAATGCATAAGTTGCACCCGCGCTCAGCCAGAAGCGGTCCTGATCCGGAATCGAGATAGAGCGCTTGTCTGCGGGTACCGGGCTATCATCGAAGGCAATACCGGTACGGAACGTCCAGTTGTCATCCATATAGTAGGTGGTCCCCAGCGCGATGCGGTAAGCATCACGGAAGCTCTCATCTTTATAGAAGAGCGTGTCGCCGTTGCTGTTGGTCGCCTTAAGTTCCTGGAACTGGCTCCAGCTGGTGTAGGTCAGGCTATAGTGGATAGCCCACTGCGGCGCCACTTTGTTATAACCAGACAGTTCCCACATTTCTGGTAAGTGCAGGCTCAGAGAACCACCGGTGGTGCTGCCGTTGGTACCCATCGGCAGACCGAAGTTGCCGAGGATCTGGTTATAGGCAGAAGGCAGGCTGCTCTTGTAATCACCATCAAAGTCGATTTTTACTTCGGAACGGTAGGTAAAGCCGTAACGGTTGTTTTTATCGAGTTCATAAAGGATACCGGCGTTCCAGCCAAAGCCCCACTCATCGCCCTTCAGATAAGCGATCTGAGTGTCTGCCGGGATACCCGCAACTTGACGCGCCAGAGCTGGCGGCAGCGCACCTGAGCCAGCAACAACTTTGCCCAGATCGCCCGCGTAGCGTTCGATCTTCGCTTTTGCATACACAGCGTCAAAGCCAACGCCGAAGCTCCAGTGATTATCCAGACGGTAAGCACCGCTCAGGTTCAGGTTCAGGGTTTCAAGGTCGGTTTTGCCGCCAAACGCCCCAGCTGCATAGTCGTTATTGAACTCGGTTGCTAAACCGTAGTTAGAGGTCACGGATGCACCCCAGCCGAACTGTTCGTTGATCGGCGCCACGAAGTGCAGGTTTGGAACCCATGCCGTTGGGGCAATGTTATCCGATTTCAGATCGGCACCTGTCGGAGAACGGCCCGAGATATCAACGCCTGGATCGACAAAAATAGCACCGGCAGAGAAAGTCGGACGATCGAACATCATGATTAATGCTGGGTTACGACTCGCGTTGCCCGCATCATCCGCAATAGCGCCTTCCCCGGAATACGCACGGCCAAGGCCAGAGGAAGAAAATTCGTTTAACTGAAAGCCCGCTGACCAGGCGGAAGTGGAGACGAGTGCCACTGCGACTGCCAGCGCAGTCTTGTTGAACAGGGTTTTCTGGCTCATGACCATAACCTCATTGAGTTATTTTTATTCAATAATTGTTACATACCGTAACAGGAGCGCGAAGTGTAGGGTCTGAGGTATGACAGACAAATCAGACCAGTGGCCAGAGTATAGGTCTGACCAGCCTGAATGTTGCAAGTTTGTTTATTAATATTTTCAAACATGTTTCTTGAAACGAGATCTGGTTGGCAAAATTGTGACCAGCACGATTCATCCAAAAGGGTGGTTTTTGTTTTAGATCATTTTTTAGTGTGATATTGGTCACTTATCCGATTTTGCGCCATTAACGGCTGGAGAGAGCCTGCCCCGGGGCGTAAAATAGCAGCATCGTGTTTATCTCGCGCGTCGCGCGAATACAGAGGAAATTGAGCTATGAGTAAATGCAGTGCTGATGAAACCCCGGTTTGCTGCTGTATGGATGTTGGCACCATCATGGACAACACCGATTGCACCGCCTCTTACAGCCGTGTATTCAGCAACCGTGCCGAAGCGGAAGAGACCCTGACCGCGCTGAGCAAGCGTGCGCGTGATGTTGAATCCGATCCGTGCGAAATCAAGTCTACCTTTACCGAAGTGGAAGGCGGCGTGAAGCTGGACATCGATTTTGTCTTCGCCTGCGAAGCCGAAACGCTGATTTTCCAGCTGGGTCTGCGTTAATCCTTTTTGCCCGGCGGCTACGATCGTGTAGGCCGGGTAAGGCAACGCCGCCACCCGGCACAAATGCCTCTGCCTTGCAGGGGCATTTTCTTTTTCTTCTCTGTGTTTTAGCTCGCACTTTTTCGTTTCCCTGATTGGCTGAATGTAAAAAAATGGTTAAGACTATTATCAGGTCAGACCACTTTATGTTTGCATAAATTTTTTACAGGGGAGTGTTATGAGTCAGGCATTACCGCTTATTACCCGTCAGGGCGACCGCATTGCCATCGTCAGTGGATTGCGCACGCCCTTTGCGCGTCAGGCAACGGCGTTTCATGGCATACCGGCCGTCGACCTGGGGAAAATGGTAGTGGGGGAGATGCTGGCTCGCAGCGAAATTCCGCCGGAGGTCATCGAACAGCTGGTGTTCGGCCAGGTCGTACAGATGCCCGAAGCCCCCAATATTGCGCGAGAA
Source organism: Enterobacter sp. PP-008-ECC_S150 (assembly GCF_045257065.1). Classification (NCBI taxonomy): domain Bacteria; kingdom Pseudomonadati; phylum Pseudomonadota; class Gammaproteobacteria; order Enterobacterales; family Enterobacteriaceae; genus Enterobacter; species Enterobacter sp. PP-008-ECC_S150. The sequence goes on along the minus strand of NZ_JBJHHG010000001.1, from coordinate 378,191 downwards.
ATCGTCCTCGGAACCGGGATGAACGTGCATACCGACGCCTACAGCGTCAGCCGCGCCTGCGCAACCAGTTTCCAGGCCGTGGCTAACGTCGCCGAAAGCCTGATGGCGGGCACGATTCGCGCCGGGATTGCGGGTGGGGCAGACTCCTCTTCGGTGCTGCCGATTGGAGTGAGTAAAAAGCTGGCGCGCCTCCTGGTGGATGCCAACAAAGCACGTACGACGGGTCAGAAACTTAAACTCTTCTCGCGGTTACGCCTGCGCGACCTCATGCCCGTACCGCCTGCCGTCGCGGAATATTCCACCGGCCTGCGCATGGGCGATACCGCCGAACAGATGGCGAAAACCTACGGCATCACGCGTGAACAGCAGGACGCCCTGGCGCATCGTTCACATCAGCTGGCGGCAAAAGCCTGGTCGGAAGGCAAGCTGACCGACGAGGTCATGACCGCCTACATTCCGCCCTATCGCGAACCGCTCGCGGAGGACAACAATATTCGCGGCACCTCAACCCTGGCGGATTACGCCAAACTGCGCCCGGCGTTTGACCGCAAGCACGGTACGGTGACGGCGGCGAACAGTACGCCGCTGACGGACGGGGCCGCCGCCGTGATCCTGATGACCGAATCCCGCGCGAAGGAGCTGGGCATCACTCCCCTGGGCTATTTACGCAGCTATGCCTTCACCGCGATTGACGTCTGGCAGGACATGCTGTTAGGGCCAGCCTGGTCCACGCCGCTGGCGCTGGAGCGCGCGGGGCTGACGCTGGCCGATTTAACCCTGATTGATATGCACGAAGCGTTTGCCGCGCAGACCCTGGCAAACGTCCAGCTGCTTGCAAGCGAGCGTTTCGCGCGCGATGTGCTGGGCCGCGCCCATGCCACGGGCGAAGTGGATCAGAGTAAATTTAACGTGCTGGGCGGGTCTATCGCCTACGGACATCCGTTTGCCGCCACGGGCGCGCGCATGATCACGCAAACATTACATGAACTCCGTCGCCGCGGCGGCGGGTTTGGCCTTGTTACCGCCTGTGCGGCGGGTGGCCTCGGCGCAGCAATGGTTCTGGAGGCTGAATAATGGATATGCCCTCTGCATTTAATCTGACGGTTCGCCTCGACAACGTGGCTGTTATCACGATTGATGTGCCTGATGAAAAGATGAATACCCTGAAGGCCGAGTTTGGCGTTCAGGTGCGCGCGATGCTAAAGCAGATCCGCGATAACAAAGACATTCGTGGTCTGGTGTTTATTTCCGCCAAGCCGGACAACTTTATCGCCGGGGCCGATATCAATATGATCGCCCGGGCGCAAAGCGCGCTCGAGGCTGAAGAGCTGGCGCGTCAGGGACAGCAGGTGATGGCGGAGATCAACGGCCTGCCGATCCCGGTCATCGCGGCGATCCACGGTGCCTGCCTGGGCGGCGGGCTTGAGCTGGCGCTGGCCTGCCACAGTCGAATTTGTACTGACGATGCGAAAACCATTCTCGGCCTGCCGGAGGTGCAGCTGGGCCTGCTGCCAGGCTCCGGCGGAACGCAGCGGCTGCCGCGCCTGGTGGGCGTCAGCACCGCGCTGGAGATGATCTTAACCGGTAAACAGCTGCGCGCCCGTCAGGCGCTGAAAGCCGGTCTGGTCGATGACGTCGTGCCGCAGTCCATTTTGCTGGAAGCCGCCGTTGAGCTTGCGCTGAAAGGGCGTCAGGCGAAACGTCCTCTGCCGGTTCGCGAGCGCGTGCTGGCCGGCCCGCTGGGGAGAGCGTTCCTGTTCAACATGGTGGGCAAAAAGACCGAACAAAAAACCAAAGGCAACTACCCGGCGGCAAAGCGCATCCTGGAGGTCATTGAGACCGGGTTGGCCCAGGGAAGCAGCAGCGGCTATGCCGCGGAGGCCAAAGCCTTTGGCGAACTGGCGATGACGCCGCAGTCCCGGGCGCTGCGCAGCATCTTCTTCGCCAGCACGGACGTGAAAAAAGATCCTGGCAGCGAGGCAGAACCCGCACCGCTGCGCGCCATTGGCGTACTCGGTGGGGGGCTCATGGGCGGCGGTATCGCGTTTGTTACCGCCAGCAAAGGCAAACTGCCTGTACGCATCAAAGACATTAATCCTAAGGGAATCAATCACGCGCTGCAGTACAGCTGGCAGAACCTTGATCAAAAGGTTAAGCGCCGCCATATCAAGGCAAGCGAGCGTGATAAAACCCTGGCGATGATCTCCGGTACGACGGATTACAGCGGTTTTGCGCACCGCGACCTGGTGATTGAAGCCGTATTTGAAGATCTGGCGCTTAAGCAGCAGATGGTGGCAGACGTTGAGCAACATTGCGCCCCGCACACCATTTTTGCCTCCAATACCTCGTCATTACCGATTGGCGATATCGCGGCAAACGCCGCGCGTCCGGAGCAGGTGATTGGACTGCACTTCTTTAGCCCGGTCGAAAAAATGCCGCTGGTGGAGGTTATTCCCCACGCGACCACCAGCCCGCAAACCATCGCCACGGTGGTCAAGCTTGCGAAGAAGCAGGGCAAAACGCCGATCGTGGTCGCAGATAAAGCCGGCTTCTACGTTAACCGCATTCTGGCTCCCTATATTAATGAAGCCATGCGGCTGCTGACGGAAGGCGAGAAGATTGAGCACGTCGACGAGGCGCTGGTGAAGTTTGGTTTCCCCGTTGGCCCAATCCAACTTTTGGATGAGGTGGGAATAGACACCGGCACTAAAATTATACCTGTACTGGAGGCGGCTTATGGCGATCGTTTTAGCCCGCCTGCAAACATTGTTTCTGCAATTTTGAAGGACGATCGCAAAGGCAGAAAAAATGAACGCGGTTTCTATCTTTACGGCGCGAAAGGGCGTAAAAGCAAGAAACAGGTCGACCCTTCGGTTTATGGGCTTATTTCGACCAGCGGTCAGGGAAAACTGTCCGCCGTTCAGTGTGCTGAGCGCTGCGTGATGATGATGCTCAATGAAGCGGCGCGCTGCTTTGGTGAAAAGGTCATCGGGAGCGCGCGCGACGGCGACATCGGCGCGGTATTTGGCATTGGTTTTCCGCCGTTCCTTGGCGGCCCGTTCCGGTACATGGATACCCTCGGCGCGGGTGAAGTGGTTGCGATCCTGCAGCGTCTGGCGTCGCAATATGGTCCACGTTTTACACCGTGTGATGAATTATTGCAGATGGCGGAACGGGGCCAGACATTTTGGCCCGCAAGGGAAACTGTCCTCGTAAGCTGAGGTCAAAGAAGGGTAAATCCTGACGTGAATGGACCTGTTCTGGCGATTTTGTAAACAGAGATTGACTATACTTACGCCATTGAGGTAAAAAACAGCGTTTCATTCACCGAATGGATCAGGCACAATGCCCGGCCATCGGGTTTTCTACCTCATAGCATTTATCGCGGGTAGTTAACGCCGGTGATTCTGGTTAACAAAAGCGGTGCAATATGCAAGTTTTTATCATGCGTCACGGCGACGCGGCACTCGATGCCGCCAGTGACTCAGTACGTCCTTTGACCGTCTGTGGCTGCGACGAATCGCGTCTGATGGCGACCTGGCTTAATGGTCAAAAAGTGGACATCGAACGCGTTCTGGTGAGCCCGTTCCTGCGGGCAGAACAGACGCTGGACGTGGTAGGGGAGTGTATGAACCTGCCATCCAGCGTGGACGTTCTCCCTGAACTCACTCCCTGTGGCGATGTCGGCCTTGTCAGCGCTTACCTTCAGGCGCTGTGCAATGAAGGTGTCGCCTCCGCGCTGGTCATTTCCCACCTGCCACTGGTTGGCTATCTGGTATCTGAGCTGTGCCCGGGCGAGACCCCGCCGATGTTCACGACATCCGCCATTGCCAATGTTTCGCTCGACGAAACGGGTAAAGGTGTCTTCAACTGGCAAATGAGTCCGTGCAACCTGAAGATGGCTAAAGCAATCTGACGTGACGTGCGATAGGGCGGGAGGCAATCTGCTTCCCGCCATTCTGTCAGGGCAACTCTGGCGGCTGCCACTCTTCCACTTCAATCAACACCAGCAATGCGGCATCTCCGCCGTACTCTTTGGGTGCCTGATGAAACGCCATCACGTGGGGGTGCTGAGCCAGCCACAGCGGCGTCTGCTGCTTGAGGATATGTTTACCGTGGCCGTGCATCACGCAGGCGCAAAAAACATGCTCGCGGCGACAGGCGGCGATCAATGCCCCCAGCTCCTGTTTGGCCTGCATCTGCGTCAAACCGTGCAGATCGAGAAACAGCTCCGGCGAATAATCCCCGCGGCGTAATTTTTTCAGCTCAAAATGGCTGACGTCTTCGCGCACGTACTTCACCGCACCCTGCGTGTTGAGCAGCGGCTGAAATTCATCTGAAAAATAGTGGCTGTTATCCGCCTGCTCCTGCAGCAGCCGTTTGACCGGTACTTCAGTGATTTTTTTGCGCTGTGGGCGATGGACAATCGTGTCCTGCGCGATTTTACGCGTCCCGGTCATGAGCTGTCGGAAGAGTGCCTGATCCTCCTCGCTGAGCGATGTTTTCTTTTTCATTCGTCATTCTCATCTCGTATTTCCGATAGTGTACCCGACTAAACGCATTTTTTAACCTCAAGCGAGACGCGTCATTGCTGATTTATCGCCGTCTTCATGGCAAACTAGCCGCCGAAAATTATGCGAGCATGCCCTGGAGGAAAGAGTGGATAAAATATTTGTCGATGAAGCAGTAAACGAGCTGCATACCATACAGGACATGTTGCGCTGGTCGGTTAGCCGCTTCAGCGCCGCCAATATCTGGTACGGCCACGGTACCGACAACCCGTGGGATGAGGCGGTGCAGCTGGTGCTGCCGTCCCTCTATCTGCCGCTGGATATTCCGGAAGATATGCGCACCGCGCGCCTGACCTCCAGCGAAAAACACCGCATCGTTGAGCGCGTGATCCGCCGCGTCAACGAGCGTATCCCGGTCGCCTATCTGACCAACAAAGCCTGGTTCTGCGGCCACGAGTTTTATGTTGACGAACGCGTGCTGGTGCCGCGTTCGCCGATTGGTGAGCTGATCAACAACCGTTTTGAAGGACTGATTGGCCATCAGCCGCAGCACATTCTGGATATGTGCACCGGCAGCGGCTGTATCGCCATCGCCTGCGCCTACGCCTTCCCGGAAGCGGAAGTGGACGCCGTCGATATCTCCACCGACGCGCTGGCGGTCACCGAGCACAACATTGAAGAGCATGGCCTGATCCATCACGTCACGCCCATTCGCTCTGACCTGTTCCGCGACCTGCCGACGCTGCAGTACGATCTGATCGTCACCAACCCGCCGTACGTTGATGCGGAAGACATGTCGGATCTGCCGAACGAATACCGCCACGAGCCGGAGCTGGGTCTGGCATCCGGATCTGACGGCCTGAAGCTGACTCGCCGCATTCTGGCCTGCGCGCCGGATTATCTGACCGACGACGGCGTTCTGATTTGTGAAGTGGGCAACAGCATGGTACATCTGATAGAGCAGTACCCGGATGTGCCGTTCACCTGGCTTGAGTTCGACAACGGCGGTGACGGCGTCTTTATGCTGACCAAAGCGCAGCTGCTCGACGCGCGCGAACACTTCAGCATCTATAAAGATTAATCCAGCGGGCTTCGGCCCGTTTCACAACGCTCAAACACAAACAACAACATCGGAGCCGTGATGGCAGGAAACAGTATTGGACAGTTATTCCGCGTGACCACCTTTGGCGAGTCGCACGGGCTGGCGCTGGGCTGTATCGTTGATGGCGTACCGCCAGGCATCGAACTGACCGAAGCCGATTTACAGCACGACCTCGACCGTCGTCGCCCGGGCACCTCTCGCTACACCACGCAGCGTCGCGAGCCGGACCAGGTCAAAATTCTCTCCGGCGTCTTTGAAGGCCGCACCACCGGAACCAGCATTGGTCTGCTGATCGAAAACACCGATCAGCGCTCCCAGGACTACGGCGCTATCAAAGACGTCTTCCGTCCGGGCCACGCCGACTACACCTACGAACAAAAGTACGGCTTCCGCGACTATCGCGGCGGCGGACGTTCTTCCGCGCGTGAAACCGCGATGCGCGTGGCGGCTGGCGCTATTGCTAAGAAATACCTGCAGCAGAAATTTGGCATCGTCATTCGCGGCTGTCTGACCCAGATGGGCGACATTCCGCTGGCGATCAAAGACTGGGATCAGGTTGAGCAAAACCCGTTCTTCTGCGCCGATGCCGACAAGCTTGAGGCGCTGGACGAACTGATGCGCGGCCTGAAAAAAGAGGGCGACTCCATTGGGGCGAAAGTCACCGTGGTGGCGGACGGCGTCCCGGCTGGCTGGGGCGAGCCGGTGTTTGACCGTCTCGACGCCGACATTGCCCACGCGCTGATGAGCATCAACGCGGTGAAGGGCGTAGAGATTGGCGACGGCTTTGACGTAGTTGGGCTTCGCGGCAGCCAGAACCGAGACGAAATCACGAAGACGGGCTTCCAGAGCAACCACGCGGGCGGCATTCTGGGCGGGATCAGCAGCGGGCAGCAGATTATTGCCAACATCGCGCTGAAACCAACTTCAAGCATTACCGTGCCGGGCCACACGATTAACCGCGATGGCGAAGAAGTTGAGATGATCACCAAAGGACGTCACGATCCGTGCGTGGGGATCCGCGCGGTGCCGATCGCAGAAGCGATGCTGGCGATCGTGCTGATGGATCACTTCCTGCGCCAGCGCGCGCAGAATGCGGACGTGACGACCACCATTCCACGCTGGTAAACATGAAAAAAACCGCAATTGCTCTGCTGGCGCTGCTCGCCAGTGGAGCCAGTCTGGCCGCGACGCCATGGCAAAAAATCACCCACCCGGTCGCGGGAAGCGCGCAGTCTATCGGCGCCTTTTCGAACGGCTGTATCGTCGGCGCGCAGGAACTTCCGCTGCAGTCGGATACCTATCAGGTGATGCGTACCGACCAGCGCCGCTACTTCGGCCACCCTGATCTGGTGTTGTTCATCCAGCGACTGGGAAATCAGGTGCACAACCTGGGGCTGGGGACGATGCTGATTGGCGACATGGGTATGCCTGCCGGCGGGCGCTTCAACGGCGGGCACGCCAGCCACCAGACCGGGCTGGACGTCGATATCTTCCTGCAGCTGCCGAAGACGCGCTGGACCTCCGCCCAACTGCTCAAGCCGCAGGCGCTGGATCTGGTGGCGAGTGACGGCAAGCGCGTGGTGCCGTCCCTGTGGACGCGGGACATATCCAGCATGATCAAGCTGGCGGCAGAAGATAACGACGTCACGCGGATTTTCGTCAACCCGGCCATCAAGCAGCAGCTCTGCCTGGATGCCGGAACCGACCGCGACTGGCTGCGCAAGGTGCGCCCGTGGTTCCAGCATCGCGCGCATATGCACGTTCGCCTGCGCTGCCCGGCGAACAGCCTGGAGTGTGAAGATCAGCCGCTCCCGCCGCCAGGCGATGGCTGCGGAGCGGAACTGCAAAGCTGGTTTGAACCGGCAAAACCTGGAACCTCTAAGCCTGAGAAGAAGACACCGCCTCCGCTGCCGCCTTCCTGCCAGGCGCTACTGGATGAGCATGTACTTTAATGGATAATTTCGTCGATCTGTTTATGGTGTCACCGCTGCTGCTGGCGGTGCTGTTCTTTGTGGCGATGCTGGCCGGTTTTATTGATGCCCTTGCGGGCGGCGGCGGGTTATTAACCGTCCCCGCGCTGCTGGCGGCGGGCATGAGCCCGGCGCAGGCGCTGGCCACCAACAAGCTGCAGGCCTGCGGCGGCTCGCTCTCGGCGTCGCTCTATTTTATCCGCCGTAAGGTGGTGAGCCTGGCCGACCAGAAGCTGAACATCCTGATGACCTTTATCGGCTCCACGTCGGGCGCGCTGCTGGTCCAGCACGTGCAGTCCGATATTTTGCGCCAGATACTGCCGGTTCTGGTCATCTGCATCGGGCTTTACTTCCTGCTGATGCCAAAGCTCGGTGAGGAAGACCGGCAGCGTCGCCTGCACGGCCTGCCGTTTGCCCTGATTGCCGGGGGCTGCGTCGGTTTTTACGACGGTTTCTTCGGGCCGGGGGCCGGTTCATTTTACGCGCTGGCGTTTGTGACGCTGGCCGGGTTTAACCTTGCCAAATCCACCGCCCATGCCAAAGTGCTTAACGCGACCTCGAACCTCGGCGGCCTGCTGCTGTTTATCATTGGCGGCAAGGTCATCTGGGCAACCGGGTTTGTGATGATGGCGGGGCAGTTTCTGGGGGCGCGCGCGGGCTCGCGCCTGGTATTAAGCAAAGGACAAAAACTGATTCGACCGATGATCGTTATCGTCTCGGCCGTAATGAGCGCCAAACTTCTTTATGACAGCCATGGACAGGAGATCCTCACCTGGTTGGGGATGCACTAATGAACAGTACGCATAAATACGAACAGCTGATTGAGATTTTCGACGGCTGTTTTGCTGATGATTTTAATACCCGTCTGATTAAAGGCGACGACGAACCGATCTATCTTCCTGCTGATGCAGAGGTTCCGTATAACCGCATCGTCTTTGCCCACGGCTTTTACGCGAGCGGTTTGCACGAAATTTCTCACTGGTGCATCGCCGGAAAAGCGCGGCGCGAGCTGGTGGACTTTGGCTACTGGTACTGCCCGGACGGGCGTGATGCCGCAACGCAAGGGCAGTTTGAAGATGTGGAAGTGAAGCCGCAGGCGCTGGAATGGCTGTTCTGCGTCGCGGCGGGTTTCCCGTTCAACGTGAGCTGCGACAATCTCGAAGGCGACTTCGAGCCAGACCGTATCGTCTTCCAGCGCCGCGTGCATGCGCAGGTGATGGAATATCTTGAGAAGGGCATCCCGGAACGTCCGGCGCGCCTGATCGAGGCCTTACAGAATTATTACCACACGCCGGAAATCACGGCGGAATGCTTCCCGTGGCCGGAAGATCTTTAACAGAGGAAAGAAGATGATCGCAGAATTTGAAGCACGCATTCTGGCGTTAATTGATGACATGGTGGAACACGCCAGTGATGATGAGCTGTTCGCCAGCGGTTATCTGCGTGGTCACCTGACGCTCGCGGTAGCCGAGCTGGAAGCGGGTGACGATCACTCTGCCGACGCCGTTCACGATGAAGTCACCCGCAGCCTGGAGAAAGCCATTCTGGCCGGGGAACTCTCTCCGCGCGACCAGTCACTGGTGCTGGGCATGTGGGAAACCTTGTTTCAGAAAGCCAGCCTGACATCATAAGTTAGCATTCGGACTGGTAGGCCGGGCAAGCGCATGCGCCGCCCGGCGTGAAAACGGCTCTTCTGCCAGATGCCCGGTGGCGCTGCGCTTACCGGGCCTACGATTTCACCATTTTTCCCTTCAGCAGTTTCCGCACCCACAATCGATTCGGATTCAGCCCCGCAAGCGTAACCCTGTCCAGCGGAATCGGCTCGTGGCTCATTTGCGCAGCTAATACTTCTGCCAGCAGCGGCGCAGAGCACAGTCCGCGAGAGCCCAGCCCGCCCAGCATATACAGCTCCGGATAGACCGGCGCGCTTGCTGCTTTATCCCGGTTATCAGCAAGGTCCTGATACACCTCAAGCGTTGCCTCGTAGTCCGGCACGTTTCCCGCCATCGGGAGATGATCGCGGGTGGCGCAGCGCACGCCGCAGCGCGCGTCACCCGCGCTAACGTCAACCTCTTGTGCCCATGATGCATCCGGCAAGCAGTCAATCAGGCGCTGACGGTTTTGCGCCTGATCCTCCTCGCTGTAGCGCATCTCTGTCTCGCCGCGATGGTAGCTGGCTCCGATGCAGTGATGGCCGTTAGACGGGTTTTGCGGCGTCAGATAGCCGTCATAGCACAGCACCTGACGCAGCTGGCCGAGCTCCGGTGTGGAGGGAATATGGCTGACCTGGCCGCCAACCGGATAAACCGGCAACGTCGCTGTCTGGGTAAACTGGCTGATGTGATGCCCGTTTGCCAACACGACGCTGGCATGGCTCGCCTCCTTGCCATCGGCAAAACGTAGATTCCAGCGCTCGCTTCGGCTCAGCGATTCAACGGTGTGAGCATAATGCGCCGTCAGCCCGCGCGACTGCGCCAGGGCAATGACCGCCGCGGTCAGTTCAGCCGGGCACAGCCAGCCGCCGAGCGGATACTGAATGCCCCCACACCCGGTATCCACGCCAGCGGTGTCTTTCACCTCCTGCGCGCTTACCGCGCGGGCAATCTCTTCGGGCAGGCCCAGAGACAGCATCTGCGCGATTTTCTGCTGGCTTTTTTCATCCCAGCCGAGCTGAGTTACGCCGCACCAGTCATGGTCGAACGCGACAGGAAGAGAGTCATACAGGCGGCGGGCGAAGGTAAACGCCGCCGGGAAAAACCGGAACAGGGCCGGGTCGTGCGCGCTTAAAAGCGGGTAGAGCGCCCCCTGGCGGTTGCCGGACGCGCCGTTTGCTGGCGCATCGTCAGCGCAGTAGAGCGTGACCTGCCAGCCACGCTGGAGAAGGGCGAGCGAGAGCAGGGCGCTGGCGATGCCCCCACCGACGATTGCCACCTCGCGGGCTGCGCTGGCGCGGCGAGCAAACCACGGGGCCTGAGCGGGAACGTCCAGCGTCTGTTCCATCCTGCCGACCAGCATGTCGCGCTTGCGGCCAAAGCCCTTGGTCTTCTGCATGGTAAAGCCCGCTTCCTGCAAGCCTCGACGGACAAAGCCTGCCGAGGTGAAGGTGGCAAGCGTTGCGCCAGGGCGGGCCAGTCGCGCCATCGCGCTAAACAGATGCTGGCTCCACATGTCCGGATTCTTGGCGGGGGCGAAGCCGTCAAGGAACCACGCGTCCACCGTCTGATTCATCGAATCATCGAGCGTATCGGTCAGGTCGTTGATGTCGCCAAGCCATAAGTCCAGGGTCACGCGCCCGCCGTCCAGAATCAGGCGATGGCAGCCGCCGATGTGGGGCGGCCACTGCGCCTGAAGCTGCTCCGCCCAGGGCGCAAGCTCCGGCCAGCGCTGGTGGGCAAGCCGCAGATCGTGCGCGGTAAGCGGGAATTTTTCGAAACTGATGAAATGTAATCTTTGTAGCGTAGCCTCAGGGTGAGCAGCGTGGAACTGATTAAACGCCTGCCAGAGGGTTAAAAAATTCAGCCCGGTGCCGAATCCACTTTCCGCGACCACGAACAGGCTCCGCGGGTGCGCCGGGAAGCGGGTGCTGAGCTGGTTTCCGTCGAGGAAAACATAGCGAGTTTCTTCGAGTCCGTTATCATTAGAAAAATAGACGTCATCAAAATCTCGGGAAACAGGTGTACCCTCAGCGTTGAATTCGAGGTTGGCGGGTTGTATAGCGTTTTGTTTCACGTAAGTTACTCGTCTGACAGGCAGTGGCACGATCTTAACGATGTGAGTCCATCGGTGCAAATTTCCGCAGAAAATGTCTGATCGGACTTGTTCGGCGTACAAGTGTACGCTATTGTGCGACTCGAAACTTACTATAGTGCGACTTACAGAGGTATTGAATGAAACGTGCAGTGATTACTGGCCTGGGCATTGTTTCCAGCATCGGTAATAACCAGCAGGAAGTCCTGGCATCTCTGCGTGAAGGACGCTCCGGGATCACTTTCTCTGAAGAGTTTAAAGATTCAGGTATGCGCAGCCACGTATGGGGTAACGTCAAACTGGACACCACCGGTTTGATTGACCGCAAAGTGGTTCGTTTCATGAACGATGCCTCTATTTACGCTTATCTCTCCATGCAGGAAGCGATCAAAGATTCCGGCCTGAGTGAAGAGGTTTATCAGAACAACCCGCGCGTGGGTCTGATTGCCGGTTCCGGCGGCTCATCAAAAGCGCAGGTCTTCGGCGCTGACGCAATGCGTAGCCCGCGTGGTCTGAAAGCGGTAGGTCCGTACGTGGTCACCAAAGCCATGGGTTCTGCGGTTTCCGCGTGCCTGGCTACCCCATTCAAAATCCACGGTGTGAACTACTCCATCAGCTCCGCGTGTGCGACGTCCGCGCACTGCATCGGTAATGCTGTTGAGCAGATCCAGCTGGGTAAACAGGACATCGTATTTGCTGGCGGCGGCGAAGAGCTGGGCTGGGAAATGGCCTGTGAATTCGACGCGATGGGCGCACTGTCCACCAAGTACAACGAAACCCCGGATAAAGCCTCCCGTACCTATGATGCGCACCGCGACGGTTTCGTTATCGCGGGCGGTGGCGGTATGGTTGTGGTTGAAGAGCTGGAGCATGCCCTGGCACGTGGCGCGCACATTTACGCTGAGATCGTGGGCTACGGTGCAACGTCTGACGGCGCCGACATGGTTGCGCCATCCGGCGAAGGCGCGGTGCGCTGCATGAAGATGGCGATGCACGGCGTTGATACCCCAATCGACTACCTGAACTCCCACGGCACGTCTACTCCGGTAGGCGACGTGAAGGAGCTGGGTGCGATCCGTGAAGTCTTCGGCGAGAACAGCCCGGCAATCTCCGCGACCAAAGCCATGACCGGTCACTCTCTGGGTGCGGCTGGCGTGCAGGAAGCGATCTACTCTCTGCTGATGCTGGAAAACGGCTTTATCGCCCCAAGCATCAACATTGACGAGATGGACGAGCAGGCCGCTGGCCTGAACATCGTGACCAAACCAATGGACGCGACGCTGACCACCGTCATGTCAAACAGCTTCGGCTTCGGTGGCACCAACGCCACGCTGGTTATGCGTAAGCTGAAAGCATAAGCGTTTGAATGTATAGTAGAAGGGAGCCTGATGGCTCCCTTTTTTTATGCCTGAATTCGGAGTTATGCATGACGGCCGCAACCTCAGAAAAAAACGCCACGTCCGGGAACACCTCGCTGTTCCGCATCGCTTTTGCGGTATTTCTAACCTATATGACCGTTGGTCTGCCGCTGCCGGTGATCCCGCTGTTCGTCCATCAGGAACTGGGCTATGGCAACACCATGGTCGGCATTGCCGTGGGCATTCAGTTTTTAGCCACGGTATTAACCCGCGGTTACGCCGGACGGCTGGCGGACCAGCACGGCGCTAAGCGCTCGGCGTTACAGGGGATGTTTGCCTGTGGGCTGGCGGGCGGGGCGTGGCTGCTGGCGGCCCTTTTGCCGCTCGACGCCGCGTATAAATTTGCGCTGCTGGTGCTGGGCCGCTTAATCCTTGGCTTCGGTGAAAGCCAGCTGCTGACCGGCACCCTGACCTGGGGAATGGGGCTGGTGGGGCCTGCGCGCTCCGGCAAGGTGATGTCCTGGAACGGCATGGCCATCTACGGTGCGCTGGCCGCCGGTGCACCGCTTGGTTTGCTCATCAACAGCCAGTTTGGATTTGCGGCCCTGGCGGCAACGACCATGGTGCTGCCGCTGGTGGCGTGGGCGTTTAACGGCTCGGTGCGTAAGGTGCCCGCGCATAAAGGCGAGCGTCCTTCCCTCTGGAGCGTGGTCGGCCAAATCTGGCAGCCGGGCCTTGGCCTGGCGCTGCAGGGCGTGGGGTTTGCGGTCATTGGCACCTTCGTCTCGCTCTATTTCATGAGCCGCGGCTGGGCGATGGCCGGTTTTACGCTGACCGCGTTTGGCGGCGCGTTTGTGCTAATGCGCGTACTGTTCGGCTGGATGCCGGATCGCTTCGGCGGCGTGAAGGTGGCGGTGGCGTCCCTGATGATTGAGACCGTGGGCCTGCTGCTGCTGTGGCAAGCGCCGGTCGCCTCCGTTGCGCTGCTGGGCGCCGCGCTCACCGGCTGCGGCTGCTCGCTGATTTTCCCGGCGCTGGGCGTGGAAGTGGTGAAGCGCGTGGCCCCGCAGGTGCGCGGGACGGCGCTCGGCGGCTATGCGGCGTTTCAGGATATCTCGTACGGCGTCACCGGCCCGCTGGCCGGGCTGCTGGCGACGTCGTTTGGCTACCCGTCCGTCTTCCTGGCCGGTGCGGTTTCAGCGGTAGTGGGGATTGTGGTGACGCTGGTGGCGTTTCGCAAAACGTGAGACGTTGTTGCCGGGGCGGCTGCGCCTTGCCCGGCCTACGGTTCGAGCCGTTGTAGGCCCGGTAAGCGCAGCGCCACCGGGCAAATCCTCAGGCAACCAGCCAGAAAATCGCCAGCGCAACAAGCAGTGCAATAAACATCAGTCCCGGACGCGCAGAGAGCGTTCTGAACGTCTCCACGACCGGCGCAAACAGCGGGCTGTAGATCGGCTGAATATTTCTCACCTCCGGCACGCCGCCTTCGCGCTCGGCGCGGCGAACGAAGATCTGGTTAAGCAGATCCTGCACCTGGGCGGTGGTCAGCACCGTCTGCGGCGTGGCCTGCCAGTTTTGCTGGGCGTAATCCCGAATCACCTCGAACTCGTGCGGCTCAAGCGGCTGTTTCAGTGCGGCCTGCACGGTATGCAGGGTAGGGGCGCTCTGGGTGCTGAGCGTCTGGCGCGCCTGAAGCCAGGTCACCAGATGGGTAAACTGTTTGGCCGGGATCAGCTCGCCCGCCTTCACGCCGGACAGCTCCAGCATGGATTGCCAGATGAGCTTTGTCGGCTCGCCGGTAGCCGCGGCCAGCTTGGTCACCATCTGCTTGAGCGTGTTGTGCTCGGCGGGCAGCAGCGGGCGCTCGGTCGCCGGGCGCACCTGAGGCTGGGGAATCGACAGCTCGTTGTTCTGCAGCAGCGTCAGCACGGTTTTGAGCTGGTCTGGCGTCAGCTGGCCAAGGGCGGTCTGACCATACTGCTGGCGGATAAAATCACTCACCGCCTGACGGTTATTTCCCTGGCCCAGCAGCTCCGTCAGCTGAGAAACAATCTGGCGCGTGGTGTGGTTTTGCTGAGCGGTCGTAATACGCTGGTTCAGGTTTTGCTCGGCCGCAGGGAAATGGCGCGACTGCAGCGGTGCGTCGTTCTTCACGCCTAAATCATGCTTTACCCCGGCCCAGACTTCCGCATTTTGCTGGGAAGTCAGCGCAATCAGGCGCGTGATCAGTCGCTCCAGCACGGTGCGCTGTTGCGTGGATAGCGGCTGTTCACCGGCAACGTTTGGCGTGACGGGGCCTTCACCCGGAGGGCGTGGCGGCGTACCTGAAATGGGCTGCATCGTCAAAAATCCTTAAAGTCAAAACTCAGCGTAAACCTGGCAGACGTATATGCCTGGCGGCCAGATTATGGCACACTTGACAGGTTTTCTTCCTCTCAAACAGGTACTCAGACGTGAAAATCCTCGTTGATGAAAATATGCCTTACGCCCGCGAGCTGTTTAGCCGCCTGGGTAACGTTAAGGCTGTCCCTGGTCGCCCGATCCCGGTCAACGAACTGGATGATGCAGACGCGCTGATGGTGCGCTCGGTGACCAAAGTAAATGAGGCATTGCTCGCCGGTAAGGCGATTAAGTTCGTTGGTACCGCTACGGCAGGGACCGATCATGTGGACGATCGGTGGCTGGCGCAGGCCGGAATCGGTTTCTCCGCGGCGCCGGGCTGTAACGCGATTGCCGTCGTGGAATACGTTTTCTCCTCGCTGCTGATGCTGGCCGAGCGCGACGGTTTTGCGCTGAAAGACCGCACCGTGGGGATTGTTGGCGTGGGTAACGTCGGCGGTCGCCTGCAAAAGCGCCTTGAGGCGCTAGGGATCCGCACGCTGCTGTGCGATCCGCCGCGTAAAGACAACGGCGACGACGGGGATTTTCGCTCGCTGGATGAGCTGGTCGAACAGTGCGACGTGCTGACCTTCCACACGCCGCTGTTTAAAGAGGGGCCGTATAAGTCGCTGCATTTGGCTGACGAGGCGCTGATCCGCCGTCTGAAGGCTGGCACTATTCTGATAAATGCCTGCCGGGGGCCGGTGGTCGATAACGCCGCGCTGCTGAGGTGTCTGAACGAAGGGCAAGATCTCAGCGTGGTGCTGGACGTCTGGGAGCCGGAGCCGGATCTCAACGTTGAGCTGCTTAACAAGGTGGACGTAGCCACCGCCCATATCGCCGGTTATACCCTTGAAGGGAAAGCCCGCGGCACGACGCAGGTCTTCGAAGCCTACAGCGCTTTTATCGGCCATCCGCAGCAGGTCGCGCTGGATACCTTACTCCCCGCGCCTGAATTTGGCCGCATTACCCTGCACGGTCCGCTCGATCAGGCAACGCTGAAAAGGCTGGTGCATTTGGTGTATGATGTGCGCCGCGATGATGCGCTGCTGCGTAAAGTGGCGGGGATCCCGGGTGAATTTGATAAGCTGCGCAAGAACTATGTTGAGCGCCGCGAGTGGTCCTCCCTGTATGTGATGTGCGACGACGCCTCGGCGGCGACGCTGCTGCACAAGCTTGGGTTTAACGCCGTTCATCACCCGGCGCATTAATGTCTTCTTAATGCTCCCTGTTGGATACTCCGACAGGGACGCTTTTTTATTTCTGGAGTAAACCACCATGTCTGAAGGCTGGAACATTGCCATTTTAGGTGCCACCGGTGCCGTGGGCGAAGCCCTGCTCGAAACCCTTGCCGAGCGTCAGTTCCCGGTGGGCGATATCTATGCGCTGGCGCGTACCGATAGCGCGGGTGAGCATCTGCGTTTTAACAATAAATCCGTCATGGTTCAGGATGCAGCAGAATTTGACTGGACCCAGGCGCAGCTGGCGTTTTTCGCCGCGGGCGCTGAAGCCACTGCCGCGTACGTTGAAGAGGCGACCAACGCGGGCTGCCTGGTGATCGACCTGAGCGGCCTGTTCTCCATGGAGCCGGACGTGCCGCTGGTGGTGCCGGACGTGAACCCGTTCGTGCTGGCTGACTACCGCAACCGTAACGTCATTGCGGTACCGAACAGCCTGACCAGCCAGCTGCTGACCGCCCTGAAACCGCTGATCGACGACGGCGGCCTGTCGCGCATTACCGTCACCAGCCTGCTGTCCGCGTCTGCGAACGGCAAAAAGGCCGTCGACGCGCTGGCCGGGCAGAGCGCGAAGCTGCTGAACGGTATCCCGATTGATGAAGATGATTTCTTTGGCCGCCAGCTGGCGTTCAACATGCTGCCGCTGCTGCCGGATCGCGAGGGCTCCGTGCGCGAAGAGCGTCGTATCGTCGATGAAGTGCGTAAAATTCTGCAGGACGACGGGCTGATGATCTCCGCCAACGTCGTGCAGTCCCCGGTCTTCTACGGCCACGCGCAGATGGTCGGCTTTGAAGCGCTGCGTCCGCTGGCGGCGGAAGAGGCGCGCGATGCGTTTGGCCGCGGTGAGGACATTGTTCTTTCTGAAGAGACCGAGTTCCCGACCCAGGTCGGCGATGCCACCGGTAGCGCGCATCTTTCCGTTGGCTGCGTGCGTAACGACTACGGTATGCCTGAGCAGGTTCAGTTCTGGTGCGTTGCCGACAACGTTCGCTTCGGCGGCGCGCTGATGGCGGTCAAGATCGCTGAAAAACTGGTGCAGGAGTACCTGTACTGATGTCAGACGTGGAACAAAGGCCGGTCCATAGAATTGCCCTCGGCATTGAGTACGACGGCAGTAAATATTATGGCTGGCAGCGTCAGAATGAGGTGCGCAGCGTCCAGGAAAAGCTGGAGAAAGCGCTCTCTCAGGTGGCAAACGAGCCGATTAACGTCCTGTGCGCAGGCCGCACGGATGCAGGCGTTCACGGTACGGGTCAGGTGGTGCACTTTGAAACCACCGCCGTGCGCAAGGACGCCGCCTGGACGCTGGGTGTAAATGCGAATTTGCCTGGTGACATTGCGGTGCGCTGGGTGAAAGCTGTGCCGGATGATTTTCACGCGCGCTTCAGCGCCACGGCGCGCCGTTACCGCTACGTCATCTACAATCAGCGTCTGAGGCCAGCGGTGTTAAGCCAGGGCGTGACGCATTTTTATGAACCGCTCGACGCTGAACGCATGCATCGTGCGGCGCAGTGTCTGCTTGGTGAAAATGATTTTACGTCGTTTCGTGCGGTGCAGTGCCAGTCCCGCACGCCGTGGCGTAACGTCATGCACATTCACGTCAGCCGTTTTGGCGCGTATGTGGTGGTGGATATCAAAGCCAATGCCTTTGTACATCATATGGTTCGGAATATTGTGGGCAGCCTGATGGAAGTGGGTGCCGGACACCAGCCGGAGAGCTGGATTGCAGACCTGCTGGCAGCGAAGGACAGAACGCTTGCGGCAGCGACGGCGAAAGCGGAAGGGTTGTATCTGGTCTCGGTAGACTATCCGGATCGGTTTGACCTGCCGAAACCGCCAATGGGCCCGCTATTTTTAGCGGACTAAACAAAGGTGCAATTAGGGCTTAGACAATATGGACGTAATTCGTTTTTTAATTGATTTTATCCTGCATATTGATGTTCACCTGGCGGAGCTGGTCGCGCAGTATGGCGTCTGGGTTTACGCCATTCTGTTCCTCATCCTGTTCTGTGAAACCGGGCTGGTCGTTACCCCGTTCCTGCCGGGGGATTCACTGCTGTTCGTTGCCGGGGCGTTATCGGCGCTGCCCACTAACGATCTGAACGTGCATCTTATGGTGGTGCTGATGGTCATTGCCGCGATCGTCGGTGATGCGGTCAACTATACGATTGGCCGGGTATTCGGTGAGCGGCTTTTCAGCAATCCTGATTCGAAAATTTTCCGTCGCAGCTATTTAGACAAAACTCATGCGTTTTATGAACGCCATGGCGGAAAGACCATTATCCTTGCGCGCTTTGTGCCTATTGTGCGTACGTTTGCACCGTTTGTGGCGGGAATGGGGCACATGTCCTATCGTCATTTTGCGATGTATAACGTCGTGGGGGCGCTGCTGTGGGTACTGCTGTTTACCTATGCCGGCTACCTGTTTGGCGATCTTCCGATCGTTCAGGAAAATCTTAAGTTACTGATTGTAGCGATTATTGTGCTTTCCGTACTGCCGGGCGTGATTGAAATCATTCGCCACAAGCGTGCGGCGGCTAAGCAAGCGAAGTAAATGCACGCTAGCGGTTCGACCACTTTTTTATCCAAAGTTTCGGGCTGTTATGTTTTAATGTGCAACATTCATGGTCTGTTGGAGGCAAAAATGGCATTATTCGCCTCTTATAGCAAAACTGGCATACGACCAGGTTCAGGCAGAAAGGTTATCAATGAGCTGGATTGAACGAATTAAAAGCAACATTACCCCAACGCGCAAAGCGAGCATTCCTGAAGGGGTATGGACGAAGTGTGATAGCTGCGGTCAGGTTCTGTATCGCGCAGAGCTGGAGCGCAACCTTGAGGTGTGTCCGAAGTGTGACCACCATATGCGTATGTCGGCGCGCAACCGCCTGCATAGCCTGCTGGACGAAGGTTCTCTGGTAGAGCTGGGCAGCGAGCTTGAGCCAAAAGACGTGCTGAAGTTCCGCGATTCCAAAAAATACAAAGATCGTCTGGCCTCTGCACAGAAAGAGACCGGCGAGAAAGACGCGCTGGTGGTCATGAAAGGCACCCTGCACGAGATGCCGGTTGTTGCCGCTGCGTTTGAGTTTGCCTTTATGGGCGGCTCGATGGGCTCCGTGGTCGGTGCGCGCTTCGTGCGTGCCGTTGAGCAGGCGCTGGAAGACAACTGCCCGCTGATCTGCTTCTCTGCCTCCGGCGGTGCGCGTATGCAGGAAGCGCTGATGTCGCTGATGCAGATGGCGAAAACCTCTGCAGCGCTGGCGAAGATGCAGGAGCGCGGTCTGCCGTACATCTCCGTGCTGACCGACCCAACCATGGGCGGCGTCTCCGCGAGCTTCGCGATGCTGGGCGACCTGAACATCGCTGAGCCAAAAGCGCTGATCGGCTTTGCCGGTCCTCGCGTTATCGAGCAGACCGTTCGTGAAAAGCTGCCGCCGGGCTTCCAGCGCAGTGAGTTCCTTATTGAGAAAGGCGCCATCGACATGATCGTCCGCCGTCCGGAAATGCGCCTCAAGCTGGCGAGCATCCTGGCGAAGCTGATGAATCTGCCCGCGCCGAACCCGGATGAGCCGCGCGAAGGCGTGGTGGTACCGGATCAGGAACCCGAGGCCTGATAACTGAAAAGGGCAGGGCCGGTTGGCGCTGCCCTTTTGCTTTCTAATCTGTTAATGACAACCGGGCATTATGGAAAATAAAAGCATTCCCCAAGCCACGTCGCCCCTGGCCGCGTGGCTTTCTTATCTGGAAAACCTGCACAGTAAAACCATCGATATGGGGCTTGAGCGCGTAAGCCAGGTTGCGGCGCGTCTTGATGTGCTCAAACCGGCGCCTTTCGTGTTCACCGTCGCGGGGACCAACGGTAAAGGCACGACCTGCCGGACGCTGGAATCCGTCCTGATGGCGGCAGGTTACCGGGTTGGCGTTTACAGCTCTCCACATCTCGTCCGCTACACCGAGCGGGTGCGCGTGCAGAACCGCGAGCTGCCGGAATCCGCGCATACGGCGTCGTTCGCGGAAATTGAAGCCGCGCGCGGTGAGATCTCATTAACCTATTTTGAATACGGCACCCTGTCGGCCCTGTGGCTGTTCAAGCAGGCTCAGCTGGATGTGGTGATCCTTGAAGTTGGTCTCGGCGGACGTCTTGATGCGACCAATATCGTGGATGCGGACGTGGCGGTGGTGACCAGCATCGCGCTGGATCATACCGACTGGCTGGGACCGGATCGTGAAAGCATTGGCCGCGAGAAGGCCGGCGTTTTCCGGGCAAACAAACCCGCCGTGGTGGGCGAGCCGGATATGCCGCACACCATCGCGGACGTGGCGAACGAGAAGGGCGCGCAGCTGCTGCGCCGCGGCGCTGACTGGCAGTATGAGGTTCAGGACAACGGCTGGCGCTTTAGCGATGCGCAGGGCGCGCTGGACAACCTGCCGCTGCCGCAGGTACCGCAGCCGAATGCCGCCACCGCGCTGGCGGCACTGCGCGCCAGCGGTCTCGTTGTTAGCGAGCAGGCGATCCGCGACGGCATTCAGAGTGCCATTCTGCCCGGGCGTTTTCAGATCGTCAGCGAGTCACCGCGCCTGATTCTCGATGTGGCGCATAACCCGCATGCGGCGGCGTATCTCGCGGGACGTCTCAAATCGTTACCAAAAACCGGGCGAGTGCTGGCGGTTATCGGTATGCTTCATGATAAAGATATCGGCGGGACGCTGGCCTGCATGGAGAGTGTGGTCGATAGCTGGTATTGTGCTCCTCTGGAGGGGCCGCGCGGCGCGACGGCCGAGCAGCTGATGGAACATCTCGGCAAAGGCGCAATCTATACTAGCGTGGCGCAGGCCTGGCATGCCGCGATGGCGGATGCTAAACCAGAAGATACCGTGCTGGTGTGTGGTTCATTCCACACGGTGGCACATGTCATGGAAGTAATGGACGCGGGGAGAACCGGTGGCGAGTAAGTTTCAGAACCGTTTAACAGGAACCATCGTGCTGGTCGCGCTCGGGGTGATCATTCTCCCGGGCCTGCTCGACGGGCAGAAAAAGCATTATCAGGATGAGTTTGCCGCGATTCCGCTGGTGCCGAAACCGGGTGACCGCGATGAGCCGGACATGCTGCCCGCGGCGACGCAGGCGCTGCCTGCTCAGCCACCGGAAGGGGCGGCGGAAGAGGTGCGCGCGGGCGATGCCGCCGCACCGTCGCTCGATCCGTCTCGCCTGGCGGCCGCGAGCAACAGCAACAGCGACATCGATCCTGTGCCGGTCGAGCAGCCTAAGCCGGTTGAAAAACCGAAGCCGGTTGAAAAGCCGCAGCCGAAACCGCAGCGGGATAAAGCCGCAGAGCAGCTGGCGGCCGCGTCAGAAACCCCACCGCCGGCTAAACAAGACGCGGCACCGACGGGCAAAGCCTACGTGGTGCAGCTCGGTGCCCTGAAAAACGCCGATAAGGTCAACGAGGTCGTGAGCAAACTGCGCAGTGCGGGATACCGTGTTTACACTTCACCTTCCACGCCGGTACAGGGTAAAATTACCCGTATCCTCGTGGGGCCAGAAGCATCTAAGGACAAGCTGAAAGGGTCGCTGGGTGAGCTGAAGCAGATCTCCGGCCTGAGCGGCGTGGTGATGGGCTACAGCGCGAACTGATAACATCTTACCCAACCCCGGAGTGGTTTGCTCCCTCTTCCCTGAGGGAGAGGGCCGGGGTGAGGGGGAGTAGACGTTCAAAGAAACGTCGAAAGGACCGGGGGCGTTGATTATTTTTTCAGCGCCTTTTTTATTTACGCGCGGGAAGGAAATCCCTACGCAAACGTTTTCTTTTTCTGTTAGAATTCGCCCCGAACTGGATGACAGGGCGTTAAATCGTGGGACATATATGGTCTGGATTGATTACGCCATCATTGCGGTGATTGGTTTTTCCTGTCTGGTTAGCCTGATCCGTGGCTTTGTTCGTGAAGCGTTATCGCTGGTGACCTGGGGTTGTGCTTTCTTTGTCGCCAGTCATTACTACACTTACCTGTCTGTCTGGTTCACGGGCTTTGAAGATGAACTGGTCCGAAATGGAATCGCTATCGCGGTGCTGTTTATCGCAACGCTGATTGTCGGCGCTATCGTGAATTTCGTGATAGGTCAGCTGGTCGAGAAAACCGGTCTGTCAGGAACGGACAGGGTGCTCGGGATCTGTTTCGGGGCATTACGAGGCGTGCTGATTGTGGCCGCGATCCTGTTCTTCCTGGATACCTTCACCGGGTTCTCCAAAAGCGAAGACTGGCAGAAATCGCAGCTCATTCCAGAGTTCAGCTTCATCATCAGATGGTTCTTTGACTATCTGCAAAGCTCGTCGAGTTTTTTGCCCAGGGCATAAGCCCTGAGATGTGGCTTAACGAGGAAAAGACGAATGTGCGGTATTGTCGGTATCGCCGGTTTCATGCCGGTAAACCAGTCGATTTATGACGCGTTAACGGTGCTTCAGCACCGTGGGCAGGATGCTGCGGGTATCATCACCATTGATGCAAACAACTGCTTCCGTTTACGCAAGGCGAATGGCCTGGTAAACGATGTGTTTGAAGCCCGCCATATGCAGCGTCTGCAAGGTAATATGGGGATCGGTCACGTTCGTTATCCTACTGCTGGCAGTTCCAGCGCCTCTGAGGCACAGCCTTTCTACGTCAACTCACCGTATGGCATCACCCTTGCTCATAACGGCAACCTGACCAACGCGCACGAGCTGCGTAAAAAGCTGTTCGAAGAGAAACGTCGCCACATTAACACCACCTCTGATTCTGAAATCCTGCTCAACGTGTTCGCCAGCGAGCTGGATAACTTCCGCCACTACCCGCTGGAAGCAGACAACATCTTTGCTGCGATTGCCGCGACCAACCGCCAGATCCGCGGCGCTTACGCCTGCGTCGCGATGATCATCGGTCACGGCATGGTCGCCTTCCGCGATCCAAACGGCATTCGTCCGCTGGTGCTCGGCAAACGCGATCTCGGCGATGGCCGTACCGAATATATGGTTGCCTCTGAGAGCGTGGCGCTGGATACCCTGGGCTTCGAATTCCTGCGCGACGTTGCGCCGGGCGAAGCGGTCTACATTACCGAGAAGGGCCAGCTGTTTACCCGCCAGTGTGCCGACAACCCGGTCAGCAACCCATGCCTGTTTGAATACGTTTACTTTGCTCGTCCGGATTCCTTCATCGACAAGATCTCCGTCTACAGCGCGCGCGTCAACATGGGCACGAAGCTGGGCGAGAAGATTGCCCGCGAGTGGGACGATCTCGACATCGACGTGGTGATTCCTATCCCGGAAACCTCCTGCGATATCGCGCTGGAGATCGCCCGCATACTGGACAAGCCGTACCGTCAGGGCTTCGTGAAGAACCGCTACGTTGGCCGCACCTTTATCATGCCGGGCCAGCATCTGCGTCGTAAGTCCGTGCGCCGCAAGCTGAACGCCAACCGCGCGGAATTCCGTGACAAGAACGTCCTGCTGGTGGATGACTCCATCGTTCGCGGCACCACCTCTGAGCAGATTATCGAGATGGCGCGCGAAGCGGGTGCGAAGAAAGTTTACCTGGCCTCTGCCGCGCCGGAAATTCGCTTCCCGAACGTATACGGTATCGATATGCCAACCGCCAACGAGCTGATCGCTCACGGGCGTGAAGTGGATGAAATTCGCCAGATCATCGGCGCTGACGGCCTGATTTTCCAGGACCTCAACGACCTGATTGACGCCGTGCGTGCCGAGAACCCGGAAATTCAGCAGTTTGAATGCTCCGTGTTCAACGGTATTTACGTGACCAAAGACGTTGACCAGCAGTACCTCGACTATCTTGATTCGCTGCGCAATGACGACGCCAAAGCCGTCCAGCTGCAGAACGATCTTGAAAGCTTAGAGATGCACAACGAAGGTTGATGCTCATGCAGGTGAGGGCGAATGCCCTCACTTGCAACTCCCCGCAAAATCCTGCACAGTCTGCCCTGAAATCAGTAAGGGCGAAAATCATGAAACGACTCATTGTTGGGCTCAGCGGCGCCAGCGGCGCCATTTACGGCGTACGTCTGCTACAGATTCTGCGGAACGTGGCGGACGTCGAGACCCATCTGGTGATGAGCCAGGCGGCGCGGCAGACCCTCTCTCTGGAAACCGATCTCTCCCTGCGCGATGTTCAGGCACTGGCTGACGTGGTTCACGATGCCCGCGATATCGCCGCCAGCATCTCCTCTGGCTCGTATAAAACCGCCGGCATGGTTATCCTGCCCTGTTCAATTAAAACGCTCTCCGGCATTGTGAACAGCTATACCGACACCCTGGTGACGCGCGCGGCGGATGTGGTGCTGAAGGAGCGGCGTCCTCTGGTGCTCTGCGTGCGGGAAACGCCGCTGCACCTGGGACATCTGCGCTTAATGACGCAGGCCGCCGAGCTGGGAGCGGTGATCATGCCGCCGGTGCCCGCGTTCTACCATCGCCCGCAAACGCTGGACGACGTGATTAACCAGACCGTTAACCGCGTGCTGGATCAGTTCGATATCGACCTGCCTGAAGATCTCTTCACCCGCTGGCAGGGAGCCTGATTCTGTGCACAAACAGCGTGCATAAAAAAAGACGTTGCCCTGTTTCAGGGCAATTATGCAACGGCGATCATATCCTCGACATTTAATTCGTTTTTTCCCTTTTTCTCTTTCCGGTTCGTTCGGCAGACCTGCTATCTTTCACCATTAAGGCAGTATCGCAACGTTTTATTAACATATTTAACGTCGAAGTTTTGACCCGACGGCAATGTGGCATAAGACCTGCAAGATGAAGCCTGCAACACAACACACAACACACAACACACAACACAATACATAATAAAATCACGGTACTTGAGGGTAAATGTATGAAGAAGACGGTTCTGGCTCTGTCTTTGCTCGTGGGGTTAAGTGCGGCAGCAGGTAGCTACGCAGCGCTTCCACAGACGGTTCGTATCGGTACAGACGCAACCTACGCGCCATTCTCTTCCAAGGATGCGAAAGGCGATTTCGTGGGGTTTGATATCGATCTGGGAAATGAAATGTGCAAGCGCATTGCGGTGAAATGCACATGGGTGGGCAGCGACTTTGACGCGTTAATCCCGTCGCTGAAAGCCAAGAAAATCGACGCCATTATCTCTTCTCTCTCCATCACCGAAAAACGCCAGCAGGAGATTGCCTTCTCTGACAAGCTCTACGCCGCGGATTCTCGCCTGATTGCGCCGAAAGGTTCTCCGATCAAGCCCACCATCGACTCGCTGAAGGGCAAGCATGTTGGCGTGCTTCAGGGCTCGACGCAGGAAGGCTATGCCAATGCTAACTGGCGCGAGAAGGGCGTCGACGTGGTGGCCTATCAGAACCAGGATCTGATTTACTCTGACCTGGCGGCAGGCCGTCTGGATGCGGCATTCCAGGATGAAGTCGCCGCGAGCGAAGGCTTCCTGAAGCAGCCTGCGGGCAAGGACTACGCGTTTGCGGGCCCGTCGGTGAAAGACAAAAAGTACTTTGGTGACGGCACCGGGATTGGCCTGCGCAAGGATGATACCGAGCTGAAAGCCGCCTTCGACAAAGCCTTTGCAGAGCTGCGTAAAGACGGTACTTACGACAAACTGGCGAAGAAATACTTCGACTTCAACGTATACGGTGAATAATGCCTGGCGGTGACGCACCGGCACGGTGCGTTACGGGAGCGGTTGAACCAATACGGTGCATGTATTGCACCGTATTGGAACGCTTTGTGCATACTTACGCATTTATAATGCAAAAATTCCCGCCTGAAGGGCATTAGTCTTTGCCTGACAGAGGGGATTAATGGCACATTAGCACCACCCCGTCGTCGTAAAAATCCCGTATGAAGACAGTTTGTTGAGGACAAAGATGAAAAAACTCGTATTGTCACTATCTCTGGTACTGGCTTTTTCCAGCGCCACCGCGGCATTCGCAGCCATTCCGCAGAAAATTCGCATCGGTACCGATCCAACCTATGCGCCGTTCGAATCGAAGAATTCAAAGGGTGAACTGGTCGGTTTTGACATCGATCTGGCCAATGAGCTGTGCAAACGCATCAAAGCACAGTGTACCTACGTTGAGAACCCGCTGGATGCGCTGATCCCATCCCTGAAAGCAAAAAAAATCGACGTAATCATGTCCTCCCTCTCCATCACCGAAAAACGCCAGCAGGAGATTGCCTTCACCGACAAGCTCTACGCGGCCGATTCGCGTCTGGTGGTAGCAAAATCGTCTGATATTCAGCCAACGCTGGAGTCGCTGAAGGGGAAACGCGTCGGCGTGCTGCAGGGCACTACCCAGGAAACCTACGGCAACGAACACTGGGCGCCGAAGGGGATTGAAATCGTCTCCTATCAGGGCCAGGAAAATATCTACGCTGACCTGACGGCGGGCCGTATTGATGCGGCATTCCAGGATGAAGTCGCGGCGAGCGAAGGCTTCCTGAAAACGCCGGTAGGTAAAGATTACAAGTTTGGCGGCCCGTCCATTAAGGACGTGAAGCTGTTCGGTGTGGGCACCGGTATGGGCCTGCGCAAAGAAGACAACGAGCTGCGCGAGGCGCTGAACAAAGCGTTTGCTGAAATGCGCGCTGACGGCACCTACGACAAGCTGGCGAAAAAGTACTTTGATTTTAACGTTTACGGCGGCTAATCGCTCCGTCAAATAACGTGCGGCCCCTCCCGTAGCGGGAGGGGATAAGACACGGTTCCACCACTCACGATACGACAGGGCTCGCGGTATGCTGTACGGATTTTCTGGCGTTATTTTACAGGGCGCGCTTGTCACCCTTGAGCTGGCTATCAGCTCCGTGGTGCTGGCGGTGCTGATAGGTCTGGCGGGCGCAGGGGCGAAGCTTTCGGCTAACAAACCGCTGGCGCTGATTTTTGAAGGCTACACCACGCTGATTCGCGGCGTTCCCGATCTGGTGCTGATGCTGCTTATCTTTTACGGTCTGCAGATTGCGCTGAACAGCATAACGGACGCGATGGGCATGGGACAAATTGATATCGACCCGATGGTGGCCGGTATTATTACCCTCGGTTTTATCTATGGTGCCTACTTCACCGAAACCTTCCGCGGCGCTTACATGGCCGTGCCGAAAGGCCACATTGAGGCGGCCACCGCATTTGGTTTTACCTCTTCACAAACGTTTCGTCGGATCATGTTTCCGGCCATGATGCGCTATGCGCTGCCGGGCATCGGCAATAACTGGCAGGTTATCCTCAAAGCGACGGCGCTGGTCTCGCTGCTCGGCCTGGAAGACGTCGTGAAAGCGACTCAGCTGGCGGGCAAGAGCACCTGGGAGCCGTTCTATTTTGCGGTGGTCTGCGGCGTGATCTATCTGGTCTTTACGACCGTCTCCAACGGCGTGCTGCTTCTGCTTGAGCGTCGCTACTCCGTGGGTGTGAAGAGGGCTGACCTGTGATTGAGATTATTCAGGAATACTGGAAATCGCTGCTGTGGACGGACGGCTACCGCTTTACCGGCGTGGCGATCACGCTCTGGCTGCTGATCTCCTCCGTGGTGATGGGCGGCATTCTGGCGGTGTTTCTCGCCATTGGCCGCGTCTCGAACAATAAATTTATTCAGTTCCCGATCTGGCTGTTCACCTACGTGTTTCGCGGTACGCCGCTGTACGTGCAGCTGCTGGTGTTTTACTCGGGGATGTACACGCTGGAGATCGTAAAAGGCACCGAGATGCTGAACGCGTTCTTCCGCAGCGGTCTCAACTGTACGGTGCTGGCCTTAACGCTCAACACCTGCGCCTATACCACCGAGATTTTCGCCGGGGCCATTCGTTCTGTCCCTTACGGCGAAATTGAAGCGGCGCGCGCGTACGGCTTTTCCTCCGTGAAGCTCTACCGCTGCATTATTCTGCCGTCGGCCCTGCGCATCGCGTTACCGGCATACAGTAACGAAGTGATTTTGATGCTGCACTCTACCGCGCTGGCCTTTACCGCGACGGTGCCGGATCTGCTCAAAATCGCGCGCGATATTAACTCCGCGACCTACCAGCCGTTTACCGCGTTTGGCATTGCGGCGGTGCTCTATTTAATTATCTCTTATGTTCTGATTAGCCTGTTCCGTAAGGCTGAAAAACGCTGGTTGCAGCATATAAAACCCTCTTCGACGCACTGAGAAAGATGATGGCTGAGAACAAATTAAACGTTATTGATTTGCACAAACGCTACGGCGAACATGAAGTGCTGAAAGGGGTGTCGCTGCAGGCGAATGCGGGCGACGTGATCAGTATCATCGGCTCATCCGGCTCGGGTAAAAGTACCTTCCTGCGCTGCATAAACTTCCTCGAAAAGCCGAGCGAAGGC
Organism: Enterobacter sp. PP-008-ECC_S150; assembly: GCF_045257065.1. Lineage (NCBI taxonomy): Bacteria > Pseudomonadati > Pseudomonadota > Gammaproteobacteria > Enterobacterales > Enterobacteriaceae > Enterobacter > Enterobacter sp. PP-008-ECC_S150. The sequence continues at coordinate 349,550 of NZ_JBJHHG010000001.1, read as the reverse complement.
TCGATTGTGGTGAGCGGGCAGAATATTAACCTGGTGCGTGACAAAGACGGCCAGCTGAAGGTGGCGGATAAGCATCAGCTGCGCCTGCTGCGCACGCGTCTGACGATGGTATTCCAGCACTTCAACCTATGGAGCCACATGACGGTGCTGGAGAACGTGATGGAGGCGCCGATTCAGGTGCTGGGTCTGAGCAAGCAGGAAGCCCGCGAGCGCGCGGTGAAATACCTGGCGAAAGTGGGTATCGACGAGCGCCAGCAGATAAAATACCCGGTGCATCTCTCCGGCGGTCAGCAGCAGCGTGTCTCCATCGCCCGCGCGCTGGCGATGGAACCCGAGGTGCTGTTGTTCGACGAGCCGACTTCCGCGCTCGACCCGGAACTCGTTGGCGAAGTGCTGCGCATTATGCAGAAGCTGGCCGAAGAGGGCAAAACGATGGTGGTGGTGACGCACGAGATGGGCTTCGCCCGTAACGTCTCGAATCACGTGATTTTCCTGCACCAGGGAAAAATTGAAGAGCAGGGGCACCCGGACGACGTTTTAGCGAATCCGCAAAGCCCGCGTTTGCAGCAGTTCCTTAAGGGATCGTTGAAGTAGACAGGCCGCGGTGCAGCCTAATCGCCCGGTGGCGCTTCGCTTACCGGGCCTACAAAAACCGTAGGCCGGGCAAACGCAGTGCCGCCCGGCATTCAGGCCGCACCGCGCTCCAGCCGATACACCCAGTCGTCGTAACGCACGCCGTCAATCTCATACGCCTTTTCAAGCACCTGCGTGCGCACAAACCCCGCTTTCTCCAGCACCCGCACCGAACCGCCGTTGTCCGCCAGCACGTACGCGCTAATCGCCTTCACGCCGGTCTGGTTGAACGCGTAATCACACACCGCGCGCAGCGCCTCGCTGGCGATACCTTTCCCCTGCGCGGCAGGCACCACCGTGTAGCCGATGTCGGCCTCTTCACGATTCTCAGGGCTGATTTGCAGGCCGATATCGCCAAGCGGCGTATTGTCCTCCAGAGAGCGGATCACAAAGACGTGCTCCGCCATCAATCGTGCGGCAAACACGCGTCGGGTCTCTTTTTCCGGCGCGATGGCGGCCATGTAGCGCATGATGCGGCGATCTTCGCGCAGCGAGCGGAAAAACGCCCAGTCAGCGGGTTCGAAAGGAGTGAGGTGAAGCCGGGGTGTGGTGAGAGTTGCCATTGTTACGCCATATTTTCGGAACATGGCCTGTCACTGTAGCATATTCAGCGCACCACATCCCCCAGCGCCTCTTCTAATTCATACCAGCGGAACGCAAAACCGGCCGCTTCCAGCCGTTTTGGCAGCGCCCGTTGCCCGCCTAATACCAGCACGGACGCTTCGCCCATCATCAGGCGAATCACCGTGGCGGGCACGCGTAATATCGCCGGGCGGTGCAGAGCACGTCCCAGCGCATGAACAAACTGTTCATTACGCACCGGATACGGCGCAACCATGTTAAACGGCCCGCGCAGATCGTTATCGAGCAGCCAGAGGATGCCGTTGACCATATCGTCGATATGGATCCACGCCAGATACTGACGGCCATTACCAATGGGGCCGCCGAGTCCCAGCTTAAACGGCGGAAGCATTTTGCCCAGAATGCCGCCTTTCGGCGCAAGCACCACACCGGTCCGCAGCAGGCAGACGCGGGTGCTATCGCTCTGGGCTCGACAGGCGATGCGCTCCCATTCGGCGCAGAGCTTATGGGTAAATTCGTTGTGGGGCGGCTCTTCCTCTGTCACCACCACCTCACCAAGATCGCCGTAATAGCCCACGGCTGACCCGGAAATCAGCACCGAAGGTGGGGTGTGGCTATTGCGGATCAGCTCGACCAGCTTTTCGGTGATGGTCCACCGACTGCTGCATAACAGCTGTTTTTGCTCTTCCGTCCAGCGCTTATCGGCGATGGGCTCACCCGCGAGGTTAATGACGGCGTCGAAACCGTCCAGATTTTGCTGCTCGGCAAGATTTTTCCAGATATCGACACCGGCCCCCAGCACCTGACGCGCTTTCTCCGGGCTGCGCGTGACCACGGTAACGTCGTGATGCAGAGCCTGCAGACGTGCAATAAGGTGGCGACCAATCAGGCCTGTACCGCCGGTCAGCAAAATCTTCATACAACCTCCAGGTTTATGCCTGGCGCCGCCAGCTTAGCGTCATGGAGACGGAATCGGCGTAGCGCAGGGCATGAAGTTTATCGATCTCTACTTCAGCATAAGTGACCCAGTGATGATCGCGTGCGATATCGAGCACATCCTGAGTTAATTTTTCCAGCAGAGAGAAGCGGTTATTCTCCACAAACTGGATAATGTTTTTGGTGATTGTGCGGTAGTTCAGCGCGTCGTTGATGTCTTCGCTGGCCCGCGCTTTGTCTGCGGGGTAGTGGATCACCACGTTAATGACAATATCCTGGCGGTTGGCGATCTCTTCCTCTTTGATACCGATGAAGGTACGCAGGCGTAAATTTTTTATACGAATAATAGCGTCTGGCTGTGACATTGCAGGTCTTCTCCGTGTCAGTATTTCCTGCTCATCATACATGAGAGGTTTGCAGGCACCCAGCCTCATAGGGGGCTAAATTTGCTGGATTTTTTGCATCGCCCGCTCGGTGGCCGGGCGAGTCCGGATGCGCTCAAACCAGTTGTTCACCGCCGGGTAAGAGGTTAAGTCAATCCGGTGTTTTTCATGCGTATTCACCCACGGCCAGCAGGCGATATCGGCAATGCTGTAGTGATCGCCTCCGAGCCACGGCGTCTTTTCCAGCCGACGGTTCAGAACGTCATAAAGCCGTTGAGTCTCTACCTGATAGTGCTCTATCGCGTAAGGAATAGGCTGCGGGGCGTAGGCGGTAAAGTGGTGATTTTGCCCCAGCATGGGGCCCAGCCCGCTCGCCTGCCAGAAGAGCCACTGCAGGGTATGGTGACGTTCGCGCAGTTCGCCGCTCAGCAGCTTGCCGGTTTTTTCCGCCAGGTAGAGCAAAATTTCACCGGATTCAAACAGGCTCAGCGGCCTGCCTCCGTCCGCCGGCTGGTTATCGATAATGGCCGGAATTTTATTATTCGGCGAGATAGCCAGAAAGAGAGGGCTGAACTGCTCGCCTTTGCTGATATCCACGCGAATGATCCTGTAATCCAGCTCGGCTTCTTCAAGAAAGAGGGTGATCTTATGGCCGTTTGGGGTAGGGGCATAATAAAGGTCGATCATTCTCAACTCCTGTCCATGCGAAGAGGGGTGCCATGAAAATGAGTATAGGTGGTTGTTGTAAATCGTGAGTTTTCATCAAGTGACAGCGCGGCAAAGAGATTATATGTTGAGTAAAAACCGATCAGCCGATGAGGATGTTATGAACCAGCCCGTAATCACGTTGTGGTCCGATGCGAATTTCTTTTCTCCGTATGTTATGAGCGTATACGTTGCGCTGGCCGAAAAGGGACTGACTTTTACGCTTAAAACCGTCGATCTTGACGGCGGTGAACACCTCAAACCGCAGTGGCAGGGCTACGACCTGACCCGACGCGTGCCGGTGCTGGAGGTTGATGGTTTTGCCCTGAGCGAATCGTCAGCGATTGATGAATATTTGGAAGATCGCTTTGCGCCGCCTGAGTGGGAGCGCATCTATCCCCACGATCTGCAAAAACGCGCCCGGGCGCGGCAGATCCAGGCGTGGCTGCGAAGCGATCTGGTGCCGATTCGCGAGGAGCGCTCGACGGACGTCGTGTTTGCCGGGGTGAAAAAGCCGGCGCTCAGCGCAGAAGGCCGCGTCAGCGCGCAAAAGCTGATTGAGACCGCCACCTCGCTGCTCGCCCACGGCAACCCAAACCTGTTCGGCGAGTGGTGCATTGCCGACGCCGACCTGGCGCTGATGCTCAACCGCCTGATCCTCAACGGCGATGCGGTGCCGCAGCTGCTGGTGGATTATGCCGCGTTCCAGTGGCAGCGCGCCTCCGTGCAGCGCTATGTGGCACTCTCGGCCAAGCGCGCGGGCTGATAAGCCCCGACGCTTCAGGTATGATGGGGGCAGTCTGTTTTCCCGAGGAGTGACTGATGAAACTGATGTTTGCGTCGGATATCCATGGATCCCTGCCCGCGACCGAGCGCGTCCTCTCCCTGTTTGTACAAAGCGGCGCGCAGTGGCTGATTATTCTGGGGGATGTGCTCAATCATGGCCCGCGTAACGCGCTGCCGGAGGGCTACGCGCCTGCGCAGGTGGCGGAAAAGCTTAACCCGTTTGCCTCGCGCATTATCGCCGTTCGCGGCAACTGCGACAGCGAAGTGGACCAGATGCTGCTGCATTTCCCCCTTACCGCGCCGTGGCAACAGGTGCTGCTCGAACAACACCGGCTGTTTCTGACCCATGGGCACCTTTATAGCCCGGATAATCTCCCGCCCCTCGCGGCTGGCGATGTCCTGGTTTACGGTCATACTCATATTCCGGTTGCGGAAAAACGCGGTGAGATTTATCACTTTAATCCGGGCTCCGTCAGTATCCCGAAGGGGGGCTATCCTGCGAGCTACGGCATGCTGGATGAAAATACCCTGAGCGTTTTCGCACTTAATGATCAGCAAGTTATTGCGCAGATAGCGATTAATCCGTAAGTTACACCACAACTGCAAACGCGCCGAAAGAGCGCTTAGAAGAGAAGGTTTCCCGATGGTGGAGCAGAGTCATTTGGCAAGTACAGAGTGGGTTGACATTGTCAGCGAAGAGAATGAAGTGATCGCGCAGGCCAGCCGCGAACAAATGCGGGCGGAGCGCCTGCGTCACCGCGCAACGTACATCGTCGTGCATGACGGTATGGGCAAAATTCTGGTGCAGCGCCGCACGGACACCAAAGATTTTCTCCCGGGGATGCTGGATGCCACCGCGGGCGGCGTCGTCCAGGCGGATGAAGTGCTGCTGGATTCCGCCCGGCGTGAAGCGGAAGAAGAGTTAGGCATTGCCGGCGTGCCGTTTGCCGAGCACGGGCAGTTCTACTTCGAGGATGAACACTGCCGCGTCTGGGGCGGGCTGTTTAGCTGCGTTTCCCACGGCCCGTTCGCCCTGCAGGAAGAAGAGGTGAGTGAAGTCAGCTGGATGACGCCGGAAGAGATCACCGCGCGCTGCGACGAGTTCACGCCGGATTCATTAAAAGCGCTGGCGCTGTGGATGACCCGCAACGCCAAAAACGAATCGACTAAATCAGAGAAAGAGGAAGAGGCCGAGTAAGCCTCAGCAACTCTCCCTCAGACACAGACTGGACGCGATGGGCTTTTGATCGCGCCAGTCTCCGCCATTCAGGCGCTCCAGCAGCGCTTTCCCGGCCTCAATACCAATCTTGCGGTGCGGTACCGCCATCGTCGTCAGCGGCGGCTGACAGACGCTGCTCACATCGCTATCGCCAAAGCCAACCACCGCCAGATCGTCCGGCACTTTGATTCGCCTGCGCTGGCACTCGTACAGCGCGCCGCAGGCCAGCTCGTCGGAGACGCACACCAGCGCATCCAGCTCCGGCCACGCCAGCAGGAACTCGGGCAGCTGCGCCGCGCCGGTTGAGAAGCTCGGCGGCATCGCCGCGTTAATGACCCGGTTCGGCGACATATGGTGGCGAAGCATGGCTTTGTACCAGCCCTGCAGATGCTGCTGGAAAATCCACTGCTCCTGGTTGGCGCACAGCAGGCCTATATTTTGATAGCCGCGCTTAATGACCATTTCCGTGAGCTCATACATCGCCGCCACGTTATCAATCCCGATATTCATATCAATCGGATCGGCGCGCATGGCGCCCATCTCCATCACCGGAATAGAGGCATTTTTCAGCCAGTGGCGAACGGTGTCGGTATGTTCAACGCTGAGCAGGATTGCGGCCGCAATGTTCGACGCCAGCAGCGTCTCCAGCAGCTTTTCCTCCTGCTCCAGACGGTGCTGGGATTCAGCCAGCATGATCTGGTATCCGGCAGGCTGCAGCACCTGCTGTAGCCCGGCGAACATCTCCGAGCAGCCGGCTTCGGAGAGGTTGGGCACGACCATGGCTATCGTCCATGACGAGGCCGAGGCCAGCGCGCTGGCGGCAAGATTAGGCATATAGCCCAGCGCCTGCACGGCAGCGTCAATTTTTTCACGTAGTTTATCGGAAACCTGTTCGGGCGTGCGGAGTGCACGGGACACGGTCATCGTGCCCACACCGGCAAGCTGTGCGACATCGGCGAGTGTCACTTTACCGGTACTGCGCCGTTTTCGGGTTAGAGACATACACCTTCCTGCTGACCAGACGCGTTCTTCTTTTCCTTCGCTTCACGTGACAGGCAGTATACGCCTTAAATCCCTTTTTTTGCTGTGATTTAGCAACGTGATTGCAATTTGATAGCGCTATCACATTTCTGCATGTTAAGCATTGGTAGCGCTATCTTTGTGATCGCGATCGCAGTCAATCATCGACGCGTTGAATAAAGTTTGCTCATCTTAAGCGTGTCGCGGGAGTGAAAAGTGCTCAAAAAATGGATATATGATACAACCATCACGCTGCAGGAGAGCGTGGAAGACTGGCCGCAGGCGCTGGAGCTGTGCGCGAAGCCGCTGCTGGATCTGCAGGTGATTGCGCCTGAATACGTCACGGCCATTATCCAGCAGCACCACGCGTTAGGACCCTATTATGTGCTGGCACCAGGGCTGGCGATGCCGCACGCGCGGCCGGAGGAAGGTGCCAAAGGACTGGGGCTGTCGTTATTAAAACTAAAACAGGGCGTCTCGTTTGGTGCCGGTGAGTTTGACCCTGTCGACGTCATTGTTATGCTCGCGGCACCCGACAAAAATAGCCATATCGAGATGATCTCATCGCTGGCTGAATTATTTTCCAGCGACGAAGATATGGAAAAACTGCATCAGGCGAATACCCTGGAGGAAATTAAAACGATTATTGACCGCTTCTGATTTAATTCTTTAATCCGATTATTCACAACATTACGCGTCGGCGTGATGGGGCGTGCTCTACTCAAAATAAGGGGACAACAATGAAAATCATGGCTATTTGCGGCTCCGGCCTGGGCAGCAGTTTTATGGTCGAAATGAATATTAAAAAGGTGCTCAAAAAGCTGGAGATTAGCGCAGAGGTTGAACATTCCGATCTCTCCTCGGCCACGCCGGGCGCGGCGGATCTGTTCGTGATGGCAAAAGACATTGCGGCCAGCGCCAGCGTCCCGGAAAGCCAGCTGGTGGTGATCAACAACATCATCGACATCAACGAGCTTGAAGCGCAGCTGCGCGCCTGGTTCGAAAGACAATAACCCTGATAAGGCGAGGTGGATATGTTTATCCTTGAAACGCTGAATTTCGTTGTTGATATTTTAAAAGTCCCTTCGGTGCTGGTCGGTTTAATTGCGCTTATTGGACTGGTTGCGCAGAAAAAAGCTTTTTCGGACGTCGTGAAGGGAACCATTAAAACCATTCTGGGCTTTATTGTGCTGGGCGGCGGTGCCACGGTACTGGTGGGGTCGTTAAATCCTTTGGGTGGCATGTTTGAGCACGCCTTTACGATTCAGGGCATTATTCCAAACAATGAAGCGATTGTGTCCATCGCGCTGGAAAAATACGGTGCAGCGACCGCGCTGATTATGGCCTTCGGCATGGTGGCGAATATTATCGTCGCGCGCTTTACCCGCCTGAAGTACATCTTCCTCACCGGGCACCACACGTTTTATATGGCGTGCATGATTGGCGTGATCCTGACGGTCGCGGGCTTTGAGGGCGTGGGGCTGGTCTTTACCGGCTCGCTGATCCTCGGCCTGATCATGGCCTTCTTCCCGGCAATTGCGCAGCGCTATATGAAGCGCATTACCGGCAACGATGAAATTGCCTTCGGCCACTTCGGCACGCTGGGCTACGTGCTCTCCGGCTGGATTGGCAGCAAGGTCGGCAAAGGCTCTCGCTCAACCGAAGAGATGAACCTGCCGAAAAACCTGAGCTTCCTGCGCGACAGCTCGATCTCCATCTCCCTGACCATGATGATTATCTACCTGATCATGGCGGTGAGCGCCGGGCGCGAGTACGTTGAAGCCACCTTCAGCGGCGGCCAGAACTACCTCGTCTACGCCATCATCATGGCGATCACCTTCGCGGCAGGCGTCTTCATCATCCTGCAGGGCGTGCGCCTGATTCTGGCAGAAATCGTTCCGGCCTTTACCGGATTCTCGGAAAAGCTGGTGCCCAATGCGCGTCCCGCGCTGGACTGCCCGGTGGTGTATCCGTATGCGCCGAACGCGGTGCTGATTGGCTTCCTGTTCAGCTTCCTCGGCGGAATTGTGGGGCTGTTCATCTGCGGTCAGTTTAGCTGGGTGCTGATCCTCCCGGGCGTGGTGCCGCACTTCTTCACCGGCGCAACGGCGGGCGTATTCGGTAACGCCACCGGCGGACGTCGCGGGGCCATGATTGGCGCCTTTGCTAACGGCCTGCTGATCACCTTCCTGCCCGTTCTGCTGCTGCCGGTGCTGGGCGCCATTGGCTTTGCCAACACCACCTTCTCGGACGCCGACTTCGGCGCGGTCGGGATTGTCCTTGGCAACCTGGCGCGCTTCCTGTCGCCGCTGGCCATCACCGGGCTGGTTGTGGCGTTGTTCGTGCTGCTGGTGGCGTACAACGTCTTCGCAAAAAACAAACCTGCTGGCGGTAACGCGCAGGAAAACACCGGAGCCAAATTATGAATGAGAAAGAGATAACCGAACTCGCGCGACAGATCCGCCTTGAGACGCTGAAATCGCTCACGCAGCTCGGCTTTGGCCACTACGGCGGCAGTATGTCGGTGGTTGAAACCCTGGCCGTGCTGTACGGCGCGGTGATGAAGATCGACCCGGCGGATCCGGACTGGCCGGAGCGAGACAACTTCGTCCTGTCGAAAGGCCATGCGGGCCCGGCACTGTACAGCACGCTGGCGATCAAGGGCTATTTCCCGGTGGAGGAGCTGAGCACCCTGAATCAGAACGGGACGCGTCTGCCGAGCCACCCGGACCGCCTGAAAACGCGCGGCGTGGATGCCACCACCGGTTCGCTGGGGCAGGGGATCTCCATTGCCGGCGGGATGGCGCTCTCGCACAGGCTGGCAGGAAGGCCGAATCGGGTATTTTGCATCGTCGGTGACGGCGAGCTGAACGAGGGGCAGTGCTGGGAGGCATTTCAGTTTATCGCCCACCATCGTCTGAACAACCTGACGGTGTTTGTGGACTGGAACAAACAGCAGCTCGACGGCGAGCTGGACGAGATCATCAGCGCGTTTGACCTGGAGGGGAAATTCCGCGCCTTTGGCTATGACGTCGCCACGGTGAAGGGGGATGACATCCCGACGCTGCTGGCGGTGACGTCCCGCGTGCCCGAAGCCGATGCGCGCCCGCTGGTGGTGATCCTCGACAGCATCAAAGGGCAGGGGGTGCCGTACCTGGAACAGCTCAGCAATTCGCACCACCTGCGGTTAACCCCGGAGAGCAAAGCGGCCCTCAACGAGACGATTCGCCAATTGGAGGCTTCACATGATTAAGGTTGCACCGGCAGGACAGAAAGACGCCGTTGAGATGCGTAAGGTGTACGCGGGCTTCGTGGCAAAACAGATTGAGGCCGGAAGCGAGATTATCGCCCTGGAAGCGGATCTGATGAGCTCGATGGCGATGGACGGCGTGGCGCGCGATTATCCGCAGCACGTGATCAACTGCGGCATTATGGAGGCCAACGTCATCGGCACCGCGGCGGGGCTGTCGCTGACCGGACGTAAGCCCTTTGTTCACACCTTCACCGCCTTTGCCAGCCGCCGCTGCTTCGACCAGCTGTTTATGTCCCTGGACTATCAGCGCAACAACGTGAAGGTGATCGCGTCGGATGCGGGCGTGACGGCCTGCCACAACGGCGGGACGCATATGTCGTTTGAGGATATGGGCATCGTGCGCGGCCTGGCGCACTCGGTAGTGCTGGAGGTTACCGACGCGGTAATGTTCGAAGACGTGCTGCGCCAGCTTATCGACCTCGAAGGTTTCTACTGGGTACGCACCATCCGTAAGCAGGCGCCGAGCGTGTATGCGCCAGGCTCCACCTTCACCATTGGTAAAGGCAACGTGCTGCGCGAAGGCTCCGATATTACCCTGATTGCCAACGGCATCATGGTGGCGGAAGCGCTGGAAGCGGCGCGACAGCTGGAGCAGGAGGGGGTCAGCGCGGCGGTCATCGACATGTTTACCCTCAAGCCCATCGACCGGATGCTGGTGAAAAACTACGCCGAGAAAACCGGGCGCATCGTGACCTGCGAAAACCACAGCATTCACAACGGGCTGGGATCGGCGGTGGCGGAAGTGCTGGTGGAAACCTGCCCGGTGCCGATGCGGCGGGTCGGGGTCAAGGAGCGTTACGGCCAGGTGGGAACGCAGGATTTTCTGCAGAAAGAGTATGGCCTGACGGCACATGACATTGTGTCGGCGGCGAGAGAGCTGCTGTAAATAAAAAAGGCGACCCTTTGTGGTCGCCTTTTTGTTGCCCGGTGGCGCTCACGCTTACCGGGCCTACGGTCCTGTAGGCCGGATAAGCGAAGCGCCATCCGGCAAGACCTTACAATTACTGCTGCTGCGAAGACTGGATCGCCGTCAGCGCGATGGTGTAGACGATATCGTCTACCAGTGCGCCACGAGACAGGTCGTTCACAGGTTTGCGCATGCCCTGCAGCATCGGCCCGATGGAGATCAGGTCGGCAGAACGCTGTACCGCTTTGTAGGTGGTGTTACCGGTGTTCAGATCCGGGAAGATGAACACGGTAGCGCGACCCGCAACCGGCGAGTTCGGCGCTTTGGATTTCGCAACGTCAGCCATAACCGCGGCGTCGTACTGCAGCGGGCCGTCGATCATCAGGTCAGGACGTTTTTCCTGCGCAATACGAGTCGCTTCACGCACTTTCTCTACGTCGCTACCTGCACCCGAGGTGCCGGTGGAGTAGGAGAGCATCGCAACGCGCGGCTCGATACCGAAAGCGGTGGCCGAGTCTGCGGACTGGATAGCGATTTCAGCCAGCTGTTCAGCGGTTGGATCCGGGTTGATCGCGCAGTCGCCGTAAACGTAAACCTGTTCAGGCAGCAGCATGAAGAACACGGATGAAACCAGAGAGCTGCCCGGTGCGGTTTTGATCAGCTGAAGCGGTGGACGAATGGTGTTTGCGGTGGTGTGAACCGCACCGGAAACCAGACCGTCAACTTCGTCCTGCTCGAGCATCAGCGTGCCGAGAACCACGTTGTCTTCCAACTGCTCGCGCGCAACGGCTTCGGTCATGCCTTTGCTCTTACGCAGCTCAACCAGACGGGCAACGTAGCTTTCGCGAACCACTTCAGGGTCAACGATTTCGATGCCCGCGCCCAGCTCCACGCCCTGAGACGCCGCCACGCGGTTGATCTCGTCCGGGTTACCCAGCAGTACGCAGGTCGCGATGCCGCGCTCTGCACAGATAGCGGCCGCTTTAACGGTACGCGGTTCGTCGCCTTCTGGCAGAACAACGCGTTTGCCCGCTTTACGCGCCAGCTCGGTCAGCTGGTAGCGGAAGGCTGGAGGCGACAGACGACGGCTACGCTCGGAGGTCGCGGTCAGGGATTCGATCCAGTCTGCGTTGATGTAGCCCGCAACGTATTCCTGAACTTTCTCGATACGCTCGTGGTCATCAACCGGCACTTCCAGGTTGAAGCTCTGCAGGCTCAGGGAGGTCTGCCAGGTGTTGGTGTTCACCATGAAGACCGGCAGGCCGGTGGCGAACGCGCGTTCGCACAGCTTGCTGACGCGTGGGTCCATCTCGTAGGCACCGGTCAGCAGAATCGCACCGATTTCCACGCCGTTCATCGCGGCCAGGCAGGCTGCAACCAGCACGTCTGGACGGTCTGCGGAGGTTACCAGCAGGGAACCTGCGCGGAAGTGTTCCAGCATGTGCGGAATGCTGCGCGCGCAGAAGGTCACGGACTTCACGCGGCGGGTGTTGATGTCGCCTTCGTTAACGATGGTCGCGTTCAGGTGACGCGCCATGTCGATGGCACGGGTGGCGATCAGATCGAAGCTCCATGGCACCGCGCCCAGAACCGGCAGCGGGCTGGATTCCTGCAGCTTAGCCGGGTCAACTTTGATCACTTTCGCTTTGGAAGAGTCGTCGAAGATCTCGGACAGGTCAGGACGAGTACGGCCCTGCTCATCCACCGGTGCGTTCAGCTTGTTCACGATCACGCCGGTGATGTTGGTATTTTTTGCGCCGCCGAAGCTGCTGCGCGTCAGTTCGATACGCTCGTTCAGCTGCTCTGGGGTATCAGTACCCTGAGACATCACGAACACGATCTCTGCGTTCAGGGTTTTCGCGATTTCAAAGTTCAGAGACTGGGCAAACTGGTGTTTGCGAGTCGGGACCAGACCTTCAACCAGCACCACTTCCGCGTCCTGCGCGTTAGCGTGGTAGTTGGCGATGATCTCTTCCATCAGCACGTCTTTCTGGTTGCTGGACAGCAGCGACTCAACGTGGCTCATCTTCAGCGGTTCAGCCGCTGGCAGATTGGAGTTCTTGCGAACGATGGTGGTGGTCTGGTCTGGCGCATCGCCACCGGCACGTGGCTGGGCGATTGGCTTAAAGACGCTCAGACGAACGCCTTTGCGTTCCATAGCACGGATAACGCCAAGGCTGACGCTGGTCAGGCCGACGCTGGTTCCGGTAGGGATCAGCATAATAGTACGGGACACGGTTTATCCTCTTTCGTTACCGCCCAAATGGGGCGGGTTACAAAACAGCACCGCCAGCATTGCTGGCGGTGTGGAATCAGGCAGTCAGGCGGTGCGCGTCTTGCGCAATGACCAGTTCTTCGTTAGTTGGAATAACGAGAGCAGGACGGGTGCCTTCTTTGTTGATGAAGCCAGACTTGCCGAAGCGGGCAGCCAGGTTACGCTCGTGATCAACCTCGAAGCCCAGAACGCCCAGTTTGCCCAGGGACAGTTCACGGACCATTGCCGCGTTCTCACCGATACCACCGGTGAAGATAACCGCGTCCAGGCGGCCTTCCATCAGCGCAGTGTAAGAGCCGATGTACTTCGCCAGACGGTGGCAGTAAACGTCCATTGCACGTTTCGCGTCAGCTTTCTCTGCGTAGTTGTCTTCAACGTAACGGCAGTCGCTGGTGACTTCGGTCAGACCCAGCAGGCCAGACTCTTTGGTCAGCATTTTGTTGATCTGGTCAACGCTCATGCCCAGGGTGTCGTGCAGATGGAAGATGATCGCCGGGTCGATGTCGCCGGAACGGGTACCCATCACCAGACCTTCCAGCGGGGTCAGACCCATAGAGGTATCAACACATTTACCGTTGCGGATAGCAGAAACGGAACCACCGTTGCCCAGGTGGCAGGTGATGATGTTCAGTTCTTCAACCGGCTTGTTCAGGACTTTTGCGGCTTCCTGCGTCACATAGAAGTGGCTGGTGCCGTGCGCGCCGTAACGACGTACGCCGTGTTCTTTGTACAGGCTGTATGGCAGGGCATAGAGGTAAGACTCTTCCGGCATGGTCTGATGGAACGCGGTGTCGAATACGGCCACGTTTTTGTCTTTCAGATTCGGGAAGGATTTCAGCGCTTCAGCGATACCGATCAGGTGCGCCGGGTTGTGCAGCGGTGCAAAAGAGGCGGAGTCTTTGATGCCCTGGATCACAGATTCGTCGATGACGACGGAGCTGGTGTATTTTTCGCCGCCGTGGACGATACGGTGACCAATCGCAGTCAGCTGAGCAGACAGTTCTGGTTTTTGTGCCAGAATAGTGTTAACGATAAAGTTCAGCGCTTCACTGTGAGCGGCGCCTGCACCTAAAGCCGCTTCTTGTTTGCTGCCGTCCATCTTCCACTTGATACGTGCTTCAGGCAGATGGAAACATTCGGCCAAACCAGAGAGGTATTCGTCACCGTTGAGCGCATCGATGATGGCGAATTTCAGTGAGGAGCTACCGCAGTTCAGAACCAGTACTAACTTACTCGACATGGAAGTACCTATTATTGATACGTGGCTAAAAAAACGTCAGTGAGTCTAACAGCGTAACGCAGGATGACTCAGACATTTATGATTAACATCATGCCAAACGAACATTGTGGCATGATGGAAGAAATAACTATGATTTTATGCCATTTTGCACAATTTTCAGCCAATGGCATAATGTGCAATAATTTGACGAGTTAATGTTTCTCGTCTATGGCCCTATCAGGCTGGCACAGGATACCTGATACGGGGTAGGGATGACAAAATATTTTGAACGTTGTCATAGCCTGTTGTGGTTTTGCACGAAAATTTTAATTTTTATATGTGAAGTTGAGGTACAGCCATGTCGACACCAGAGAACCCGTCCGTCAATTTCTTCAGTCTGTTTCGTCGGGGACAGCATTACGCAAAGACGTGGCCGATGGAAAAGCGCCTTGCGCCAATGTTCATTGAGAATCGCACGATTCGCGCCACGCGCTATGCGATTCGCTTTATGCCGCCCGTCGCTGTCTTTACCTTATGCTGGCAAATTGCGCTGGGTGGCCAGCTTGGCCCTGCGGTAGCGACGGCGCTCTTCGCGCTAAGCCTGCCGATGCAGGGCCTGTGGTGGCTAGGAAAACGCTCCGTCACGCCACTTCCCCCTTCTATTTTACACTGGTTTTATGAAGTGCGCGGAAAACTGGAGGAGGCCGGGCAGGCGCTGGCTCCGGTTGAAGGCAAGCCCGATTACCAGGCGCTGGCGGACACGCTGAAGCGTGCTTTTAAGCAACTGGATAAAACATTCCTCGATGACTTGTGATTGATCATCGAAACGACGACGAAAAGAGGGCACAGTAACAATCAGTTACCGTGTCTTTTTTTTAAGTGCAATGCGCTACAGGAGTCGAAAGATGGAAATGACCCATGCTCAACGTCTGATTTTGTCCAACCAGTACAAGATGATGACTATGCTTGATCCCGATAACGCTGCGCGCTACAGCCGCCTGCAGACCATCGTTGAACGCGGTTTTGGTTTGCAAATGCGCGAACTGGACCGCGAGTTTGGCGAGCTGAAAGAAGAAACCTGCCGCATCGTGATCGACATTATGGAGATGTACCACGCCCTGCACGTGTCCTGGACGAATCTCAAAGACCAGCAGTCCATCGACGAGCGCCGCGTGACCTTCTTAGGCTTTGATGCGGCAACGGAAGCGCGCTATCTGAGCTATGTTCGCTTTATGGTGAATACCGAAGGGCGCTATACCCATTTTGATGCGGGCACTCACGGCTTTAACGCGCAGACCCCAATGTGGGATAAATATCAGCGCATGCTGAGCGCGTGGCACGCCTGCCCGCGTCAGTACCATTTAAGCAGCAACGAAATTCAACAAATCATTAATGCCTGACGGAGGTGCGTGTGCAGTGTAGAGGTTTTCTGTTTGATCTGGACGGTACGCTGGTGGATTCGCTGCCGGTTGTGGAGCGCTCATGGTGCCATTGGGCTGACAGGCATGGCATCGACCATCAGGACGTGCTGAATTTCATCCATGGCAAACAGGCCATCACCTCATTGCGGCACTTCTTAGCGGGGCGTTCTGAGGAAGAGATTCAGGCGGAGTTCAGATACCTGGAGCAGATTGAAGCCACCGATACCGAAGGCATCACCGCGCTGCCCGGCGCACGCGAGCTGCTTGAGCACCTTAATGAAGCGCAGATCCCGTGGGCTATCGTCACCTCCGGCTCTGTTCCGGTTGCGCATGCCCGTCATAAGGCGGCCGGTTTACCGAAGCCTGAAGTGTTCATCACCGCAGAGCGCGTCAAGCGCGGCAAGCCAGAGCCGGATGCGTTTTTGCTCGGCGCTGAACTGCTGGGCCTCGCGCCCGCAGAGTGCGTGGTGGTGGAAGATGCGGCGGCAGGCGTACTGGCCGGGCTGAACGCCGGGAGTCACGTCATTGCTGTTAACGTTCCTGCCGGGTCTCCCCGGCTGAATGAGGCGGACTTTGTGCTGGATTCCCTGACGGCGCTGGCGGTGTCAAAAGCGCCGGACGGCGTGGTTACCGTCTCGCTAAAAATGTAATCCCATGATTTAGCCCCACATTGCTGGGGCTTTTTTATGGCAAAATTCCTCATCTTCCACTGACAAGGATAGGTTGTGAACGGTGAACTGATTTGGGTCCTGAGCCTGCTTTTAATCGCCATTATTCTCTTCGCCTCAGGCAAGGTACGCATGGACGCCGTCGCCTTGTTTGTGATCGTCGCGTTTGTGCTAAGCGGCACGCTGACGCTGCCGGAAGCCTTCTCCGGATTCAGCGACCCCAACGTGATCCTGATTGCCGCCCTGTTTATTATTGGCGACGGCCTGGTGCGCACCGGCGTGGCGACCATTATGGGGTCGTGGCTGGTGAAGGTGGCGGGCAGCAGCGAAACCAAAATGCTGATCTACCTGATGGTGACCGTCGCCGGGCTGGGCGCGTTTATGAGCTCCACGGGCGTGGTCGCCATCTTTATCCCTGTGGTGCTGAGCGTCTCCATGCGGATGCAGAGCTCGCCGTCACGCCTGATGATGCCCCTGAGCTTTGCCGGTTTGATCAGCGGCATGATGACGCTGGTGGCCACCCCGCCGAACCTGGTGGTGAACAGCGAGCTGCTCCGGGAAGGCTTTCAGGGCTTCAGCTTTTTCAGCGTCACTCCGCTGGGTCTGGTGATTCTGGTGCTGGGCGTGGTCTACATGCTGCTGACCCGTTTTGCCCTGAAAGGTGAAAAGCAGGATAAAAATAAAGAAGGGTGGAAACGACGCACCTTCCGCGATCTGATTAAAGAGTACCGACTTACCGGGCGAGCGCGCCGTCTGGCCATACGCCCCGGCTCGCCGATGGTGGGGCAGCGGCTCGATGACCTGAAGCTGCGCGAGCGCTATGGGGCGAACGTGATCGGCGTGGAGCGCTGGCGCCGTTTTCGCCGGGTGATCGTCAACGTCAACGGTGTATCGGAATTTCGGGCGCGTGACGTCCTGCTGATCGATATGTCCACCGCGGACGTGGATCTGCGCGAGTTCTGTAGCGAACAGCTGCTGGAGCCGATGGTGCTGCGCGGAGAGTATTTTTCCGACCAGGCGCTGGACGTGGGCATGGCCGAAGTGTCGCTGATCCCGGAGTCGGAACTGCTGGGTAAAACCGTGCGGGAGATGGGGTTCCGCACCCGCTACGGCCTGAACGTTGTGGGGCTGAAGCGCGACGGCGTGGCGATGGAAGGGGCCGTCGTGGATGAGCCGATCCTGTTAGGCGACATCTTCCTTGTGGTCGGTAACTGGAAGCTGATTAGCCAGCTCGGGCAAAAAGGGCGTGATTTTGTGGTGCTCAACATGCCGGTTGAGGAGAGCGATGCTTCCCCGGCGCACAGCCAGGCGCCGCATGCGATTTTTTGTCTGGTACTGATGGTCGCGCTGATGCTGACCGATGAAATTCCAAACCCCATAGCCGCCATTATTGCCTGTTTGCTGATGGGCAAATTCCGCTGCATTGACGCCGAAAGCGCCTATAAAGCCATTCACTGGCCGAGCATTATTCTCATTGTCGGGATGATGCCCTTCGCCCTGGCGCTGCAAAAAACCGGCGGGGTGGATCTGATCGTTAAAGGCTTAATGGACGTGGGCGGCGGTTATGGGCCATACATGATGCTGGTCTGCCTGTTTATCATGTGCGCCACCATCGGCCTGTTTATCTCCAACACCGCGACGGCGGTGCTGATGGCGCCGATTGCGCTGGCGATGGCGAAGTCAATGGGCGTATCGCCGTACCCGTTTGCGATGATGGTGGCCATGGCGGCATCCGCGGCATTTATGACGCCGGTTTCATCCCCGGTCAATACGCTGGTGCTGGGGCCGGGGAATTATAGGTTCAGCGATTTTGTGAAGATTGGCGTGCCGTTCACCATCCTGGTGATGGTGGTGTGCGTGGTATTCATACCGATCCTGTTCCCGTTTTAAGCGTGAGTGCAGAAACGTAGGCCGGGTAAGGCGAAGCCGCCACCCGGCGAAAAATTACAACGGCGAATCCTGACTGATCTCATCCAGCGATAAATGGAAGCTCGGTACAAACACCTGCATAAAGTAATCCATCTCTTCGCTGCGGCGGGATTCCAGCGTTTTTTCCAGACGCGTTTTCGCCAGTAAAAATTCGTTATTGCCCGCAGACAGCTCTTCCAGACACTTCAGATAGGCGCACAGCGCGTCGGCCTGTTTCACCAGCAACTTTTCCTCTTCCGTGTACTGATGCTCATTGATGAGCGGCTCGAAGATGTCGCGCAGCTCTTCGGGCACCATCTCAATCAGCTTCTGCTGGGCAATCTTCTCGATGGCCTTATATTCCTGCGCAATCTGCGAGTTGAAATATTTCACCGGTGTGGGCAGGTCGCCGGTCAGCACTTCTGACGCATCGTGATACATCGCCAGCAGGGCGATGCGCTCTGCATTGACCTGACCGTTGAATTTGCGGTTTTTAATCGCCGCAAGCGCGTGAGCGACCATCGCAACCTGCAGGCTGTGCTCTGACACGTTTTCCGTGCGCACGTTGCGCATCAGCGGCCAGCGGTTGATGAGCTTCAGGCGGGAGAGGTGGGCAAAGAAATGACTCTGACTCATAGGTTACCTTATGTCTTCACTGCGACAGGCGTTCATTGTGCGGGGAGGGAAGGGAAGATGCAAATTTGCGGATTATGTAGGCCGGGCAAGCGAAGCGCCACCCGGCAGAAAGGCAACGTTACTGATGGTATCCAGAGAGGAAGCGACCAAAGCGGCTGATGGCCATTTCGAGGTCATCTTCGCGCGGCAGCGTCACGATACGCACGTGATCCGGCCACGGCCAGTTAAACGCCGTCCCCTGAACCAGCAGCACTTTTTCCTGCAGCAGGAAATCAAGCACCATTTTCTGATCGTCATGGATATTGAAGCGCTTCGCGTCAATTTTCGGGAACATATAGAGCGCCCCATTCGGCTTCACGCAGGAGACGCCCGGGATATCGTTGATCAGCTCCCACGCGCGGTTACGCTGTTCATACAGGCGACCGCCGGGAACGATAAACTCGCTGATGCTCTGGTAGCCACCGAGCGCCGTCTGGATCGCGTGCTGCGCCGGAACGTTGGCGCATAAACGCATGGAGGCCAGCATCTCCAGCCCTTCAATATAGCCTTTGGCGTGCTTTTTCGGACCGTTTAACACCATCCAGCCCTGGCGGAAACCGGCCACGCGGTAGGTTTTAGACAGGCCGTTAAAGGTGACGGTCAGCAGATCCGGGGCCAGCGCGGCGATGGAGTGATGTTGCGCCGCGTCGTAGAGGATCTTGTCGTAAATTTCGTCAGCGAAGATGATCAGATTGTGCTGGCGGGCGATCTCAACGATCTCCATTAGCAGTTCTTTTGAGTACACCGCGCCCGTCGGGTTGTTTGGGTTAATGATCACGATGCCGCGGGTGCGGGGCGTGATTTTCGCGCGAATGTCATCGAGATCCGGGAACCAGTCAGAGGACTCATCGCACAGATAGTGCACGGCTTTACCACTGGAGAGTGATACCGCGGCCGTCCACAGCGGATAGTCCGGCGCGGGTACCAGCATTTCGTCCCCGCTGTTCAGCAGCGCCTGCATCGCCTGCACGATAAGCTCGGAGACGCCGTTGCCGATATAAATATCTTCCACGGTAACATCACGCATGCCGCGTGCCTGGTAGTGCTGCATGATGGCTTTACGCGCGGAGTAAAGTCCTTTTGAATCGCAATAGCCCTGTGCAGTAGGAAGGTTGCGGATCACATCAACCAGAATTTCATCCGGCGCTTCAAAACCAAATGGCGCAGGGTTACCAATGTTGAGTTTCAGAACCTTATTGCCTTCTTCTTCAAGACGTTTTGCCTCTTTCAGAACCGGGCCGCGGATGTCATAACAGACGTTATCTAGCTTGCTGGATTTTTCGATAGGGGACATGAACCTTTAACCTTTTCGCTATTATTGCCACTCCCTGCCGTGGAAGTCAGCACGGAATAATGTACTCCCCCCTCGCTTCGTTTTGAAGGGTATGCAGTAGAAGATTTTGTGTCAGCGGGGGAATGATGATTAATCTTTTTCGCTATGCGTGCGCTTTTTTACTGTCTTAAAGTTGTGCATAAAGCGCGAGGGTAGGTTAAATGTGCTGTTGTGTTGTAAAAAAGGTGTATATTGTGCTGGAAAAAATAGGGGGTATGCAGGACAACGGTGGCAATCACCCTGAGTGACATTTCGTTAAACCTGAATGCTCAATGCATGTTTTTGTAATAGCATGCTGTGGCTAAAAGTTAATCATGTGAAATTAATGTTAAGTGCCATTAATGAATGGTCTTAATCTAAATTAAATTTTATTTATTATTAACCCATAAAATGCAACTTTAGTTAATTTTAATAAAATTAGTTGAGAAGCTTAACATTCTTCTTTAATCCCCAATATTGCAATAAGACTTATAAATAAAGTGGATTTGGGTTAAGATGTCTTCCAGGAAAGCAGAGGGCAGAGGCACATTTTTTGTATATCTGGCACTGCTTTTCCGAATTAATTGATTGTTATTGTTGGAGTTATCTCTGGCTGGAATGTGTCGAACATCTCCTGCTACGTTGACAGCGCTGCGATAAAGATGGCAGAAAAGGTGTTACACCTTTAATGTAATTTACATAAACCTGCGAACATCTAAATATCCTGAACGTTTAAGAGAATAAAAATAACGTCATGAAACGTGCTTTCTGACTGTTGATATAAAGCAGCACAATAACTATCTGTCAGGCAGTCTGCCGGGCCGGGATGCGAGGGAAAATCTTCAGAGGGAATTGCTTAACGGTACACACACAGCTTCAACCCGGGCAGCTCCGCACGAGCAACCTGAAAGTGAATAGATATGATAAATGCAAATCGTCCGATAATGAATCTCGACCTCGATCTGCTGAGAACGTTTGTTGCGGTCGCCGATCTCAACACTTTTGCAGCAGCTGCTGCCGCCGTTTGCCGAACTCAGTCCGCCGTCAGCCAGCAAATGCAGAGGCTGGAGCAGCTGGTTGGTAAAGAGCTTTTTGCGCGTCATGGGCGTAATAAGCTCTTAACGGAACACGGTATTCAGCTTCTGGGTTATGCCAGGAAAATTCTTCGCTTTAATGATGAAGCATGTATGTCATTAATGTTTAGCAACCTTCAAGGGGTGCTAACGTTAGGCGCATCTGATGAGTCAGCGGATACAATATTGCCGTTTCTTCTCAATCGTATTAGTTCGGTTTATCCGAAGCTTGCGCTGGACGTTAGCGTAAAGCGTAATGCCTTTATGGTTGAGATGTTAAATGAGAACAAAGTCGATCTGGTGGTGACGACGCATCGTCCCGGGCAGTTTGATTGCCTGACGCTGCGTACATCGCCCACGCACTGGTATTGCGCAGCCGAATACGTGCTGCAAAAAGGGGAGCCGGTTCCGCTGGTCTTACTGGATGACCCAAGTCCGTTCCGCGATATGGTGCTCACGGCGCTAAATGAAGCCAACATTCCGTGGCGTCTGGCGTATGTGGCGTCCACGCTGCCGGCGGTTCGCGCCGCCGTGAAGGCCGGCCTGGGCGTAACGGCCCGTCCGGTAGAGATGATGAGCCCCGATCTGCGCGTTCTGGGGAAATCCGATGGCCTTCCTGCGCTGCCGGATACCGAGTATCTGCTTTGCCACAATTCGTCCAGTCATAACGAATTGGCCAAAGTGGTGTTCGAGGCGATGCAAAACTACCACAACCCGTGGCAGTTCGAGCAGGTTACCTCCGAAGGGGGCGATGATTCCCTGATCGTTGAGGGGGATTTTGAGTGATCGATAGCTCAAAATTCTGGTAACAAAATGTAAGTGTAAAAAAAAGCCACTCGTGTGATTTTCACATGCAGTGGCTTTTTTTTCGCAATAATACCCGTTTATGGCGCGTGGGTTTTCAGGCGACTTCCTATTTATCAATAAGATAAATGTGTTTGCTTAAAACTCGTCCGTTTTACGTTCTAACTTCATCCATATCCCCCTCATGTTAAAAAAACAGGAAATATGTTGCCGTTTTCCAGGCTGAATTAACAAAAGCGTGTCGCAGATCAAGAAAATACTCCTATTTGGGGGGAGGAATCGTTGGCAAATCCTGTCAAAATAGGAGGGTTATTTTTTTTACTTCCGAAACGGACACGATTCAACAACATACATTTGACGGAAAGTCATGTACCCACCAGGGTTAAAGGGCACCAAATGTTAATGAGAATCGCTCGATGTAATTTAATGTGAAGAAACCTTTGTTAAAGTTGACAATAGGTTATAGAAAGGAGTAAAAAACCCCATCATTTTGCTGTCTACGTCTCATTTCTGACAGTTAGTGTAAGGTTATTTGTTCCTCCCCATGAATCGATGTGATGCCCATCTGCCAGCAAGAGCAGTGTCGTCGGTATCACTTTTGATGAGTAAGCAATGAGTATGTCAACATCCACAGAAGTCATCGCTCATCACTGGGCATTCGCAATCTTTCTTATTGTAGCCATTGGCCTGTGCTGCCTGATGTTAGTCGGCGGCTGGTTCCTGGGCGGTCGCGCCCGTGCAAGGCACAAAAACACACCTTTCGAATCAGGTATTGATTCAGTAGGTACCGCTCGCTTACGCCTGTCTGCCAAGTTCTATCTGGTAGCCATGTTCTTCGTCATCTTTGACGTGGAAGCGCTTTACCTTTTCGCATGGTCAACGTCCATTCGCGAAAGTGGTTGGGTGGGCTTTGTCGAGGCCGCAATTTTCATTTTAGTGCTACTGGCCGGTCTGGTTTATCTGGTGCGTATTGGCGCGCTTGACTGGACGCCTGCGCGTTCACGTCGTGAACACATCAACCCGGAAAACAGTATCTCTAATCGTCAGCAGTAACAGCGAGGCAATAAGATGGATTATACGCTCACCCGCATAGATCCTAACGGTGAGAATGACCGTTACCCCCTGCAAAAACAGGAGATCGTAACCGACCCCCTGGAGCAAGAAGTCAATAAAAGCGTGTACATGGGCAAGCTCGAGCATGCCATGCACGATATGGTCAACTGGGGTCGTAAGAACTCTATCTGGCCGTACAACTTTGGCCTTTCTTGCTGCTACGTTGAAATGGTGACGTCATTCACTGCGGTGCATGACGTTGCGCGTTTTGGGGCCGAGGTACTGCGTGCTTCCCCGCGTCAGGCTGACCTGATGGTGGTAGCCGGTACCTGCTTTACCAAGATGGCGCCTGTTATTCAGCGTCTTTATGACCAGATGCTGGAGCCTAAATGGGTTATCTCCATGGGCGCATGTGCTAACTCTGGCGGTATGTACGACATCTATTCCGTCGTGCAGGGCGTAGATAAATTTATCCCAGTGGATGTGTACATCCCGGGTTGTCCGCCACGTCCGGAGGCCTACATGCAGGCGCTGATGCTGCTGCAGGAATCTATCGGTAAAGAACGTCGCCCACTGTCGTGGGTGGTTGGCGATCAGGGTGTGTATCGCGCGAACATGCAGTCTGAGCGCGAGCGTAAACGTGGTGAACGTATTGCCGTCACCAATCTGCGTACGCCTGACGAAATTTAATTTGCGCCTGTAGGCCTGGAGAACACCTTCGCATATCACTACTCAAATAGCGCGAAGCCAGGCTCAACAGTCACCACGGACCATTTGCAATGGTGAACAATATGACCGACTTAACCGCGCAAGAAGCCGCCTGGCAGACCCGGGATCATCTGGATGACCCAGTCATTGGCGAACTGCGCAACCGTTTTGGGCCGGATGCCTTTACCGTTCAGGCGACCCGCACCGGGGTACCCGTTGTTTGGGTGAAGCGTGAACAATTGCTGGAAGTTGTCGATTTCCTCAAGAAATTGCCAAAGCCGTACGTCATGCTGTTTGATTTACACGGCATGGATGAACGTCTGCGTACCCACCGCCAGGGTCTCCCTGCTGCGGATTTTTCCGTTTTCTACCACCTGATCTCAATAGACCGCAACACGGATATCATGCTCAAGGTGGCATTGTCTGAAAACGACATGCATCTGCCGACCATCACCAAACTTTTCCCGAACGCGAACTGGTACGAGCGTGAAACCTGGGAAATGTTCGGCATGACCTTCGACGGCCACCCGCACCTGACGCGCATCATGATGCCGCAGACCTGGACCGGCCACCCGCTGCGTAAAGACTATCCGGCACGTGCCACCGAATTCGATCCGTTTGAGCTGACTAAAGCCAAGCAGGATCTGGAGATGGAAGCGCTGACCTTCAAGCCGGAAGACTGGGGCATGAAGCGCGGTACTGAGAACGAGGACTTCATGTTCCTCAACCTCGGTCCAAACCACCCGTCTGCGCACGGTGCATTCCGTATTATTCTTCAGCTTGATGGCGAAGAGATTGTCGACTGCGTGCCGGACATCGGCTACCACCACCGTGGTGCTGAGAAGATGGGCGAGCGTCAGTCCTGGCACAGCTACATTCCGTATACCGACCGTATCGAGTATCTCGGCGGCTGCGTCAACGAGATGCCGTACGTGCTGGCCGTTGAGAAACTGGCGGGTATCGTTACGCCGGATCGCGTTAACGTGATTCGCGTTATGCTGTCCGAGCTGTTCCGTATTAACAGCCACCTGCTGTACATCTCCACGTTTATTCAGGACGTCGGCGCGATGACGCCGGTCTTCTTCGCCTTTACCGACCGTCAGAAAATCTACGATCTGGTGGAAGCGATTACCGGTTTCCGTATGCACCCGGCCTGGTTCCGTATCGGCGGTGTGGCACACGATCTGCCGCGCGGCTGGGATCGTCTGCTGCGTGAGTTCCTCGACTGGATGCCGAAACGTCTGGCCTCTTACGAGAAAGCCGCGCTGCGTAACACCATCCTGAAAGGCCGTTCCCAGGGCGTTGCTGCCTACGGCGCGAAAGAGGCGCTGGAGTGGGGCACGACAGGTGCAGGTCTGCGCGCAACCGGTATTGATTTCGACGTGCGTAAAGCCCGTCCTTACTCTGGCTACGAGAACTTCGACTTTGAAGTCCCGGTGGGCGGCGGCGTGTCCGACTGCTACACCCGCGTGATGCTGAAAGTGGAAGAGCTGCGCCAGAGTCTGCGCATCCTTGAGCAGTGCCTCAACAACATGCCGGAAGGCCCGTTCAAGGCGGATCACCCGCTGACGACGCCGCCGCCGAAAGAGCGCACGCTGCAACATATCGAAACCCTGATCACCCACTTCCTGCAGGTTTCCTGGGGTCCGGTCATGCCGGCGCAAGAATCCTTCCAGATGATTGAAGCGACCAAGGGTATTAACAGTTACTACCTGACCAGTGACGGTAGCACCATGAGCTACCGTACCCGCGTGCGTACGCCGAGCTTTGCGCACCTGCAGCAGATCCCGTCCGCCATCCGCGGCAGTCTGGTCTCTGACCTGATTGTGTATCTGGGTAGTATCGATTTTGTTATGTCAGATGTGGACCGCTAATTATGCACGAGAATCAACAACCACAAACCGAGGCTTTTGAGCTGAGTGAAGCAGAACGTGCCGCCATTGAGCACGAGATGCACCACTACGAAGACCCGCGTGCGGCGTCCATTGAAGCGCTGAAAATCGTACAGAAACAGCGTGGTTGGGTGCCGGATGGGGCGATTTATGCGATCGCGGAAGTGCTGGGTATTCCGGCAAGTGACGTAGAAGGCGTGGCCACGTTCTACAGCCAGATCTTCCGTCAGCCGGTAGGCCGCCATGTGATCCGCTACTGTGACAGCGTTGTCTGCCACATTACCGGCTATCAGGGCATTCAGGCTGCGATTGAGAAGAAGCTCAATATCAAGCCGGGCCAGACCACGTTCGATGGACGATTTACCCTGCTGCCAACCTGCTGCCTGGGTAACTGCGATAAGGGGCCGACCATGATGATTGATGAGGACACTCATAGCCATCTGACGCCGGAAGCAATTCCTGACCTGCTGGAGCAGTACAAATGAAAACTGTAATTCGTACTGCTGAGACGCATCCGCTGACCTGGCGTCTGCGCGATGACAAACAGCCGGTATGGCTCGACGAATACCAGAGCAAAAACGGCTATGCCGGCGCGCGTAAAGCCCTTGGCGGCATGGCGCCGGACGACATCGTTAACGCTGTCAAAGAATCCGGCCTGAAAGGGCGCGGCGGTGCGGGCTTCTCCACCGGTCTGAAGTGGAGCCTGATGCCGAAAGACGAATCCATGAACATCCGTTACCTGCTGTGTAACGCCGATGAAATGGAGCCGGGCACCTATAAAGACCGCCTGCTGATGGAACAGCTGCCGCACCTGCTGGTGGAAGGCATGCTGATCTCCGCGTTTGCGCTGAAAGCGTACCGCGGCTACATCTTCCTGCGCGGCGAGTACATCGAAGCGGCAGAAAACCTGCGTCGCGCGATTGCCGAAGCCACCGAAGCGGGTCTGCTTGGCAAAAACATCCTGGGCACCGGCTTTGACTTCGAGCTGTTCGTGCATACCGGTGCCGGGCGTTATATCTGCGGTGAAGAAACCGCGCTGATTAACTCCCTGGAAGGCCGCCGCGCGAACCCGCGTTCTAAGCCACCGTTCCCGGCAAGCTCCGGCGTATGGGGTAAACCGACCTGCGTCAACAACGTTGAAACCCTGTGTAACGTTCCGGCTATCCTCGCCAACGGCGTGGAGTGGTATCAGGGCATCTCTTCAAGCAAAGATGCCGGTACCAAGCTGATGGGCTTCTCCGGTCGCGTGAAAAACCCTGGCGTCTGGGAACTGCCGTTCGGTACTACCGCACGCGAAATTCTTGAAGACTACGCGGGCGGCATGCGCGATGGCCTGAAATTCAAAGCCTGGCAGCCGGGTGGGGCAGGGACAGACTTCCTGACCGAAGCCCACCTTGACCTGCCGATGGAATTCGAAAGCATTGGTAAAGCAGGCAGCCGTCTGGGTACGGCGCTGGCGATGGCCGTCGACCACGAGATCGGCATGGTTTCGCTGGTGCGTAACCTGGAAGAGTTCTTCGCCCGTGAGTCCTGCGGCTGGTGTACACCGTGCCGTGATGGTCTGCCGTGGAGCGTGAAGATCCTGCGCGCGATCGAACGTGGCGAAGGCCAGCCTGGGGATATCGAGACGCTTGAGCAACTGTGTCGATTCTTAGGCCCGGGTAAAACCTTCTGTGCCCACGCACCGGGTGCCGTCGAACCGCTGCAGAGCGCGATTAAATATTTCCGCGACGAATTCGAAGCAGGCATCAAGCAGCCGTTCAGCAATACCCATTCAATCAATGGGATTCAGCCGAACCTGCTGAAAGCACGCTGGTAAAGACAGAATTTTGATTAACGCTCGAAGCAATTCGAGCCAACTGGAAGCATGCTAATGGCTACGATTCATGTAGACGGCAAAGAATACGAAGTCAACGGGGCGGACAACCTGCTAGAAGCTTGTCTGTCTCTGGGCCTCGATATTCCGTACTTTTGCTGGCATCCGGCGCTGGGCAGCGTCGGTGCTTGCCGCCAGTGTGCGGTGAAGCAATATCAAAACGCGGAAGACACGCGTGGTCGCCTGGTGATGTCCTGTATGACGCCAGCCACCGAAGGCACCTTTATTTCGATTGATGACGAAGAAGCCAAACAGTTCCGCGAAAGCGTGGTGGAGTGGTTGATGACCAACCACCCGCACGACTGTCCGGTTTGTGAAGAGGGCGGTAACTGCCACCTTCAGGATATGACCGTAATGACCGGTCACAGCTTCCGTCGCTATCGCTTTACCAAGCGTACCCACCGTAACCAGGACCTGGGGCCGTTCATCTCTCACGAAATGAACCGCTGCATCGCCTGCTACCGCTGCGTGCGTTACTACAAAGACTACGCGGACGGTCAGGATCTGGGCGTGTACGGCGCGCATGACAACGTCTACTTCGGTCGTCCGGAAGACGGTACGCTTGAGAGCGAATTCTCCGGTAACCTGGTAGAAATCTGCCCGACCGGCGTCTTCACGGATAAAACCCACTCCGAGCGTTACAACCGTAAATGGGACATGCAGTTTGCGCCAAGCATCTGCCAGCAGTGTTCCCTCGGCTGTAACACCAGTCCGGGTGAGCGTTACGGCGAACTGCGTCGTATCGAAAACCGTTACAACGGTACCGTTAACCACTACTTCCTCTGCGACCGCGGTCGTTTCGGCTATGGCTATGTGAACCTGAAAGACCGTCCGCGTCAGCCGGTTCAGCGCCGTGGCGACGACTTCATCACCCTGAACGCCGAACAGGCAATGCAGGGCGCGGCAGATATTCTGCGCCAGTCGAAGAAAGTTATCGGTATCGGCTCCCCGCGTGCCAGCGTTGAAAGCAACTTTGCGCTGCGCGAGCTGGTTGGGGCTGAAAACTTCTACACCGGTATCGCCCAGGGCGAGCAGGAACGTCTGCAGCTGGTGCTGAAAGTGCTGCGTGAAGGCGGTATTCATACCCCTGCGCTGCGCGAAATTGAATCCTACGATGCGGTCCTGGTGCTGGGTGAAGACCTCACCCAGACCGGCGCACGCGCGGCTCTGGCGGTTCGTCAGGCGGTGAAGGGTAAAGCACGTGAAATGGCAGCGGCGCAGAAAGTGGCTGACTGGCAAATTGCGGCGATCCTCAACATCGGCCAGCGCGCGAAGCATCCTCTGTTTGTGACCAACGTCGACAACACCCGTCTGGACGATATCGCGGCGTGGACCTACTGCGCGCCGGTTGAAGATCAGGCTCGTCTTGGCTTTGCCATTGCCCACGCGCTGGACAACAACTCCCCGGCTGTAGAACTGGATCGCGACCTGCAGAACAAGGTTGACGTGATTGTTCAGGCGCTGGCGGGGGCGAAGAAGCCGCTGATCATTTCCGGTACCAACGCCGGCAGCGCGGAGATCGTTCAGGCCGCTGCAAACGTTGCTAAAGCCCTCAAAGGCCGCGGCGCGGACGTGGGGATCACCATGATTGCCCGTGCGGTGAACAGCATTGGCCTGGGGATGATTGGCGGCGGCTCGCTGGAAGAAGCGTTAAGCGAACTGGAGTCCGGTGCCGCTGACGCCGTCGTGGTGCTGGAAAACGACCTGCATCGCCACGCCTCAGCCGCGCGCGTTGACGCCGCGCTCTCGAAAGCGCCGCTGGTGATGGTCATCGACCATCAGCGCACCGCGATCATGGACAAAGCGCACCTGGTGCTCTCTGCGGCAAGCTTCGCAGAAAGCGACGGTACGGTTATTAACAACGAAGGCCGCGCGCAGCGTTTCTTCCAGGTTTATGACCCGGCGTACTACGACAGCAACACCGTGATGCTGGAAAGCTGGCGCTGGCTGCACTCCCTGCACAGCACCGTGCAGAGCCGTGAAGTGGACTGGACGCAGCTTGACCACGTTATCGACGCGGTGGTGGAAAAACTGCCTCAGCTGGCAGGCATTAAAGATGCCGCACCTGAAGCAAGCTTCCGCATTCGCGGCCAGAAGCTGGCGCGTGAACCGCACCGCTACAGCGGCCGCACCGCCATGCGCGCCAACATCAGCGTACACGAACCGCGCCAGCCGCAGGATAAAGACACCATGTTCGCCTTCTCCATGGAAGGGAACAACCAGCCGTCTGCGCCGCGTTCGCAAATTCCGTTCGCATGGGCACCGGGCTGGAACTCCCCGCAGGCATGGAACAAGTTCCAGGCTGAAGTGGGTGGCTCCCTGCGCCACGGCGATCCGGGCGTGCGTCTGATTGAACCCTCTGAAACCGGTCTGGACTTCTTCACCACCGTACCGGCGAGCTTCCAGGCGCAGGACGGTAGCTGGCGCATCGCGCCGTACTACCATCTGTTCGGTAGCGACGAGCTGTCCCAGCGTTCACCGGTCTTCCAGACCCGTATGCCGCAGCCTTACATCAAGCTCAACCCGGCGGATGCCGCGAAGCTTGGCGTTAACGCGGGCGCGAACGTTGCCTTTAGCTATGACGGCCAGACCATCAGCCTGCCGCTGATTATTTCTGAAAGTCTGACAGCAGGGCAGGTCGGTCTGCCGATGGGTATGCCTGGCATCGCGCCGGTTCTGGCGGGTGCGCGTCTTGATAATCTGCAGGAGGCAAAAGCATGAGTTGGTTAACGCCGGATCTTATCGACATCCTGCTGAGCATTCTGAAAGCGATTGTTATTCTGCTGGTGGTGGTCACCTGCGGCGCGTTCATGAGCTTTGGTGAACGTCGTCTGCTCGGCCTGTTCCAGAACCGTTACGGACCGAACCGCGTGGGCTGGGGTGGTTCACTCCAGCTGGTTGCGGACATGATCAAGATGTTCTTTAAAGAGGACTGGATCCCGCGCTTCTCTGACCGCGTGATCTTTACTCTGGCACCGATGATCGCCTTCACCTCGCTGCTGCTGGCGTTTGCTATCGTGCCGGTCAGCCCGACCTGGGTGGTCGCTGACCTGAACATCGGCATTCTGTTCTTCCTGATGATGGCAGGCCTCGCGGTGTACGCGGTCCTGTTCGCAGGCTGGTCCAGTAACAACAAATACTCGCTGCTGGGTGCGATGCGTGCTTCCGCGCAGACCCTGAGCTACGAGGTGTTCCTGGGGCTCTCCCTGATGGGCGTGGTGGCGCAGGCCGGTTCATTCAACATGACCGACATCGTCAACAACCAGGCCGACATCTGGAACGTGATTCCGCAGTTCTTTGGGTTTATTACCTTTGCCATCGCGGGCGTGGCGGTGTGCCACCGTCATCCGTTTGACCAGCCAGAAGCCGAACAGGAACTGGCCGACGGTTACCACATTGAATATTCCGGTATGAAGTTCGGTCTGTTCTTCGTGGGCGAGTACATCGGTATCGTCACCATTTCCGCGTTGATGGTAACGCTGTTCTTCGGTGGCTGGCATGGCCCGTTCTTACCGCCGTTCATCTGGTTCGCGCTGAAAACCGCGTTCTTCATGATGATGTTCATTTTGATTCGCGCAGCGTTACCGCGTCCACGTTATGACCAGGTAATGTCCTTCGGCTGGAAAGTGTGCCTGCCGCTGACGCTCGTCAACTTGTTGGTAACGGCAGCTGTCATTCTCTGGCAGCAGCCATAAGGGGCTATAGACCATGACCTTAAAAGAATTACTGGTAGGCTTCGGTACCCAGGTACGCAGTATCTGGATGATCGGCCTGCACGCGTTTGCCAAACGCGAAACCCGGATGTACCCGGAAGAGCCGGTATATCTGCCGCCGCGCTACCGTGGCCGTATCGTGCTGACGCGCGACCCGGACGGTTCCGAGCGCTGCGTTGCCTGTAACCTGTGTGCGGTAGCGTGTCCGGTAGGCTGTATCTCTCTGCAGAAAGCTGAGACGGTAGACGGCCGCTGGTACCCTGAGTTCTTCCGCATCAACTTCTCACGCTGCATCTTCTGCGGTCTGTGTGAAGAAGCGTGCCCAACCACGGCGATTCAGCTGACTCCAGACTTCGAGCTGGGTGAGTACAAGCGTCAGGACCTGGTGTACGAGAAAGAGGATCTGCTGATTTCCGGTCCGGGCAAATACCCGGAATATAACTTCTACCGGATGGCGGGTATGGCAATCGACGGCAAAGATAAGGGCGAAGCAGAGAACGAAGCTAAGCCTATCGACGTCAAGAGCCTGTTACCGTAAGGAGAGGGCAATGGAATTCGCTTTTTATATCTGTGGCCTTATCGCCATCCTGGCTACGCTGCGAGTGATCACGCACACCAATCCGGTGCATGCGCTGCTGTACTTAATCATCTCGCTGCTGGCCATTTCAGGGGTGTTCTTCGCACTGGGCGCGCACATCGCCGGTGCGCTGGAAATCATCGTCTACGCCGGGGCCATTATGGTGCTGTTCGTGTTCGTGGTGATGATGCTGAACCTGGGCGGCTCTGAAATTGAGCAGGAACGTCAGTGGTTAAAACCGCAGGTGTGGATTGGCCCGGCAATTCTGTCGGCCATCATGCTGGTGGTGATCGTTTACGCCATTCTGGGCGTCAACGATCAGGGCATCGACGGCACGCCGATTGGCGCGAAAGAGGTGGGTATCACGCTCTTTGGCCCATACGTTCTGGCGGTGGAACTGGCCTCAATGCTGCTGCTGGCAGGCCTGGTTGTTGCTTTCCACGTCGGCCGCGAAGAACGTGCTGGCGAGGTGCTGAGCAACCGCACTGACGACCGCGCGAAAAGAAAAATGGAGGAGCGCGCATGATCCCCTTAACACATGGACTGATCCTCGCGGCGATTTTATTCGTTCTGGGTCTGACCGGTCTGGTTATCCGCCGAAATCTGCTGTTTATGCTGATCGGGCTGGAAATCATGATTAACGCCTGCGCGCTGGCCTTCGTGGTCGCCGGAAGCTACTGGGGCCAGACCGATGGTCAGGTGATGTACATTCTCGCCATCAGCCTCGCGGCTGCTGAAGCGAGTATTGGCCTGGCGCTGTTGCTGCAGCTCCATCGTCGCCGCCAGAATCTGAACATCGATTCAGTAAGTGAGTTGCGTGGATGAACATGCTTGCCTTAACCATTATTTTTCCGCTGATTGGCTTCGTGCTGCTGGCGTTTTCTCGCGGCCGCTGGTCCGAGAATCTGTCTGCGACCGTGGGCATGGGCTCTGTCGGTCTGGCTGCGCTGGTGACAGCGTATGCGGGTATCGACTTCTTTAACAATGGACGCCAGCCGTTCAGCGTGCCGCTGTGGACCTGGATGTCGGTGGGTGACTTCAACATCGGCTTCAACCTGGTGCTGGACGGTCTCTCGCTGACCATGCTCTCCGTGGTCACCGGCGTCGGCTTCCTGATCCACATGTTCGCCTCCTGGTACATGCGCGGTGAAGAGGGTTACTCCCGCTTCTTCGCCTACACCAACCTGTTTATCGCCAGCATGGTGGTTCTGGTGCTGGCCGATAACCTGCTGCTGATGTACCTGGGCTGGGAAGGCGTGGGGCTCTGTTCTTACCTGCTGATCGGCTTCTACTATACCGATCCGAAGAATGGCGCAGCGGCCATGAAAGCGTTCGTCGTGACCCGCGTGGGTGACGTCTTCCTCGCCTTCGCGCTGTTCATTCTCTACAACGAACTGGGCACGCTGAACTTCCGCGAAATGGTGGAACTGGCGCCAGCGCACTTCGCCGCAGGCAACAACATGCTGTGGTGGGCAACGCTGATGCTGCTGGGTGGTGCCGTGGGTAAATCCGCGCAGCTGCCGTTGCAGACCTGGCTGGCCGACGCGATGGCGGGTCCAACCCCTGTCTCCGCGCTGATCCACGCCGCGACCATGGTCACCGCCGGTGTTTACCTGATTGCGCGTACCCATGGCCTGTTCCTGATGACCCCGGAAATTCTGCATCTGGTGGGTATCGTCGGTGCGGTTACGCTTGTGCTGGCAGGCTTTGCCGCGCTGGTGCAAACCGACATCAAGCGCGTTCTCGCGTACTCCACCATGAGCCAGATTGGCTACATGTTCCTGGCGCTGGGCGTTCAGGCGTGGGACGCGGCCATTTTCCACCTGATGACGCACGCGTTCTTTAAAGCGCTGCTGTTCCTCTCATCCGGTTCCGTGATTCTGGCCTGCCACCACGAGCAGAACATCTTCAAGATGGGCGGACTGCGTAAGTCTATCCCGCTGGTCTATGTCTGCTTCCTGGTAGGCGGCGCGGCGCTGGCGGCACTGCCGCTGATTACCGCGGGCTTCTTCAGTAAGGACGAAATCCTTGCGGGTGCCATGGCGAATGGTCATATCAATCTGATGGTTGCGGGTCTGGTCGGTGCGTTCATGACCTCCCTGTATACCTTCCGTATGATTTTCATCGTATTCCACGGTAAAGAACAAATTCACGCTCACGCAGGGAAGGGGATTACCCATCACCTGCCGCTGATTGTGCTGCTGGTACTGTCTACCTTCGTTGGCGCGATGATAGTGCCGCCGCTGCAGGGCGTACTGCCGGACACCACCGAGCTTGAGCACGGTCGCGTTCTGACGCTTGAAATCACCTCCGGTGTGGTCGCTATCGCGGGCATCCTGATTGCCGCATGGCTGTGGCTGGGTAAACGTACGCTGGTGACGGCCGTTGCCAACAGCGCGCCAGGCCGTCTGCTGGGTACCTGGTGGTATAACGCGTGGGGCTTCGACTGGCTGTACGACATGATCTTCGTTAAGCCGTTCCTGGGCATTGCGTGGCTGCTGAAGCGCGATCCGTTGAACAGCCTGATGAATATCCCGGCGATCCTCTCCCGCTTTGCAGGGAAAGGTCTGCTGTACAGCGAGAACGGTTACCTGCGCTGGTATGTGGCGTCCATGAGCATCGGTGCGGTTGTCGTACTGGCGCTGCTGATGGTGTTGCGATAGTGGTTTTGCCCGGTGGCGCTGCGCTTACCGGGCCTACAATACCGTAGGTCGGGCAAGCGTGAGCGCCACCCGACACCACATACCGCACTAACGCGTGAATTTGTTGAAAATCGGTCCTTTAGGGACTTTAACAAGGAATAAAAATCGCCATGTTACTACCCTGGCTAATATTAATTCCCTTTATCGGTGGCTTCCTGTGCTGGCAGACTGAACGCTTTGGCGTGAAGATGCCGCGCTGGATCGCGCTGATCACCATGGGATTGACGCTCGCGCTTGGCCTGCAACTGTGGTTGCAGGGCGGTTACTCACTGACCCAGTCTGCGGGCATTCCGCAGTGGCAGTCTGAGTTCATCCTGCCGTGGATCCCACGTTTCGGCATTACGATTCACCTGGCGATTGACGGTCTGTCGCTGCTGATGGTGGTGCTGACCGGTCTGCTCGGCGTTCTGGCGGTACTCTGCTCCTGGCGAGAAATCGAAAAATACCAGGGCTTCTTCCACCTGAACCTGATGTGGATCCTGGGCGGCGTTATCGGCGTGTTCCTTGCCATCGACATGTTCCTGTTCTTCTTCTTCTGGGAGATGATGCTGGTGCCGATGTACTTCCTGATCGCGCTGTGGGGCCACAAGGCGTCCGACGGTAAAACGCGTATCACGGCGGCAACCAAGTTCTTCATCTATACCCAGGCGAGCGGTCTGGTGATGCTGATTGCCATTCTGGCGCTGGTGTTTGTTCACCACAACGCGACCGGCACCTGGACCTTCAACTACGAAGACCTGCTGAAAACGCCAATGTCGTACGGCGTGGAATACCTGCTGATGCTGGGCTTCTTCATCGCGTTCGCGGTGAAAATGCCGGTGGTTCCGCTGCACGGCTGGCTGCCAGACGCGCACTCTCAGGCGCCAACGGCGGGTTCCGTTGACCTGGCGGGCATCCTGCTGAAAACCGCGGCCTACGGTCTGCTGCGTTTCGCGCTGCCGCTGTTCCCGAACGCCTCCGCAGAGTTCGCGCCTATTGCCATGTGGCTCGGCGTGATCGGTATCTTCTACGGTGCCTGGATGGCCTTCACGCAGTACGACATCAAGCGTCTGATTGCCTACACCTCCGTTTCCCACATGGGCTTCGTGCTGATTGCTATCTACACCGGCAGCCAGCTGGCGTACCAGGGCGCGGTGATCCAGATGATTGCGCACGGCCTGTCCGCAGCCGGCCTCTTCATCCTGTGCGGCCAGCTGTACGAACGTCTGCACACGCGTGATATGCGCATGATGGGCGGTCTGTGGAGCAAAATTAAGTGGCTTCCAGCGCTGTCTATGTTCTTCGCGGTGGCGACGCTGGGGATGCCGGGCACCGGTAACTTCGTCGGCGAATTTATGATTCTGTTTGGCAGCTTCAAAGTGGTGCCGGTGATTACCGTGATCTCCACCTTTGGTCTGGTGTTCGCTTCCGTCTACTCGCTGGCGATGCTGCACCGCGCTTACTTCGGTAAAGCGAAGAGCGAAATTGCCGCACAAGAACTGCCAGGGATGTCGCTGCGCGAGCTGTTCATCATCCTGCTGCTGGTCGTACTGCTGGTGCTGCTGGGCTTCTTCCCGCAGCCGATTCTGGATACCTCGCACAGCGCGATGGGTAACATCCAGCAGTGGTTTGTTAATTCTGCTTCTACTACAAGGCCGTAAATCGCCATGACAATAACTCCACAACAACTGATTGCGCTGCTACCGCTGCTGATCGTCGGATTGACGGTGGTGGTTGTAATGCTCTCCATTGCGTGGCGACGCAATCACTTCCTGAATGCCACGCTGTCGGTCATCGGCCTGAACGCCGCGTTAGTCTCTCTCTGGTTTGTTGGTCAGGGCGGGGCGATGGACGTCACCCCGCTGATGCGCGTTGACGGTTACGCTATGCTGTATACCGGTCTGGTGCTGCTGGCGAGCCTGGCGACCTGTACCTTTGCGTACCCGTGGCTCGAAGGCTACAACGACAACAAAGAAGAGTTTTACCTGCTGGTTCTGATTGCCGCGCTGGGCGGCATTCTGCTGGCGAATGCCAACCATCTGGCCGCGCTGTTCCTCGGCATTGAGCTGATCTCTCTGCCGCTGTTCGGCCTGATTGGTTACGCCTTCCGCCAGAAGCGCTCCCTGGAAGCAAGCATCAAGTACACCATCCTGTCTGCTGCTGCCTCCTCGTTCCTGCTGTTTGGTATTGCGCTGGTTTACGCACAGTCCGGTAACCTCTCCTTCATGGCGCTCGGCAAGAGCCTCGGCGACGGCATGCTGCACGAGCCGCTGCTGCTGGCGGGTCTGGGCATGATGATTGTTGGCCTTGGCTTCAAACTCTCTCTGGTGCCGTTCCACCTGTGGACGCCAGACGTCTACCAGGGCGCTCCTGCGCCGGTGTCCACCTTCCTGGCGACGGCGAGCAAAATCGCCATCTTCGGGGTGGTCATGCGTCTGTTCCTGTACGCACCGGTGGGTGACAGCGAAGCGGTTCGCGTGGTGCTGGGCATTATCGCGTTCGTCTCCATCATCTTCGGTAACCTGATGGCGCTGAGCCAGACCAACATCAAGCGTCTGCTGGGCTACTCGTCCATCTCTCATCTGGGCTACCTGATGGTGGCGCTGATTGCGCTGCAGAGCGGTGAGATGTCGATGGAAGCCGTGGGCGTGTATCTGGCCGGTTACCTGTTCAGCAGCCTCGGCGCCTTCGGCGTGGTGAGCCTGATGTCCAGCCCGTACCGTGGTCCGGACGCTGATTCACTGTTCTCCTACCGTGGTCTGTTCTGGCACCGTCCGATCCTGTCCGCAGTGATGACCGTGATGATGCTCTCTCTGGCAGGTATCCCGATGACGCTCGGCTTTATCGGTAAGTTCTACGTGCT
The DNA here is from genome assembly GCF_045257065.1 of Enterobacter sp. PP-008-ECC_S150. Taxonomy (NCBI): domain Bacteria; kingdom Pseudomonadati; phylum Pseudomonadota; class Gammaproteobacteria; order Enterobacterales; family Enterobacteriaceae; genus Enterobacter; species Enterobacter sp. PP-008-ECC_S150. The sequence goes on along the minus strand of NZ_JBJHHG010000001.1, from coordinate 312,348 downwards.
GGCCGTCGGTGTGCAGGCGCACCTGTGGTGGCTGACCGCGGGCGTGGTTATCGGCTCCGCGATTGGTCTCTACTACTACCTGCGCGTTGCCGTGAGCCTGTACCTGAGCGCGCCTCAGCAGCTCAACCGCGATGCGCCATCCAACTGGCAGTACAGCGCCGGGGGGATCGTGGTACTCATCTCCGCGCTGCTGGTGCTGATCTTCGGTATCTATCCGCAGCCGCTGATTGATATCGTGCAGCGAGCGATGCCATTGATGTAAAAACAAAAAACCCGCCTCGGCGGGTTTTTTTATGGTTTGCCTGGCGGCGCTACGCTTGCAGGGCCTGCGGGTTTTGTTGGTAGGGTAAGCGAAGCGCCACCCGACTACGCCAGCTGCTTGCGGCTAATCAACGGCCCGTCAATCTTCTTCATCGAGCGGTCCAGCACCTCCTCGATCACCGACGACAGCTCGTTCAGCTCGAACTTTGCCACGTAGCCATCCGCCTTCACCTTGCGGATATGGTCTTCGTTGGCGTTGCCAGAAAGCGAAGAGTGGATCACCACCGGAATATCCTTCAGTACCGGGTCGGTTTTGATTTTGCGCGTCAGCGTAAAACCGTCCATCTCCGGCATTTCGAGGTCGGTCAGCACCAGGGCAATCTTATCGGTGATGGGCACGCCCTCTGCCTGCGCCTGAGCGGCCAGCACGCCAATTTTCTCCCACGCGTCTTTGCCGGTAATGTGCAGCTGCGCCGGGATCTCCATTGCCTGCAAACCCTTCTCCAGCATCGAGCGCGCCACTTTGGAGTCTTCTGCGACGATGGCGACCGCGCCTGGCTTAATATTGAACTTGGTGGTCTTCAAATCCGTGGCGTGCAGATCGTGATTGGCCGGCGTGATGTCGTACAGGATCTGCTCAACGTCCAGCACCATCGCCAGATCGTTGGTATCGGTCTTCTCGTCAAGACACGCAATACTGGTAATGTAGCGGCCGCTGACGGCGGTTTCCGCCGCGTGCACCTGCTTCCAGTCCAGACGCATAATGTTCTCAACCGACTCCACGGCAAACGCCTGCACGCTGCGCGCGTATTCGGTGATCAGCAGAATGTTCAGCCCGGTGGTGGGCTTACAGCCCGCCACGGCGGCCAGGTCAATCACCGGGATCACCTGATCGCGAATATTCACCATTCCCATCAGCGGCGATTTCATCCCGGCGGGTTTTGTGAACTCCGGCATCGGCACAATTTCACGCAGCTTAAAGACGTTAATGCCAAACAGCTCGGATTTATTTTCGTTAAGAGAGGTGCCAAGACGGAACAGCAACAGTTCAAAACGGTTCGACAGGGTCAGATTCGCCCTGTCATCAATATCTTTCTGGAAATTATCCATTCTACCCTCGAGAGAAATGCTGACCTTTTAATCGTTATCGGCATCCTGAGGGAAAAGTGAAGGGCTAAACGCTGACCTGAGCGAAATCTTCGGCCAGCTCACATTCCGGGAACAATGCGCGGCACTCTGCCAGCAGCTTTTCACATCCTCGCGCGTCGTAGCGCGAGCTGACGTGGGTGATGATGAGCCTCCCGACGCCCGCGTCACGGGCAAGCCGCGCCGCCTGACGCGTAGAGCTATGGCCCCGGCCGTTGGCTTTCTCTTCCATTGCCGTTTCAAGCGTCGCTTCATGCACCATCACGTCCACGCCCCGGGCAAGGTCAAGCGCCGCCGGGCACGGGGCCGTGTCGCCAAAAATCACCAGCTTCTTGCCGGGCTGCGGGGCGGCGAGATAGTCCTGGCCGTTGATGACGCGCCCGTCCTCCAGCGTGACGCTCTCGCCGTGCTTCAGGCGCTGGAACAGCGGCCCGGGTTTTACGCCATCGGCCATCAGCGCGGCAGCGTCCAGCGCGCCGGGCTTGTCATGCGCGTCAATACGGTAGCCATAGCACTCTACCGGATGACTGAGCGGCCGAGCGCTTACCTTAACGTCACCGTCATCGAAAACCTGGCCTTCGGAGATCTCAACGATCTCCAGCGGATAATCCGTCCACGAACCGCTGAGGCGCAGGGTGGTTTCAACAAATTCCCGGATTCCCGCGGGTCCGTAAATCGTCAGCGGATTGGGGTTACCGGCCATCGAGCGGCTGCAAAGCAGGCCGGGAAGGCCAAACAGATGGTCGCCATGCAGATGGGTGATAAAAATTTTATCCAGCTTGCCGGGGTGGTATGCGGTATGCAGCAGCTGATGCTGCGTCCCTTCACCGCAGTCAAACAGCCACAGCCCGCCGCGGGTGGGGTGCTTAAGATCCAGCAGGATCGCCGTCACGTTTCGTGAGCGGGTTGGCACGCCAGCGGACGTACCCAGAAAAATCAGTTCCATAACGCAATCAGCCCTTTGCCGAACGGGGAGGGGTTTAGTATAACGTCATGAACCCCAGGAAGGAGACTGACATGATCCAGTGGCAAGATTTACATCATAGTGACCTTACCGTCCATTCACTCTACGCCCTGCTGAAGCTGCGCTGCGAGGTATTTATTGTAGAGCAGACCTGCCCGTATCAGGACATCGACGGCGACGATCTGGTCGGCGAGAACCGCCATATCCTCGGCTGGCGGAATAACGAGCTGGTGGCGTATGCGAGGATTCTGAAAAGCGAAGACGAATTCGAGCCCGTCGTGATTGGTCGGGTCATCATCAGCGGCAGCGCGCGCGGTGAAAAGCTGGGCTATCAGCTCATGGAGAAAACGCTGGAAGCGTGCCAAAAACGGTGGCCGGACAAGGCGTTATACCTGGGCGCGCAGGCGCATCTGCAGTCGTTCTATGCGCACTTTGGCTTCACGCCGGTAACGGAAGTGTATGACGAAGATGGCATTCCCCACATCGGCATGGCGCGGGAAACGAAACAGGCATAATGGCGGCGCGTTGGCTATAGTTAGCGGACTGGTGCACTAACATGGAGAAAAATATGTCATTTCAATCCTGGGATACCCGTATCGACGACGACCTGGCCTTGCTGAGCGAAACGCTGGAAGAGGTGCTACGCTCCTCGGGCGACCCTGCCGATCAGAAATATATTGAGCTAAAAGCCCGTGCGGAACAGGCGCTGCATGAAGTGAAAAACCGCGTCAGCCATGCGTCGGACACCTACTACTACCGCGCTAAAAAAGCGGTGTATCGTGCCGATGACTACGTGCATGAGAAACCGTGGCAGGGTATTGGCGTGGGGGCTGCCGTAGGGCTGGTGCTGGGTCTGCTCTTAGCCCGTCGTTAACAGCGTTTTGAACGCTTAACCACTCCCTATACGTGGGTACTGATATTTCTTATGGTACCCCGTATAATATGCGGTTTTAACAGGGAGAGGTTCGCGTGAATTCGATTTTCCTCGCGCTGGAGCAACTGCGTACCCAGCTTACGCAGGCGTTACCCGCAGCACCCGGCCTGCGTCATTTCGACGTTACTTTCCCGTTAAACGACGCCTTCGATCCCCTTGCCTGGCTGGGCGCGCAGCAGTGCTATCCCCAGTTTTACTGGCAGCAGCGTAACGGCGACGAAGAGCTGGCCGCGCTGGGGGCCGTTGCCCACTTTTCCTCTCTGGCATTAGCCTCGCAGTTTCTACGTGACCAACGTGCGCCTGGCGATACCCGTATCTGCGGCCTGAACGCCTTTAATCCGGAGCAGGGCAGCCTCTTTTTGCCGCGCCTGCTCTGGCGACGCACCGCCGGTAACGCTACGCTGCGCCTGCAGCTGTGGGGCAATAGCTCGCTTCAGGATGATGCCCGCGCCGCGCAGGTATTCTTACAGGCGCTGCTTGCGGCCAAACCGATCCGTCCGCTGTCCGTGCAGGTAGAGCATGAAACGCATCTGCCGCAAAAATCGGCGTGGCTGAGCCTTATCAACAAGGCGACAGAGACTATCGCGCGCGGCGATTTCGAAAAGGTGGTCCTCGCCCGGGCCACCGATTTACAGTGTAAACAGCGGGTTAACCCTGTCGCGCTGATGGCCGCCAGCCGCGCCCTGAATCTCAATTGCTATCATTTCTGCATGGTTTTCGACGCCCGCAACGCGTTTCTCGGCTCTACGCCCGAGCGCCTCTGGCGGCGGCGCGGCGCGCTGCTGCGCACGGAAGCGCTGGCGGGCACCGTTGCCAGCCACGCGGACGATAGCCAGGCGCAGCGGCTGGGCGAGTGGCTGCTGAACGATGATAAAAACCAGCGTGAAAATATGCTGGTGGTGGAGGATATCTGCCAGCGTCTTCAGCACCATACGCAGACGCTTGAGGTGTTGCCTGCCCAGGTCGTCCGCCTGCGTAAAGTCCAGCACTTACGACGCTGTATCTGGACCGAGCTAAAGCAGCCAGACGACGCGCTGTGCCTGCACGTACTCCAGCCGACAGCCGCCGTTGCCGGGCTCCCGCGCCAGCCCGCGCGCGAGTTTATCCAGACCGTAGAACCGTTCAACCGCGAATGGTACGCCGGTTCGGCCGGGTATTTATCGCCCGATCAAAGCGAATTCTGTGTGGCGTTGCGCTCGGCTCGGGTCCAGGATGACGCCCTGCGGCTCTACGCCGGGGCGGGCATCGTCAGCGGATCTGACCCGGAGCAGGAGTGGCAGGAGATTGAAAATAAAGCGGCCGGATTGCGCTCCCTGCTCCTAAGGGATTAATACTGAATCGCGCAATCCCGATTCATATCAAAATTCCATTTTTTTCTATTCTTTATACTGTGTCGCATTCTTGATACCGGACAATCTCATGTCAGTAAGTTCTTTTAACCGACGCTGGGCGGCGGTGATCCTTGAAGCCCTGACCCGCCACGGCGTCAGGCACGTGTGTATTGCACCGGGTTCTCGTTCTACGCCGCTGACGCTGGCGGCCGCCGAAAACCGGGCGTTGATTCACCACACCCACTTTGATGAGCGCGGTCTCGGCCATCTGGCGCTCGGGCTGGCGAAGGTCAGCAAAGAGCCCGTGGCGGTGATCGTCACCTCCGGTACCGCCGTGGCGAACCTCTATCCGGCCCTGATTGAAGCCGGTTTAACCGGTGAAAAACTGATCTTACTGACGGCCGACCGTCCTCCTGAACTGATCGACTGCGGCGCCAATCAGGCCATTCGCCAGCCGGGCATCTTTTCTTCGCACCCTTCGCAGACGGTTTCGCTCCCGCGCCCCACCCAGGATATTCCGGCAAGCTGGCTGGTCTCCACCGTCGATCACGCGATGGAGACGTTGCGCGGCGGGGCGCTGCACATCAACTGCCCGTTTGCCGAACCGCTCTACGGTGAGCTGGACGACACGGGCCATGACTGGCAGCAGACGCTCGGCGACTGGTGGCAGAGTGAAAAACCGTGGCTGCGCGAGCAAACGCATCTTGAGAGCGCGAAGCAGCGCGACTGGTTCTTCTGGCGGCAGAAGCGCGGCGTGGTTATCGCCGGGCGCATGAGCGCCGCCGAAGGCAAGCGGGTCGCCGAATGGGCGCAAACGCTGGGCTGGCCGCTGATTGGCGACGTGCTGTCCCAGACCGGTCAGCCGCTGCCGTGCGCCGATCTCTGGCTCGGCAATGCCAAAGCGGTCACCGAGCTGTCGCAGGCGCAGATTGTGGTCCAGCTTGGATCGAGTTTAACCGGCAAACGGTTACTGCAGTGGCAGGCCACCTGCACGCCGGAAGAGTACTGGCTGGTCGACCCGCTGGAAGGGCGGCTTGACCCGGCGCACCATCGCGGTCGTCGTCTGGTGAGCGACATTGAGAGCTGGCTGGAACTGCATCCGGCGGAAAAACGTCAACCCTGGGCGGTGGCGATCCCGGACCTGTCGCGCCGGGCCTGGGAAATCACCAAAGCGCACTGTGAGGCCTTCAGCGAAGCCGGGCTGGCGCACCGAATTCGCCAGTATCTGCCTGAACAGGGGCAGCTGTTTGTCGGCAACAGCCTGGTCGTGCGTCTGATAGACGCCTTTTCGAAGCTGCCCGCGGGCTACCCGGTTTACAGCAACCGCGGCGCCAGCGGCATCGACGGGCTGATCTCCACGGCGGCGGGCGTGCAGCGCGCCAGCGCGAAATCGACGCTGGCTATCGTGGGCGATCTCTCCGCGCTCTACGATCTCAACGCGCTGGCGCTGCTGCGCCAGGCTTCCGCACCGTTTGTGCTGATTGTCGTGAATAACAACGGCGGACAGATTTTCTCCCTGCTGCCAACGCCCCAGAGCGAGCGCGAGCGCTTCTATCTGATGCCGCAGAACGTGCAGTTCGAACATGCCGCGGCGATGTTCAGCCTGAAATACCATCGCCCGGAGAGCTGGGAACAGCTGGACGCTGCGCTAAGCAATGCCTGGAAGCAGCCGGGCGCGACGCTGATCGAGCTGGTGGTGAACGATGCCGACGGGGCGCATGCCCTGCAAAGCCTGCTGGCGCAGGTGAGCCAGCTGTGATCCTCTCGGGCGTGCAGCAGGCCGGAAAGCCAGGCTATCCCTGGCTGGTTTTTTTGCACGGTTTTTCCGGAGATTGCCGCGAGTGGCAGCCTGTTGGCAAGACGCTGAGCGATTATCCCCGGCTGTATCTGGATCTGCCGGGGCACGGTGGATCCCAAAATCTGGACGTGGCGGGCTTTGACGAGATGAGCGCGCTGCTCGCCCATACTCTTATTAGTTACAACATACTGAACTTCTGGCTCGTCGGGTACTCCCTCGGCGGCCGCATTGCGATGTTCCATGCCTGCCAGCGGCCAAAGGGGCTGCTGGGCGTGGCGGTAGAAGGCGGACATCCGGGCCTGCAGGATGCCGGGGCGCGACAGGCGCGGCGGGCATCCGATTACCGCTGGGCAGCGCGTTTTCGCCGCGAACCGCTGGAGAACGTGTTCAGTGACTGGTATCGCCAGCCCGTGTTCGCCTCACTCACGGACGCCCAGCGCGACGCGCTGATTACCCTGCGCAGCCAGAACAGCGGCGTAGCGCTGGCAAAGATGCTTGAGGCGACCTCGCTGGCCGTGCAGCCCGACCTGCGTGCCGCGCTCGGCGAACGCGATTTCTCTTTGGATTATCTCTATGGCGAACGTGATGAGAAGTTCGCGGCCCTTGCCGCTGAGCTAAACGCCGCTCGTCATGCAATTCCCAACGCCGGACACAACGCCCACCGGGAAAACCCCGATGCGGTTGCGGCGAGTCTGGCTCAGATACTGCGTCTTCGAACAAAGGACACTCTATGATCTATCCTGATGAAAACATGCTTTATGCCCCGGTTGAATGGCAAGACTGCTCCGAAGGCTACACCGACATTCGTTACCACAAATCCACCGACGGCATTGCCAAAATCACCATTAACCGTCCGCAGGTACGCAACGCCTTCCGCCCGCTGACGGTGAAAGAGATGATTCAGGCCCTGGCGGATGCGCGCTACGACGACAACATCGGGGTGATTGTCCTGACCGGCGAAGGCGATAAAGCGTTCTGCTCCGGCGGGGATCAGAAGGTGCGCGGCGACTACGGCGGATACCAGGACGATGCGGGCACGCACCATCTGAACGTCCTTGATTTCCAGCGTCAAATCCGCACCTGTCCTAAACCGGTGGTGGCGATGGTAGCGGGCTACTCCATCGGCGGCGGCCACGTGCTGCACATGATGTGCGATCTGACCATTGCCGCCGAGAACGCCATCTTTGGCCAGACGGGTCCGAAAGTGGGCTCCTTCGATGGCGGCTGGGGCGCTTCCTACATGGCGCGCATCGTCGGGCAGAAAAAAGCGCGTGAAATCTGGTTCCTGTGCCGTCAGTACAACGCCCAGGAAGCGCTGGATATGGGCCTGGTGAACACCGTGGTGCCGCTTGCCGAGCTCGAAAAAGAGACCGTGCGCTGGTGCCGTGAAATGCTGCAAAACAGCCCGATGGCGCTGCGCTGCCTGAAGGCCGCGCTCAACGCCGACTGTGACGGTCAGGCGGGTCTGCAGGAGCTGGCGGGTAACGCCACCATGCTGTTCTACATGACCGAAGAGGGTCAGGAAGGGCGTAACGCGTTTAACGAAAAACGCCAGCCGGACTTCAGCAAATACAAACGGAACCCGTAATGCGTCGCGCGCAGGTTTACCGCTGGCAGATACCGATGGACGCGGGCGTGGTGCTGCGTGAACGGCGGTTAAAAACCCGTGACGGCTTCTTCGTGCATTTGCAACTGGGCGAGCGGGAAGGCTGGGGCGAGATTTCACCGCTGCCGGGCTTTAGCCTGGAGTCGCTGGAAGACGCGCAGGCTGCGGTGCTGGCGTGGGCAGACGCGTGGCGCGAAGGTGCGGATCCGGCTTTGCCGGACGTGCCGTCCGCGGCGTTTGGCATCAGCTGCGCGCTGGCGGAGCTGGACGGTAGCCTGCCTGAAGAGGCTAGCTACCGCGCGGCACCGCTCTGCACAGGCGATCCTGACGAGCTGTTCGCGCTGCTCTCCGCCATGCCGGGCGAGAAGGTGGCGAAAATTAAGGTCGGCCTCTACGAAGCGGTGCGCGACGGCATGGTCGCTAACCTGCTGCTGGAGGCGATCCCCGACCTTCATCTCCGTCTGGACGCCAACCGCGCCTGGACGCCGCTTAAGGCGCAGCAGTTTGCGAAATACGTCAATCCGGCGTACCGCAGCCGCATTGCCTTCCTCGAAGAGCCGTGTAAAACCCGCGATGATTCGCGCGCGTTTGCCCGCGAAACGGGGATCGCCATTGCCTGGGATGAAAGCCTGCGCGAGGACGATTTTGAATTTGTCTCAGAGCCGGGCGTCAGCGCGGTGGTGATTAAACCGACGCTGACCGGCAGCCTGGCGAAAGTACGCGAGCAGGTCGCGGCGGCGCACGCCTCGGGGCTGACGGCGGTGATCAGCTCGTCGATCGAGTCCAGCCTTGGGCTGACCCAGCTGGCGCGCATTGCCGCCTGGCTAACGCCGGATACCATTCCTGGCCTCGACACGCTGAACCTGATGCAGGCCCAGCTTATCCGCCCGTGGCCGGGCAGCGCGCTGCCGTGCCTCGACGTCGCGGCGCTGGAGCCGCTGCAATGAGGTTTACCGACTGGCCGTGGCGGCACTGGCGCGCGCAGTGTGCCGATAAACCGGCCCTGAGGCTGAACGACGAGGTGCTCAGCTGGCAGCAATTGTGCGACCGCATCGACCGCCTTGCGGCAGCATTTCACCAGCAGGGCGTGACGGAGGGCAACGGCGTGCTGCTGCTGGCCCACAATCATCCGCAAACCCTGCTGGCGTGGCTGGCGCTGCTCCAGTGCGGGGCACGGATTCTTCCCGTGAATCCCCAGCTGCCGCGTCCGCTGCTGGACGTGTTGCTCCCGCAGATGACGCTGCGCTTCGCGCTGGTGCTGGACGGCAGCTACGACGGACTTCCTGCCCTGAACATGCGCGAGTCAGCCGATGCGTATTGCGCTCCGTGGCAACCGGCGCGGCTGGCCTCCATGACGCTGACCTCCGGCTCCACCGGGCTGCCGAAAGCGGCGGTGCATACCTGCGAGGCCCATCTTGCCAGCGCGCGCGGCGTGTTGTCCCTGATGCCCTACGGTGAAGACGACGACTGGCTGCTTTCGCTGCCGCTGTTTCACGTTTCCGGCCAGGGGATTTTATGGCGCTGGCTGCAGGCCGGCGCGCGGTTAACCGTGCGCGAGAAGCAGCCTCTGGAACAGGCGCTGTGTGGCTGCACCCACGCCTCGCTGGTGCCGACCCAGCTCTGGCGTCTGCTTCATGCCCACCAGCCCGTCGCACTGAAAGCGGTGCTGCTGGGCGGGGCCGCCATCCCCGTGGAATTGACGCAGCGGGCGCGCGAGCAGGGGATTCGCACCTTCTGCGGCTACGGCCTGACCGAGTTTGCCTCTACCGTCTGCGCGAAAGAGGCGGACGGCGAGCCGGACGTGGGCCATGCGCTGCCGGGCAGAGAGGTGCAGGTCGTCGACGGGGAAGTGTGGATCAGGGCGCAGAGCATGGCCTCAGGCTACTGGCGAGAGGGCGAACTGATTCCGCTGACCAACGCTCAGGGCTGGTTCGCCACCCGCGACCGCGGGGAATGGCATGAAGGCCGCCTGACGATCCTGGGCCGCATGGACAACCTCTTTTTTAGCGGCGGCGAAGGGATCCAGCCGGAATCGCTGGAGCGCGTTATCGCCACGCACCCGCAGGTTAACCAGGCGTTTATCGTCCCGCTGGACGACGCCGAGTTTGGCCAACGGCCGGTGGCGGTGGTGGAGTGCGAGCCGGGAGCGGATATCACCTGCTTGCCTGACTGGGTGAGGGATAAGCTGGCGCGTTTTGAGCAGCCCGTCCGCTGGCTGCTGTTGCCGACCGAACTCAAAAATGGCGGCATTAAAGTCTCGCGCCGCGCGCTGCAGGCGTGGGTGAACGCAACGCTGAAGGGATAATAGCGGTTTCAAATAGTTACAATCTACCGACCTGCCGCACGCAGAGTGCTTGATCCCCGGAAGACTCCGGTTAAAATCTCGCGGTTTTGGGACTTCTCTATAAAAATTGTGCGGGATCACGACAATGAAAAAAGTGGCATTACTGGGCTTAGGCCTGATGGTTGTATCTGCGGCGGCTAACGCCATCAGCTTTAACGGCTCGGCGGGTCAGGATTATACCCACCTGGGCTTCGGCATGGGGACCGAGACCTCCGGTCTGGCGATGACCGGCGGCTGGACGCATAACGATGACGACGGCGACGCGGCCAGCCTTGGCCTCGGCCTGAACGTGCCCCTGGGCCCATTCCTGGCCACCGTCGGCGGTAAAGGGGTTTATACCAACCCTAACGACGGCAGCGAAGGCTACGCGGCGGCCGTGGGCGGCGGCCTGCAGTGGAAAATTGGCGACAGCTTTGGCCTGTTTGGCGAGTATTACTACTCTCCGGACTCCCTCTCCAGCGGTATTGAAAGCTACGAAGAAGCCAACGCGGGCGCACGCTGGACCATCATGCGTCCCGTTACTATCGAAGCAGGCTATCGCTATCTGAACCTGGCGGGCAAAGACGGTAACCGCGACAACGCGCTGGCCGATGGCCCGTACGTGGGCGTGAGCGCAGGCTTCTAATCCTGTCGGCGCGGCGTTCCGTCGCGCCAGTTTCTCTCTTCTCCCTTCCGCGTTTGCGCTATAGTGTTTTCACCAAATAAGCGGGAGAACACAATGATTAACGTGGAGATGTTATCCACCGGCGACGAAGTGCTGCATGGACAAATTATTGATACCAATGCGGCCTGGCTTGCCGATCTTTTCTTTGAGCAAGGATTACCGTTAACGCGCCGCAATACGGTGGGCGACAATCTTGAGTCGCTGGTCAGCGTGCTGCGCGAGCGGAGCGAACAGTGCGACGTGCTGATTGTGAACGGCGGGCTCGGCCCCACCGGTGACGATCTCAGCGCGCTGGCCGCCGCAACCGCAAAAGGCGAAGAGCTGGTGCTGCATGAGGCCTGGCTTTCGCAGATGGAACGCTTTTTCTCCGAGCGTGGCCGCGTTATGGCCCCCAGCAACCGCAAGCAGGCTGAAATTCCCGCCAGCGCCGAGCTGGTCGATAACCCGGTCGGCACCGCGTGCGGATTTGCCATGCAGCTGAACCGCTGCCTGATGTTCTTTACCCCGGGCGTGCCCTCAGAATTTAAGGTGATGGTCGAGCAGCAGATCCTGCCGCGCCTTCGCGATCGTTTTACCCTGCCGGAGCCGCCGCTGTGCCTGCGTCTGACCACCTTTGGCCGCTCGGAAAGCGATCTGGCCCAGAGCCTCGATCATCTCCCGCTGCCGCCGGGCGTCTCTATGGGCTACCGCTCCTCCATGCCGATCATTGAGCTTAAGCTGACGGGCCCGGCCGAGCAGAAAGCGGCGATGCTGGCCCTGTGGCCCGAGGTGCAGCGCGTGGCGGGCGAAAGCCTGATTTTCGAAGGGACGGAAGGATTGCCCGCGCAGATTGCGACGCATCTCCAGACTCGCCAGCTGAGCGTGACCTTAAGCGAGCAGTTCACCGGTGGCCTGCTGGCGCTGCAGCTGTCGCGCGTCAACGCGCCGCTGCTGGCAAGCGAGGTGGTGCCGTTCCAGCAGGAGACCCTCGCGCAGACCGCCCGCTGGGCCTCCGAGAGAAGGGTGAAGCATTTTGCCGGTCTGGCGCTGTTTGTCGGCGGGCTGGACGAAGAATACCTCAATTTCGCACTGGCCACGCCGGAAGGCACCTGGGCGCTGCGGGTAAAAATGAGCATTACCCGCCACAGCCTGGCGGTGCGTCAGGAGGTGTGCGCCATGATGGCGCTGAACATGCTGCGCCGCTGGCTGAACGGCAAAGAGGTGGCCAGCGAGCACGGCTGGATTAACGTTGTCGAGTCGCTGTTCGTGGAGTAACGCCTGTGCCGGGGCCTTTCGCCCCGGCCATCTTTACCCCAGCGCCTTGGCCAGCAGGGTAATCGGATGCTCGCAGCGCTTGCTGGTGGACATCTCAATCTGCCACCTGCAGGTTTCACAGTCGGTCACCACGATATCCGCGCCGCTCTCTTCAATCTGACGGAACAGCGGGGCGCCAATCGCCTGTGACGTTTCGTAGTTTTCACGCTTAAAGCCGTAGGTTCCCGCAATCCCGCAGCAGCGTGAATCCAGCACCGTCAGCTCCAGGCCCGGGATTAGCCGCAGCAGCTCCAGCGTATAGAGCGACCAGCCCATCTTCTCCATATGACACGGGGTGTGATACACCACTTTCAGCGGTAATCTCCCCAGCGGCAACGTCTGCCCGCTGTCCAGCTTGCGCCACAGGAAGCGTGTTGCCAGCTCGATGTGCTCGCGCAGGCCGGTATTATCTACGTCCAGCAGATGCGGATACTCATCGCGCAGGGTGAAGGTACAGGTGGACGAGGTCGCCAGCACCGGAATACCTTTATCGATAATCGCTTCGCGCAGGGAGGTGACATTGCTTTGAGCCTGCCTGCGCGCTTTATCGGTAAACCCGTTGGCAATCAGCGGTACGCCGCAGCACTTCTCTTTATTCAGTAGCTGAACGCCCGTTCCCATGGCGTTCAGCACCTTCAGCAGATCTTTTCCCAACTGCGGGTGGTTGTAATTCACGTAGCAGCCGTGGAAAAAGGCCACCTGGTCTGCATACTGCGCCTGCTGTGCTGCGACGGATTTATACCAGCGGCGATAGGTACCGTGAGAATATTTCGGCAGGCTGCGGTGATGGTCTATCTTCAGCGTGGCATCCAGCAGCTGGCGCACCGGCCTGAGTGCGGTGGCGGCATTCACCAGCGGGGCAAACGGCGTCGAGACGCTGCCCATCAGATCGGTATGGCTCAGGATCGCGTCCCGCAGCGTCGGCTTTTGCGTGCCGTAGCGCGCCCGGGCGCGCTGGATGATATCGCCGATTTTCACATCCGACGGGCAGGCGACTTCGCAGCGTTTGCAGTTGATGCAGTATTTCAGCGCCTCGTCGTACAGCTTGCCGTCCTTCAGACGCAGACGCTCGCCGTCCGGGCCAGCCTGCTTTGGTCCCGGATAGCGCGGGTTCACGCCGCTGACCGGGCAGACGGTGGTACAGACCGTGCATTTAATGCAGCTTTCAAATCGGGTGTCATTCATTGTTCAGCCTCCATGCGCTGGCTAATCTGCTCTGCCACATACAGCGCCGTGACGGCGCAGACCCCGCCACCGCATCCCTGAGCAATGGGATCGTACCCGCCCAGCAGCGAGCCGATGGCAAAGAGATCCCTGACGGGCTTGCCGGAAAGCTGCGGATGCAGCTGGCTGTCGACAATCACGCCAAACTGCTGCCACGGCTGCGGCGAGAAGAAATCGCTCTGATACCAGTCCGCGCGGGAGGAACGCTGGCGGACATCCAGCCCCATAATGGCTTCCCGGATGCCCTCCCGGCTGCTCAGCAGCCCGTTGCTGAAGAAGCTGCCGCTTGCCAGCACCGTATAGCGGGCGCGCAGCGGAATATCGTCGTGGTTGCGGGTCCAGATTTCGCTTACTTTGCCGTCGGTCATGGTGATTTTTTTCACCTCGTCACCCGCCATCCACACGCCGCCCTGTCCCACAAACTGACGCTGAAGCTGAGTATGCAGGCGAATGCCGGGGACGGAAGGGGGCAGCGTAGGCAGCAGGTAGAGCGAGCAGGGCAGACGGTCCGACAGCCAGCGCCAGAGCCGGTTGTCGCGTAAGCCGAAGCAGGCGGGCATCAGCAGCGCGTCGCACGTCTCGCCGATCGGCCTGAGCGCGTCGTACAGCAGCGGCCATTTGTCCTCGTTATCCAGAAAGCGGGCGATATTCACCGCGCGAAACTCGCTCGGGTTATCGCGCAGGACATCAAGCTCGGGCAGCTCTATCTCTGCCGTTTCGGCGTTAACGCCCTGGCGACAAAGCGACGCCGCCGCGAGATGGGGCTGAAAATCCAGAAAGCCGCTAATGCCCACCACCCGCACACGGGCGGCAGCGAAGGGGGCAACGGGCACTTCTTCCGGGCTGAGCCAGGCGGAACGCAGGGTGCCCAGCGGCGTGACGCGCTGATGATTGAGCCGGGCGCTCCCCTTCAGGCGCGCGCCGCAGTCTGCCAGCAGCGCTTCGGTTTCCAGCGCAAAGCGGTCAATATGCTGCGCGCCGATCAGGTGATACGGGTGCTCCGGCGGCAGCTTATCGCGGTACGCTTCGTCCACCAGATCCAGGGATCCGGACGAAAAGTGCAGGGCGCTCTGGCCCCGGGTGATAATGGCGCAGCGCAGACCCTGCTTCGTGAGCCTGATGCCACAAAGCAGGCCCGCCAGCCCGCCGCCGACAATCACGGTGTCAAATTTCATCGCGCTGCTCCTTCTCAAGACCGCAAAGCCCCTGATAGACCCAGCGGGTAAATTCGCTTTCGCGCAGGGCGTCGCCCCAGGCGACAGGCTGAATGCCTTTCCAGCGCTCGTTTAAAAAGGCGCTGAGCTGATCGAGCGACTGGGTGGCGGTGGTGGTGTGAAAACGCTGCAGTAGCCCGGCGGCACGGCAGGCGCAGAGCTCGCCCTGGCAGGTGCCCATGCCGACGCGGGTGCGGCGGCGAAGATCGAGCAGGCTGGTGACCGTCAGGTTCTCTACCGCATACTGCACCTCACCGGCGGTGACGGCTTCGCACTCGCACACCAGGCTGCGGCTCAGCCGGCCTTCTCCAAGCCAGACCGGCGTTCTGTCGCCGTGGCGGTAAATCGCGGATCCGCGCAGCGGCGCGGGCAGGGAGATAATTTTTTGCAGCGTTTTTTCCGTGGACTGACGCGAGCCGGGCAGGGGCTGTTCTGCCGTGACGCACGGCTCGGTATTGCCCAGCTTGCGGCAGACGGCATCGGTCGCCCATTCGGCCATCAGGCGGTAGGTCATTAGCTTGCCGCCGGTGATGGTGATAAACCCGTCCATGCCGTCGCGCTCGGCGTGATCGAGCAGCACGATGCCCCGGCTGACGTTACGTCCGCTCGGATCGTTGTCGCTGGCGACCAGCGGACGCACGCCCGCATAGGCGCGCAGAATACGCGTCTGGGCCATCACCGGGGCCAGCTTCTCGCCTTCACGCAGCAGAATATCCACCTCTTCGGCGGTCACGCGGTTGTAGTCAATCTCGCTGTAGTCCACGTGGGTGGAGGTCGTGCCGATCAGCGAAATGGTATCGCCCGGAACGAGAATATCGGCGTCGGACGGTTTGCGGCAGCGGTTGATGACATGGTTATTGATGCGGTGATCGAGGATCAGCAGCGAGCCTTTCGCCGGGAACATGCGCACCTGCAGGTCGGCGTATTCCGCGATGCGCTGCCCCCAGATCCCCGCGGCATTAATGACCACGGAGGCATACAGCTCGCTGTGTTCATGGTATTGCGTATCAAACACCCGCACGCCGCAAACGCGATGGCCTTCGCGGATAAGCCCGGTCACTTCGTGCCCGGTCAGGATGTGCGCGCCGTGCTCGCGGGCGTCCAGCATATTGGCGGCCGTCAGGCGGAACGGATCGACGGTGCCGTCAGGGACTTTCACCGCTCCGATAAGCGCCGGGTTAACCGACGGTTCCAGCCGCCGCGCCAGCGCCGGATCCATGGCCTCAGCCTGAATGCCCGCTGCAGTGCAGGCGGTGATAAAGGTGTCCTGAAAGGCGAGGTCATCTTCAGGAAGGGTAATAAAGAGGCCGTCGGTCGGCTCAATGCAGTGGGGGGCGATACGCTTGAGGATCTGATTTTCGGCAATACATTCGCGCGCGGATTCACCGTCGGTGACCGCATACCGCGCGCCGCTGTGCAGCAGGCCGTGGTTACGTCCGGTTGCGCCCGTGGCAATATCGTGGCGTTCCAGCAGCGTGACGCTTAAGCCGCGAAGGGCGCAGTCGCGCGCGATCCCGGCACCGGTGGCGCCACCACCAATGATTATCACATCGCTGTAACGAGGATCGTGACTGGTCATTGTTTACCCTCTATGTTCGTTTTTTATCATTTAGCCATATTAATTTTGTGGTTTGTTTGATTTCGAACATAAACGCGCGAAATTCGAAAGTGAAACGTGATTTCATGCGCTTTTTTGCGCATTCTGTCATATTTCTGTAACAATCTGTGCGTTGATTCACAGTAACAATCACCGTGATTTCTTAACATCCCCGCCTCTGGAATCCAGGTGCGAGCCACCTGCTCATTCATTTCAAGGCCACGGAGGCTGTTATGCTCAGTATCTTCAAACCTGCGCCGCACAGGGCGCGTCTGCCAGAGGCAGAAATAGATCCGCTCTATCGCCGTCTGCGTTGGCAAATTTTCCTGGGGATCTTCTTCGGGTACGCGGCGTACTACCTTGTACGTAAAAACTTCGCGCTCGCCATGCCGTACCTGGTGGAGCAGGGCTTTTCCCGCGGCGATCTGGGGTTCGCGCTGTCGGGGATCTCCATCGCCTACGGTTTTTCCAAATTCATTATGGGTTCCGTGTCGGATCGCTCGAATCCGCGCGTGTTCCTGCCCGCCGGTCTGATTCTGGCGGCCGCGGTCATGCTGTTCATGGGCTTTGTGCCGTGGGCAACCTCAAGCATTGCCGTCATGTTTGTGCTGCTGTTCCTCTGCGGCTGGTTCCAGGGGATGGGGTGGCCGCCGTGCGGGCGTACCATGGTGCACTGGTGGTCGCAGAAGGAACGCGGCGGCATCGTGTCGGTGTGGAACTGTGCGCATAACGTGGGTGGCGGTATTCCGCCGCTGCTGTTCCTGCTGGGGATGGCCTGGTTCAACGACTGGCACGCGGCGCTCTACATGCCTGCGTTTGGCGCCATTCTGGTGGCGATTATTGCCTTCGCGCTGATGCGCGATACGCCGCAGTCCTGCGGCCTGCCGCCGATTGAAGAGTACAAAAATGACTACCCGGACGATTACAGCAAGGAGCATGAAGAAGAGCTGACCGCGAAACAGATCTTCATGAAGTACGTGCTGCCGAACAGGCTGCTGTGGTACATCGCGGTGGCGAACGTGTTTGTATACCTGCTGCGCTACGGCATTCTGGACTGGTCTCCGACCTACCTGAAAGAGGTGAAGCACTTCGCGCTGGATAAATCCTCCTGGGCCTACTTCCTGTATGAGTACGCGGGGATCCCGGGCACGCTGCTGTGCGGCTGGATGTCGGACAAGGTGTTTAAAGGTAACCGCGGGGCGACGGGCGTCTTCTTTATGACCCTGGTGACCATCGCCACCGTGGTGTACTGGCTCAACCCGCCGGGTAACCCATCAGTAGATATGGCCTGCATGATCGTCATCGGCTTCCTGATTTATGGGCCGGTGATGCTGATCGGTCTGCACGCCCTGGAGCTGGCGCCGAAAAAAGCGGCGGGCACGGCGGCAGGCTTTACCGGCCTGTTCGGCTACCTGGGCGGTTCGGTCGCGGCGAGCGCCATCGTGGGCTACACCGTTGACTTCTTCGGCTGGGACGGCGGCTTTATGGTGATGATCGGCGGTAGCGTGCTGGCGGTACTGCTGCTGATTGTCGTGATGATCGGGGAAAAACGTCACCACGCTGAAGTGCTGGCACGTCGTCAATAAGGAACATTACGATGAAATTAACTCAGTTAGCGACGGGCCTGCTGCTGGCGGGCCTGATGACCGGATCCGCGCTGGCGGCGGATAAAATCGTGATTGCCCACCGCGGCGCCAGCGGCTATCTGCCGGAGCACACGCTGCCGGCAAAAGCGATGGCCTATGCGCAGGGTGCGGATTACCTGGAGCAGGATCTGGTGATGACGAAGGACGACCAGCTGGTCGTCCTGCACGACCACTATCTTGACCGCGTGACGGACGTGGCGGAACGTTTCCCGGACCGCGCGCGTAAAGATGGCCGCTTCTACGCCATCGACTTCACCCTGGCGGAGATCCGCTCCCTGAAGTTTACCGAAGGCTTCGAAATTGAGAACGGTAAAAAAGTGCAGGTCTATCCGGGGCGCTTCCCGATGGGCAAATCTGACTTCCGGATCCATACCTTCCAGGAGGAGATTGAGTTTGTTCAGGGGTTGAATCACTCAACCGGCAAAAACATCGGCATCTACCCGGAAATCAAAGCGCCGTGGTTCCACCATCAGGAAGGGAAAGACATTGCCGCGAAGACGCTGGAGGTGCTGAAACAGTACGGCTACACCAGCAAGAAGGACAAGGTTTACCTGCAGTGTTTTGACGCCGCCGAGCTGAAGCGCATCAAAACCGAGCTGGAGCCGAAGATGGGGATGGATCTCAATCTGGTACAGCTGATTGCCTATACCGACTGGAATGAAACCCAGGAGAAGCAGCCTGACGGGAAGTGGGTGAACTATAGCTACGACTGGATGTTCAAGCCGGGCGCGATGAAGCAGATTGCGCAGTACGCCGACGGCATCGGGCCGGATTACCACATGCTGGTGGCGGAAGGCTCAGCGCCGGGTCACGTGAAGCTGACGGCGATGGTGAAAGAGGCGCATGAGAGCAAGATGCAGGTCCATCCGTATACCGTGCGAGCAGACCAGCTGCCGCCGTATGCCGCGGACGTGAATCAGCTTTATGAGGTGCTGTACAATCAGGCGGGCGTGGACGGGCTGTTTACGGATTTTCCGGATAAAGCGGTGAGCTTTTTGAAGGATTAACGCTGAAATTGCCGGGTGGCGGCTGCGCCTTACCCGGCCTACGAACTGCGGTTTTGTAGGTCGGGTAAGCGAAGCGCCACCCGACACAATCACATCTCGATTTCGATATCGCCTTTTGCCCGGCAGCAGCAGGGCAAAATTTCCCCTTCGTTGATAAAGGCCAGCGGCTCGGTCAGCCAGTCTACCTGGCCTGTGACCAGACGGCAGCGGCAGGAGCCGCAGTAGCCGGAACGACACTGGTACTCTACTTCTACCTGATGCGCCTCAAGCGCCACCAGCAGAGAAGGGTGCTCCTCCCGACACAGTACCTCGGTGCCGGAAAGACTTAGCGTGACGCGTGACATCAGAGCTGGAAATCGCTCAGGTCGTCGGTGTTGACTTCAGAATCAATCTGACCGACCAGGTAAGAACTCACTTCCACTTCCTGCGGCGCGACCTGGACGTTATCGGACACCAGCCAGGTGTTGATCCACGGAATCGGGTTAGAGCGCGTCTGGAACGGCAGATCGAGACCGACAGCCTGCATACGGATGTTGGTGATGTACTCAACGTACTGGCACAGAATATCTTTGTTCAGGCCGATCATGGAGCCGTCGCGGAACAGATAGTCTGCCCACTCTTTCTCCTGCTGCGCGGCCAGCACGAACAGGTCGTAGCACTCCTGCTTGCACTCTTCGGCGATTTCCGCCATCTCCGGGTCATCCGTGCCGCTGCGCAGAAGGTTCAGCATGTGCTGGGTGCCGGTCAGGTGCAGGGCCTCGTCGCGGGCGATCAGGCGGATGATTTTTGCGTTGCCTTCCATCAGCTTGCGCTCGGCAAAGGCGAAGGAGCAGGCGAAGCTCACGTAGAAGCGGATCGCCTCCAGCGCGTTGACGCTCATCAGGCACAGGTACAGCTGTTTTTTCAGCGCGCGCAGGTTCACGGTAATGGTTTTACCGTTCACGCTGTGGGTGCCTTCGCCCAGCAGATGCCAGTAGCTGGTCATCTCGATGAGCTCGTCGTAATAATGGGCAATGCCTTCCGCGCGCTTCTGGATCTGTTCGTTGGTGACGATATCGTCAAACACCACCGCCGGATCGTTCACGATGTTGCGGATGATGTGGGTGTAAGAGCGGGAGTGGATCGTCTCGGAGAACGCCCAGGTTTCCACCCAGGTTTCCAGCTCCGGAATGGAGATCAGCGGCAGCAGCGCCACGTTCGGGCTGCGGCCCTGAATGGAGTCCAGCAGCGTCTGGTACTTCAGGTTGCTGATGAAGATATGCTTTTCGTGATCCGGCAGCGACTGGTAGTCAATACGGTCGCGGGAGACGTCCACTTCTTCCGGGCGCCAGAAGAAGGAGAGTTGCTTTTCGATCAGCTTTTCGAAGATGTCATATTTTTGCTGGTCGTAGCGTGCCACGTTGACCGGCTGGCCGAAGAACATCGGCTCTTTGAGCTGGTCGTTTTTCGTCTGTGAAAAGGTGGTATATGCCATGAGTGTGTCCTGTGAGAGATTTTGTCGGTTGGGCAAACAAAATCGTAGGCCGGGTAAGCGGAGCGCCACCCGGCATTTACATTAGATCTTACATGCGCCGCTTTCGCAGCCATCGTCCTGAATGGACGGAGCCAGGTCGTCCTGGGCATCTTCCGCGCCATCACGGGTGTTGTGATAGTACAGCGTTTTCACGCCAAATTTATAGGCGGTCAGCAGGTCTTTCAACAGCTGCTGCATTGGCACCTTGCCGGACGGGAAGCGCGTCGGGTCGTAGTTGGTATTAGCAGAGATCGACTGGTCGATAAACTTCTGCATGATACCCACCAGCTGCAGGTAGCCGTCGTTGTTTGGCATTTCCCACAGCAGCTCGTACTTGTCACCCAGGGTCTCGTAATCCGGCACCACCTGACGCAGCACGCCGTCTTTCGACGCTTTAATGCTGACGTGGCCGCGCGGTGGTTCAATGCCGTTGGTGGCGTTAGAGATCTGCGAAGAGGTCTCGGACGGCATCAGGGCAGAGAGCGTGGAGTTACGCAGGCCGTGCGTTTTAATGGACTCGCGCAGGCCTTCCCAGTCGAGGTGCAGCGGCTCGCTGACGATCGCATCCAGGTCTTTCTTGTAGGTGTCGATCGGCAGAATGCCTTTCGCGTAGGTGGTTTCGTTGAACCACGGGCAAGCGCCTTGCTCTTTCGCCAGCTCGTTAGAGGCTTTCATCAGGTAATACTGAATCGCTTCGAACGTCTGGTGCGTCAGGTTGTTGGCGCTGCCGTCGGAGTAACGCTTGCCGTTTTTCGCCAGCCAGTAGGCGAAGTTGATCACGCCGATACCCAGGGTACGGCGGCCCATTGCGCCGCGTTTTGCCGCCGGGATTGGGTAATCCTGGTAGTCCAGCAGGGCGTCGAGGGCACGAACCGCCAGCACGGCCAGCTCTTCCAGCTCGTCGAGGCTCTTAATCGCGCCGAGGTTGAACGCGGACAGCGTGCACAGCGCGATTTCGCCGTTTTCGTCGTTCACGTCTTCCAGCGGTTTGGTCGGCAGGGCGATCTCCAGGCACAGGTTAGACTGGCGCACTGGCGCAACCACCGGATCGAACGGGCTGTGGGTGTTGCAGTGGTCAACGTTCTGGATGTAAATACGACCGGTAGAGGCACGTTCCTGCATCATCAGGGAGAACAGGTCTACCGCCTTCACGCGCTGCTTGCGGATGCTGTCGTCTTTTTCGTATTTGGTGTACAGACGCTCAAACTCGTCCTGATCGGCGAAGAACGCGTCATACAGGCCCGGGACGTCGGACGGGCTGAACAGGGTGATGTCTTCACCCTTCAGCAGACGGGTGTACATCAGCTTGTTGATCTGCACGCCGTAGTCCATGTGGCGCACGCGGTTGCCTTCGACGCCTCGGTTGTTTTTCAGGACCAGCAGGCTTTCTACTTCCAGGTGCCACATCGGGTAGAACAGGGTCGCTGCACCGCCGCGCACGCCGCCCTGAGAGCAGGATTTTACCGCCGTCTGGAAGTGCTTATAGAACGGGATACAGCCGGTGTGGAACGCTTCGCCGCCGCGGATCGGGCTGCCCAGCGCGCGAATACGACCGGCGTTGATGCCGATACCGGCACGCTGGGAAACGTATTTCACGATGGCGCTGGAGGTGGCGTTGATGGAATCCAGGCTGTCACCACATTCGATCAGCACGCAGGAGCTGAACTGACGGGTAGGGGTACGCACGCCGGACATGATTGGCGTCGGCAGAGAAATCTTAAACGTGGATACCGCATCGTAGAAACGCTTCACGTAGTCCAGACGGGTGTCACGCGGGTAGTTCGAGAACAGGCAGGCGGCCACCAGAATATAGAGGAACTGGGCGCTTTCGTAGATCTCACCGGTTACGCGGTTCTGAACCAGATATTTGCCTTCGAGCTGCTTCACCGCCGCGTAGGAGAAGTTCATGTCGCGCCAGTGATCGATAAACCCGTTCATCTGCTCGAACTCTTCTTCCGTATAGTCTTCCAGCAGATGCGTGTCGTATTTGCCCAGCTCAACCATTTTCACCACGTGATCGTAAAGCTTCGGCGGCTCAAACTGGCCGTAGGCTTTTTTACGCAGGTGGAAAATCGCCAGACGTGCAGCCAGGTACTGATAATCCGGTGCTTCGCGGGAGATCAGATCTGCCGCTGCTTTAATAATCGTTTCGTGGATATCAGACGTTTTGATGCCGTCGTAGAACTGAATGTGGGAACGCAGTTCAACCTGGGAGATAGATACGTTGTTCAGTCCTTCTGCTGCCCAGTCGAGAACTCGATGGATTTTGTCCAGATTGATACGCTCGGTAGTACCGTCGCGCTTTGTCACCAGCAGACTCTGATTCATGTGGGGTTTACCTGTCCGTGAAATAAAAAATATCCCCCGCTTATCCACAGATCCGTCTTGTGACTAACTCTGTGGATAAATACTACATATAGGGGGTTTGCGATAAGAAAAACGCTATATGGTGAGTATTCTAGTATCGAATCTTTTCAGCACAAGGGTTGATTTTGACGTTAAATTGAGGTTGTGAAAGGGTAAAAAAGGCTAAGTCCTCGTGCCGTAAGGCCTGGAAGACATGTCAATAATTAAGAAAAAAAATTCAAAATTTGATCGAGTGCTGATTTCTTCAACGGGAGGTCAGAATTGCGCAACATGATGTCGCGCAATCTTTATAAGAATAACGAATGACGTTAGTCGTTTTTGGCGGTTGTGTGCAACATATAGTTAACATCCACGCCCGGCGCGAGCTTGAATTTATCGGTCAGCGGGTTGTAGTGCAGACCGGTGATGTGCTGCTCTTTGAGCCACGTCTGGTCAACCCAGCTCAATAGCTCCGCAGGCTTGATGAATTTCTTCACGTCGTGCGTGCCTTTCGGCACCATGCGCAGCACATACTCCGCGCCGACGACGGCCATCAGCCAGGCTTTACCGTTGCGGTTGATGGTGGAGAAGAAGACCTGGCCGCCCGGTTTCACCAGTTTTGCACAGGCGTGCACCACCGACTGCGGATCGGGAACGTGCTCCAGCATCTCCATGCAGGTCACCACGTCGTACTGGTGGGCGTGTTTTGCCGCGTGCTCTTCCACGGTTTCCTGCACGTAGTCGACCTGAATGCCGGACTCCAGGGCGTGAAGGCGGGCAACCTGCAGCGGTTCAAAGCCCATATCCAGGCCTGTGACATTCGCCCCTTCGCGCGCCATGCTCTCTGCCAGGATACCGCCGCCGCAGCCGACGTCGAGCACTTTCTTACCGAACAGACCGCCGGAACGTTCCGCGATATAGCCCAGACGCAGCGGGTTAATGCGATGCAGCGGTTTGAACTCACCTTCGAGATCCCACCAGCGGGACGCCACCGCTTCAAATTTGGCAATCTCTTCGTGGTCAACGTTGTGGGCCACCGGGGATTTTTCGGCATTCATGGGCGCTTTTACTCCTTATTTAGCAAGACAAAGGAGTATATCAGGCAATCCCCGTGAATAAAGCGTATAGGTTTACCTCAATCACCTCGGCTGTGTTATAATTTGCGACCTTTGAATCCGGGATACAGTAGAGGGATAGCGGTTAGATGAGCGACCTTGCGAGAGAAATTACACCGGTTAACATCGAGGAAGAGCTGAAGAGCTCCTATCTGGATTATGCGATGTCGGTCATTGTTGGCCGTGCGCTGCCGGACGTCCGCGATGGCCTGAAGCCGGTACACCGTCGCGTACTATACGCCATGAACGTATTGGGCAATGACTGGAATAAAGCCTATAAAAAATCTGCCCGCGTCGTCGGTGACGTCATCGGTAAATATCACCCGCATGGTGATACCGCCGTGTATGACACCATCGTTCGTATGGCGCAGCCATTCTCCTTGCGTTACATGCTGGTAGATGGTCAGGGTAACTTTGGTTCAGTCGACGGCGACTCCGCTGCGGCGATGCGTTATACGGAAATCCGTATGTCGAAAATCGCTCATGAGCTGATGGCCGACCTGGAAAAAGAGACCGTTGATTTCGTCGATAACTACGACGGCACCGAGCGCATCCCAGATGTGATGCCAACCAAGATCCCGAACCTGCTGGTTAACGGTTCGTCCGGTATCGCGGTCGGTATGGCAACCAACATTCCGCCGCACAATATCACCGAGGTGATCAACGGCTGCCTGGCCTATATCGACGATGAAGACATCAGCATTGAAGGGCTGATGACCCACATCCCGGGCCCGGACTTCCCGACGGCGGCGATCATCAACGGTCGTCGCGGTATTGAAGAAGCGTACCGTACCGGCCGCGGCAAGATTTACATCCGTGCCCGCGCCGAAGTGGAAGCGGACGCCAAAACCGGCCGTGAAACCATCATTGTTCACGAGATCCCGTATCAGGTGAACAAAGCGCGTCTGATTGAAAAAATCGCCGAGCTGGTAAAAGAAAAACGTGTTGAAGGCATCAGCGCGCTGCGTGACGAGTCTGACAAAGACGGCATGCGCATCGTGATTGAGATCAAACGCGACGCGGTGGGCGAGGTTGTCCTGAACAACCTGTACTCCCAGACTCAGCTTCAGGTCTCCTTCGGTATCAACATGGTTGCACTGCACCATGGTCAGCCGAAGATCATGAACCTGAAAGAGATCCTGAGCGCGTTCGTGCGTCACCGCCGTGAAGTGGTGACCCGCCGTACCATCTTTGAACTGCGTAAAGCCCGCGATCGTGCGCATATCCTGGAAGCGCTGGCGGTTGCGCTGGCCAACATCGACCCGATCATCGAGCTGATCCGCCGTGCGCCAACGCCTGCAGAAGCGAAAGCCGCGCTGATTTCCCGTCCGTGGGATCTGGGCAACGTTGCCGCGATGCTGGAACGTGCGGGCGATGACGCGGCGCGTCCTGAGTGGCTGGAACCGGAATTCGGCGTGCGTGACGGTCAGTACTACCTGACTGAACAGCAGGCCCAGGCGATTCTGGATCTGCGTCTGCAGAAACTGACCGGCCTTGAGCACGAAAAACTGCTCGACGAATACAAAGAGCTGCTGGAACAGATTGCCGAGCTGCTGCACATTCTGGGTAGCGCAGAGCGTCTGATGGAAGTGATCCGCGAAGAGCTGGAGCTGGTCCGCGATCAGTTCGGCGACGAGCGTCGCACCGAAATCACCGCGAACAGCTCTGATATCAACATTGAAGATCTGATCAACCGCGAAGACGTGGTGGTCACCCTGTCTCACCAGGGCTATGTGAAGTATCAGCCGCTGACCGACTACGAAGCACAGCGTCGTGGCGGTAAAGGTAAATCTGCAGCACGTATTAAAGAAGAAGACTTTATTGACCGCCTGCTGGTGGCCAACACCCATGATACGATCCTCTGCTTCTCCAGCCGCGGTCGTCTGTACTGGATGAAAGTCTATCAGCTGCCGGAAGCGAGCCGCGGTGCGCGTGGTCGTCCAATCGTCAACCTGCTGCCGCTGGAAGCGAATGAACGTATTACCGCCATCCTGCCGGTACGCGAGTACGAAGAGGGCGTGAACGTCTTTATGGCGACCGCCAGCGGTACCGTGAAGAAAACCGCGCTGACCGAGTTCAGCCGTCCACGTTCTGCCGGTATCATCGCCGTCAACCTGAACGAAGGCGACGAGCTGATCGGCGTGGATCTGACCTCCGGTTCTGACGAAGTGATGCTGTTCTCTGCGGCCGGTAAAGTGGTGCGCTTTAAGGAGAACGCGGTGCGCGCCATGGGTCGTACGGCGACCGGCGTTCGCGGCATCAAGCTGGCGGGTGAAGATTCCGTGGTTTCCCTGATCGTTCCGCGCGGCGAAGGTGCAATCCTGACCGTCACCCAGAACGGTTACGGTAAACGCACCGCGGAAAGCGAGTACCCGACCAAGTCTCGCGGCACGCAGGGCGTTATCTCTATCAAAGTGACCGAGCGCAACGGTTCCGTTGTCGGCGCGGTGCAGGTGGACGATGCCGACCAAATCATGATGATCACCGATGCCGGTACGCTGGTGCGTACCCGCGTGTCTGAGATCAGCGTGGTGGGTCGTAACACCCAGGGCGTGATCCTCATCCGTACAGCGGAAGATGAAAACGTGGTGGGTCTGCAGCGCGTGGCCGAGCCGGTGGATGACGAAGAGCTCGATTCCATCGACGGCAGCGTCGCGGAAGGTGACGATGAAATCGCGCCGGAAGCGGACACCGACGATGACGCAGCGGATGACGCTGACGAGTAATGTCTCCTGATGCAAAAAGGGCCGGATTCCGGCCCTTTTCTTTTGCACAACCAGATAAGTCAACGTTGCGACCTGGCGCGTTTACCGCTACCTTAACCACATTCTTTTGACCCCGACGGCGGAGCCTCGCCCCCTTGAAATACCTCGTCTCCTTTCGTAATACGCTGAAAGTCTCTCGCTATCTGTTCCGGGCGCTGGCGCTCCTGCTTTGGCTGCTGGTGGCCCTGTTGTCGGTGTTTTATATCGTTAACGCCCTGCACCAGAAAGAAGCGGAGATCCGCCAGGAGTTTAACTCAAGCTCCGACCAGGCGCAGCGCTACATTCAGCGAACGTCTGACGTGATGAAGGAGCTGAAGTATATTGCCGAAAATCGCCTCACGGCGGAAAACGGCATCCTTGCGCTTCGCGGGCGTAACGACAAAACCGAAGTCCCTGATTTTCAGCCGCTGTTCCCGGACTCCGATTGCTCCACCATGAGCAATACCTGGCGCGGGTCGCTGGAGTCTCTTGCCTGGTTTATGCGCTACTGGCGCGATAATTTCTCCGCCGCCTATGACCTGAACCGCGTATTCCTGATTGGCAGTGAAAATCTCTGCATGGCTGACTTTGGCCTGCGCGACGCGCCCGTTGAGCGTGACGATGCGCTGAAAAGCCTGCATGAACGTATTGTGAAATACCGCAATGCGCCGCAGGACGAGCGTGGAAATAACATCTTCTGGGTGAGCCAGGGGCCGCGTCCGGGCGTGGGCTATTTCTATGCCCTGACGCCGGTCTATCTCGGCAATCGCCTGCAGGCGCTGCTGGGGATTGAGCAGACCATTCGTATGGAAAACTTTTTCACCCCGGGCAGCCTGCCCATGGGGGTGACCATTCTGGATGAAAACGGCCATCAGCTGATCTCGCTTGCCGGGCCGGATAACCGGTTAAACGTCGAACCGCACTGGATGCAGGAGCGGTCGTGGTTTGGCTATACCTCAGGCTTCCGCGAGCTGGTGCTAAAGAAGAGCCTGCCGCCTTCGTCGCTGAGCATTGTCTATTCGCTGCCGGTGGATATGGTGCTTGAGCGGATCCGTATTCTCATCATGAATGCCATTCTGCTGAACCTGATCGCGGGTGGGGCGCTGTTTACGCTGGCGCGCATGTACGAGCGGAAAATCTTTATTCCCGCCGAAAGCGACGCCCAGCGGCTGGAAGAGCACGAGCAGTTTAACCGGAAAATTGTCGCATCGGCACCGGTGGGGATCTGTATTCTGCGTACCCAGGACGGGACCAACATCCTCAGTAACGAACTGGCGCATAACTACCTGAACATGCTGACGCACGAGGACCGGCAGAGGCTAACGCAAATTATCTGCGGCCAGCAGGTTAACTTTGTCGACGTGCTCACCAGCACGCACACCAACCTGCAGATCAGCTTTGTCCATTCCCGCTATCGTAACGAAAACGTGGCGATTTGCGTGCTGGTGGATGTTTCCGCGCGCGTGAAGATGGAAGAGTCGCTGCAGGAGATGGCGCAGGCCGCGGAGCAGGCCAGCCAGTCCAAATCTATGTTCCTTGCGACGGTCAGCCACGAGCTGCGTACGCCGCTGTACGGGATCATCGGTAACCTCGATCTGCTGCAGACCAAAGAGTTGCCGAAAGGGGTCGACAGGCTGGTGACGGCAATGAACAACTCTTCCAGCCTGCTGCTGAAGATCATCAGCGATATTCTCGACTTCTCGAAAATTGAGTCTGAGCAGCTGAAAATCGAGCCGCGCGAGTTCTCCCCGCGCGAGGTAATGAACCATATCAGCGCCAACTATCTGCCGCTGGTGGTGCGTAAACAGCTCGGGCTCTACTGCTTTATCGAGCCGGACGTGCCGCTGACGCTGCATGGCGATCCGATGCGCCTGCAGCAGGTCATCTCTAACCTGCTCAGCAACGCCATCAAATTCACCGACGTGGGCTGTATTGTGCTGCACGTCTGCCGGGCGGGAGATTACCTGAGCATTCGCGTGCGCGACACGGGCGTTGGCATCCCGGCGAAGGAAGTCGTTCGTCTGTTCGACCCGTTCTTCCAGGTCGGGACCGGCGTGCAGCGTAACTTCCAGGGGACCGGACTGGGGCTGGCGATCTGTGAGAAGCTCGTCAGCATGATGGACGGTGATATTTCCGTCGATACCGAACCCGGCATGGGCAGCCAGTTCACTATCCGTATTCCGCTCTATTCCGCGCAGTATCCGGCAAAAGCGACGGTGGACGGGCTGAGCGACAAGCGCTGCTGGCTGGCGGTGCATAACGCCTCGCTGAATGACTACCTGACGGCGCTGCTCACCCGCAGCGGCGTGAGGGTGTGTCGCTATGAAGGCCAGATGCCGGATGTGGACGATGTGCTGATCGCTGACGAGGCGCTGGAAGAGCCGTGGCAGGGGAGAGGGTCGGTGCTCTTCTGCCGTCGCCATATCGGTATTCCTGTCGAGCGTGCGCCTGGAGAATGGGTACACAGCGTCGCCACGCCGCACGAGCTGTTAAGCCTGCTGGCGCGCATCTACAAAGTGGAGCTGGAAGAGCGCGACGGCGCGGGCGGATTGCCGTCACCGGAGTCTCTGGCGTCGGTGAATGACGATATGATGATTCTGGTGGTGGATGACCATCCGATAAACCGTCGCCTGCTGGCTGACCAGCTTGGATCGCTGGGCTACCAGTGCAAAACGGCCAATGACGGCGTGGATGCGCTGAATGTGCTGAGTAAAAACCATATTGATATCGTGCTGAGCGACGTCAACATGCCGAACATGGACGGCTACCGTCTGACGCAGCGCATCCGCCAGCTTGGCCTGACGCTGCCCGTGGTGGGCGTCACGGCGAACGCCCTGGCGGAAGAGAAGCAGCGCTGTCTGGAATCGGGCATGGACAGCTGTCTGTCGAAACCGGTCACGCTGGACGTGCTGAAGCAGACTCTGTCGATTTACGCCGAGCGCGTGAGAAAAACGCGGATATAAAAAAGGCCCGGAAGGGCCTTTTTTATTTGCCCGGCGGCGCTGCGCTTGCGCGGGCCTACGGGATCTGTAGGCCGGGTAAGCGCGAGCGCCACCCGGCATAAACAGCGGAGATCAATCCTTATCCGTTGCGCTCAGCGTGACGGAGGAGAGATAGTTCAGCAGAGCAATATCGTTGTCCACGCCCAGCTTCATCATCGCGGATTTCTTCTGGCTGCTGATGGTTTTAATACTGCGGTTCAGCTTCTTGGCAATCTCGGTCACCAGGAAACCTTCTGCGAACAGGCGCAGAACTTCACTCTCTTTCGGCGACAGGCGTTTATCACCGTAGCCACCCGCGCTGATTTTTTCCAGCAGGCGGGAGACGCTCTCAGGCGTGAACTTCTTGCCTTTCTGCAGCGCCGCAAGCGCTTTTGGCAGATCGGTCGGGGCGCCCTGTTTCAGCACAATCCCTTCGATGTCCAGATCCAGCACGGCGCTCAGGATCGCCGGGTTGTTGTTCATGGTCAGAACGATGATCGAGATATCCGGGAAGTGGCGTTTAATGTATTTGATGAGCGTGATCCCATCACCGTACTTGTCTCCTGGCATGGAGAGATCGGTAATGAGCACGTGTGCATCAAGCTTTGGGAGGTTATTGATCAGTGCTGTAGAGTCTTCAAATTCACCGACTACATTCACCCACTCGATCTGTTCAAGTGATTTGCGAATACCGAACAGTACAATCGGATGGTCATCGGCAATAATTACGTTCATATTGTTCATGTATAAGGCTACCTTGCTACAGCAAGCTTTTGACGTAGTCGTCAATGTCGCTGATGTATTTTTCAATGCCAGAGGCATCTTTCTCACGAATAAGATGTTCCAGCGTTTCACATAACTGCTTGCCGGGAACCAGATTAAGCATGGCAAACACCCCTTTAAGCCGGTGTGCTGTCTGCGCCAGCGCTGCAAAGTCATTCGCAGCGGACTCAGTATACAACCGCTTAACATCATCTGGTACTGTATCAACAAAGAGTGAATAGTATCCGCTGGCGTGAAGCTCGGCATTTTCATTGCCGCCTAACGGCGATTCCGCTATCTCTTCCTGTGCCAGCTGCTCTTCTATTAGTTGTAGTACAGCTTCCTGCATCGCATTGCTGATATTAAAGTTGACGCGCAGCTGGCCAGGGCCGATTTTCCGCACGCCTGACTCATCATCGCTTAAAAGCAAGCCGGAGGCAGTAAGATTAGACGGATTATCAGTTAAAAACAGATCAAATTCTTGACTTGAAAGTCTTTCATCCGGCGTGATGCATGCCGCACCCCAGTTTTCTAACTGACGAACGACAATATTGCGGATCTCGTTCGAGGTCACATCGACCATAACCACGACATCATCCAGCAGACGTTCTTCATCTTCTTCCTGCGGATTAGCCGCCATTTTCACGTGCAAAGAATAGCGGGTGCCAAGGGATTCACGGGCTTTGATATTCAAATGGCCGCCGAGCTTACGCGCCAGCTGATCGCACAGCCAGAAGGTGAGCGCATTAGCCTTGCCGTAGCGATCGCTTTGCGTGTCATTCAGGAACGGGAAGTGGAGATTATCAATTTCACTCGTGGTAACGCCTTCCCCGGTGTCGAGGATGCGGAACGTCAGGCGGTCTTCAGCGGACTCCTCCGTACTGACTTCGAGCGTGATCTTGCCGATCTGCGTGGTGGTAACGGCGTACTGGATAATCATCAGCAGAATACGGCGCAGCGCTTCGCGATCGCCGTGGCGTTCATCGTTCGCCGGAAGATTGTTATTGATCAGCAGCTGCAGCCCTTTGCGCTTAATCACGGGCAGCACCTCCGGCACCACTTCATCGATCAGGTTCTGAATGGAGAAGAGGGTTGGCGTTCCCTTCCAGAAATCATTCTCCAGCATGTTTGCCAGCTGGATCTCATCAACCATTCTGACCAGCGAGTCGGCCTGGCTGGCAAGCTGGTGGCTTTCAGGGGCGTTTAACGCCGCCGCCTGGGTTGCCAGGGTTCTTAACGGCTGCTTGAAGGCATCGCCAATGTTCTGCATGAATGCGGCGCGCCCCTGCTGGTTTTTCTCATACAGCCTTTGCGCCTGCTTGAGCTTTTTATTGACCAGCACTTCGCGATCCTGATCGCGGATGATGAAGATTTGCGTACGGGGAGCCACCTGGCTGCGGAACTGACGGATCTCGTACAGCTCATTGTTGATGGTGGCCTGAATCACCCCCTGGTGCTGATCCGCCATGGTGGTGATGTTCTGCAGGTTAAGATGCGGCAGCAGATGGTCGGCAATTTTGTTGCTCATCACCGTGCGATTCGCCTCCTGGTCATGAACTAAGACCCCCAGCGGCAGCACGGAAACAATCTCTTCATTCAGCGCACGTAGTACCCGCAGCTCATTGCTGGTGCCGGCCGGAACCGCAGAAGTGTCGCTTTGACGCCCCGACTGGAAACGGAAGGTGCTGTAGCCAAACAGGGCCAGCGCCAGCAGGCCGATATTCAGCAGCAGGGGCAGCAGGATATTTTGCAGCGTGTCGAGCAGCAGCGTGCCAAACGGCACCTGCCACACCAGGCGCATACCGGTCGAGTTCAGCGATGAGGCAATTTCGATTTTCGAGCCGTTAAAGGAGATTGAAACGCTCTCAGCAGCCTCTTTGTCTGACGCCGCACGCAGGTTCTGGGTGCTGCTGTCGGGCTCCAGGCGGAAGCTATCGAGCGGCATGTCCGGCGGGATTAAATCATTAATCGGTAAATCGAAGGCCACTACCGTCGCCAGGTGTCCCGGCTGGTTGAAGGTGGTGCGCAGGGTAAAATAATGGCCGTTTTGCCAGGCCAGGCGACGCAGGGAAGAGAAGCTTTCGCGTTCATCAAGGGCGTTTGCCTGCTGCAGCATCTCTGCCCGGCGGGAGTCGACGATGCTGCCCACGGTGGTCTCTTTGAAACCGGAAGAGAGATCTTTTAGCGGCAGCGTGGAGATCAGGATCATGCTGTTGTCCTGACCGTTCAGATAGTACATCGACCACGGCACCGTTTCGGCACCCCAGAGGGTATCGAGATAGGCCGACATACGCTGCGTCATCTCAAGCGTCGCGCTGTCGTGAGAGCCAAAGATAAGCGCTTCGGTCTTACGCTGCGGTTTTTCGAGATAGTAGACATCCTGCTTAAGCCGCGTCTCCTGAAGCCCATCCCCGGAAGAGGAGGTCGGCGACGCCGCGATATTGTCGTAAATCTGCCAGGTGGCGTAGCGCCAGGTATCTATGCGCTTGTGCACGGCATGGGTGATATCGACGACCTGATAGCTTTTATCCTTCAGCCAGGCGTTGACCGCGCTTTGTACCATTACCCCCATGGTGACTAACAGCACAACGATCAAAAGAAGAAAGAAACGGGTAATGCTCCCGGGAAGGAGAGAGAATTTGCTCGGGGCGGTAGTTTCAGTCTGACTCATTGATATCTTTAACCCGTTATGGTCGTGCTCTGTGGCGATAGGGCAGTATAAAGGGTAATAACTGAATTTCCAGCGCCACTGACCGGGAAGAGGAGACTTTTTCACGGGACATTATCGGCGGTGAGGCGTGCGGTAAATATGTACAAACGCGCCGTGCGCGTACAAATAATCGCCCAGCGCAGCCAGTAAATAGCACGAATTAACAAGAAATTAAGAATTGCATCAACTTGAGAATTTCGCCGGAACCTGTCGGGAATTTAGTTAATAGTCGTTACAATTTCGGTGCGGTAGCACAAAAAATGACAAGTTACGTAAAGAAAGGTAAAAAAAAACCGAATGCGAAGCATCCGGCTCAATTAGGGATAAACAGACATTCAAAACTGAATGACGGTAATAAATAAAGTTAATGATGATAGCGAGAGTTATTTTAGAGATTCGGTGCGATCTTGTTTTGTCATTCAGTGCGGTAACGTTTTTTATTGTAAGGTATTGATATTAATATGGTGGTTTTTTCTTTTGATTATAAGTGCTAATTTTCTAAGCTATTTGTGCTTTGTAAAAGTTCCTTGATATTTACATTTTGAAACATGTTGATAGGTAAATGAAACATCTTCAAAGTTTTAGTATCATATTCGCATTGGATTATTCTGTAATTTTGCGGAGAATGAAATTGCCGACTGGTTAATGAGGGTTAGCCAGTAAGCAGTGGCAATTATAAGGCATATAACAGAGGGTTAATAAAATGAAAGTTAAAGTACTGTCCCTCCTGGTACCAGCACTCCTGGTGGCAGGCGCAGCGAATGCGGCCGAAATTTATAACAAAGATGGCAACAAATTAGATCTGTACGGCAAAGTTGATGGTCTGCACTATTTCTCTGACGACAAGAGTGCCGACGGTGACCAGACCTACATGCGTCTGGGCTTCAAAGGCGAAACCCAGGTTAACGATCAGCTGACCGGTTACGGCCAGTGGGAATACCAGATCCAGGGCAACACCTCTGAAAGCGACAACCAGGCCTGGACGCGTGTGGCGTTCGCGGGTCTCAAGTTCGCTGAAGCAGGTTCTTTCGATTACGGTCGTAACTACGGCGTAATCTACGACGTAACCTCCTGGACCGACGTGCTGCCAGAATTTGGCGGCGATACCTACGGTGCAGACAACTTCCTGCAGTCCCGTGCTAACGGCGTGGCTACCTACCGTAACCAGGACTTCTTTGGTCTGGTTGACGGCCTGAACTTTGCTCTGCAGTATCAGGGTAAAAACGGCAGCGTAAGCGGTGAAAACGAGACCGGTCGCAGCACCCTGAAA
Organism: Enterobacter sp. PP-008-ECC_S150; assembly: GCF_045257065.1. NCBI lineage: Bacteria > Pseudomonadati > Pseudomonadota > Gammaproteobacteria > Enterobacterales > Enterobacteriaceae > Enterobacter > Enterobacter sp. PP-008-ECC_S150. The sequence continues at coordinate 277,878 of NZ_JBJHHG010000001.1, read as the reverse complement.
CAGAACGGTGACGGCTACGGTGCGTCCCTGACCTATAATCTGGGCGAAGGGTTCAGCATCGGCGGTGCAATGTCTTCTTCGAAGCGTACTGCTGACCAGAACAACACGGCTAACCAGGCGCTGAAAGGCGAAGGTGACCACGCTGAAGTGTATACCGGTGGCCTGAAATATGACGCCAACAACATCTACCTGGCGGCACAGTACTCTCAGACCTATAACGCAACGCGCTTCGGCAACTCTCAGAGCAGCAGCCAGATTTACGGCTTCGCTAACAAAGCGCAGAACTTCGAAGTGGTTGCTCAGTACCAGTTCGACTTCGGCCTGCGTCCATCCGTGGCTTACCTGCAGTCTAAAGGCAAGGACATCGAAGGTTACGGCGACCAGGATCTGCTGAAATATGTTGATGTGGGTGCGACTTACTACTTCAACAAAAACATGTCCACCTACGTGGATTACAAAATCAACCTGGTTGATGAAAATGAATTCACCCGTCAGGCGGGTATCGGTACTGACGATATCGTCGCGCTGGGCCTGGTTTACCAGTTCTAATCGCGCGATCGTGTGACGTAAGGGGCCTGATGGCCCCTTTTTTGTGCCTCTCCGGTTCTCACAACTTACCCGTTTTGGTGTACTCTTGCCGCCCTGGCATGAGGATAATAATGAATGGACATGACTTTTTTACGCGCCAGCTTTCTGGCTATGCTTTTTTTCCTGACCGCGTGTAACGATCCCGCCCCCGTAGCGAAGACCGATGCACCTGCCGCGACGGTGCTCGAAGGCAAAACGATGGGGACCTTCTGGCGCGTCAGCGTGATGAACCTCGATAAAACGCGCGCAGATGAACTTCGCGGTAAAATCCAGTCACAGCTGGATGCCGACGACCAGCTGCTGTCGACCTATAAAAATAACTCGGCGCTGATGCGCTTCAACCTCTCAACCAGCACCTCCCTGTGGCCGGTGAGCGAGGCGATGGCCGATATCGTGACCGAGGCCATGCGCGTAGGCTACAAAACCAACGGGGCGATGGATGTGACCGTCGGCCCGCTGGTGAACCTCTGGGGATTTGGCCCGAATAAACAGCCGGTGAAGACGCCCGAACAGGCGGCCATTGATGACGCCCGCGCCCGGACGGGGCTTAAGCATCTGACCGTAATCAACCAGTACGGACAGCAGTACCTGCAAAAAGATATCCCCGATCTGTTTGTCGATCTGTCGACGGTCGGGGAAGGCTATGCGGCGGATCATCTTGCGGCGCTGATGGCGCAGGAAGGGATTTCCCGTTATCTGGTCTCCGTGGGCGGTGCGTTAGTCAGCCGCGGCATGAACGCCAGCGATAAGCCGTGGCGCGTTGCGATTCAAAAACCGACCGATCGGCAAAATGCCGTACAGGCAATCGTGGACATCAACGGACACGGCATCAGCACCTCCGGAAGCTACCGCAACTACTACGAGCTCGACGGGAAGCGTATTTCGCACGTTATCGATCCGCAGACCGGACGTCCTATCTCCCATAACCTGGTCTCGGTGACGGTGATTGCTCCCACCGCGCTGGAAGCGGATGCCTGGGATACCGGATTAATGGTTCTCGGCCCGGAAAAAGCCAAAGAGGTGGTGCGTCAGGAAGGGCTGGCCGTTTATATGATCACCAAAGAGGGCGACGGGTTCAAAACCTGGCATTCACCGCAGTTCGACAGCTTCCTGGTGCGCGACAAAAATTAAAAAGCAAGGTTGCGGGTTTTTTATCAGTGGCGCGCAGGCACGCTCTATGTATGCTTACAAGAGGAGCCGATAATGAAAAACCTCACCTTTATTACCGATGAGGATCGCTGGCAGGCGGTGATGGCCCGCGATCCGCGCGCTGACGAGCAGTTTGTCTTCGCCGTGCAGACAACGGGTATTTTCTGCCGCCCGTCATGCCGCGCCCGCCACGCGCTGCGTAAAAATGTCCGTTTCTATCCCGATGCCCACCATGCCGCGCAGGCTGGCTTTCGTCCCTGCAAGCGCTGCATGCCGGACAGGCGCGATCCGCAGGCGCAAAAGCTGGAAAAAGTGGAACAGGCCTGCCGGCTGCTGGAGCAGGATCCTGCGTTAACGCTGGAGGGGCTGGCGCAGCAGGTCGCCATGAGTCCTTTCCATTTCCACCGTCTGTTTAAGTCCGTGACCGGCATGACGCCAAAAGCCTGGCAGCAGGCGGCGCGAAGCCAGCGTCTGCGAACCGCGCTTGCAGAGGGAGAGAAAATTACCGACGCCGTGCTGGCGGCGGGGTTTCCCGACAGCAGCAGCTATTACCGTAAAGCCGACAATGCGCTGGGCATGACGGCGAAGCAGTACCGTAAAGGTGAGGTGGCGGTGCGCTATGCCATCGATGACTGTTCGTTAGGGCGCTGTCTGGTTGCAGAAAGCGAGCGGGGGATCTGCGCGATCCTGCTGGGTGACACCGATGCTGAGCTAACCGCAGAGCTTGCCGCACAATTTCCAAAAGCCACGCACGCGCCGCTGGACGACGCTTTCGTTCGGCGGATCCATCAGGTGATTGCCAGTATTGATGACCGCGACCTACCGCTTGCGCTGCCGCTGGATATCCGCGGTACCGCGTTCCAGCAGCGCGTCTGGCAGGCCCTTCGCAACATTCCCTGCGGCGAAACGGCAAGCTACCGGCAGGTGGCGCAGGCGATTGGTAAGCCCAATGCGGTACGCGCCGTTGCAGGAGCCTGTGCGGCCAACACGCTGGCCATTGTGATCCCCTGTCATCGCGTGGTGCGTCACGACGGCGCGCTGTCCGGTTACCGATGGGGAACGGCGCGAAAAGCGCTGTTACTAAAACGTGAGGCGAAACGCCGGGAGGGATAATGCTCGATCTTTTTGCGGATGCTGAACCCTGGCAGGAGCCGCTGGCCCCGGGGGCGGCGGTCCTGCGCCGCTTTGCCCTCTCCCGCGCGGCGGAACTGCTTGCCGGTATCGAAGCGGTGACGGCGGTTTCGCCGTTTCGCCATATGGTCACGCCGGGCGGTTACACGATGTCGGTGGCCATGGCCAACTGCGGTGAACTGGGCTGGTCGACAAACGAGCGTGGGTATGTGTATGCCCCGCACGATCCCACGACCGGGCAGCCGTGGCCCCCGATGCCTGATGTTTTTCAGGCACTTTGTCACGAGGCGGCGGTGGCGGCGGAGTACCCTGACTTTCGGCCGGATGCCTGCCTGATTAACCGCTACGCCGTCGGTGCGAAGCTCTCCCTGCACCAGGACAAGGACGAGCCCGACCTGCGCGCGCCTATCGTTTCGGTATCGTTAGGGCTGCCCGCCGTCTTCCAGTTTGGCGGATTGCGCCGCAACGACCCGCTCAAGCGCATCATGCTGGAACATGGCGATGTGGTGGTGTGGGGCAGGGCGTCGCGGCTGTATTACCACGGTATTCAGCCGCTGAAGCCCGGGGTTCACCCGCTCACGGGTGAGTACCGTTACAACCTGACCTTCCGTCAGGCGGGGCACAATAAACTAAAATAAGAATTATTCTTGATGTCCGCGCAGGGCAGTTTACACTGCTGGCTGATTTTTATTGTCCGGATTGCCTGCATGCAACTACTTCTCCTCGTATGGCGTCAGTACCGCTGGCCCTTCATCGCCGTCATGGCGTTAAGCCTTGCCAGCGCCGCATTGGGCATTGGCCTGATCGCCTTTATCAACGTGCGGTTGATCGAAATGGTCGACACCTCGCTCTCCGTATTGCCGGAGTTTCTTGGCCTGCTGCTGCTGCTGATGGCGGTGACGCTCGGTTCCCAGCTGGCGCTCACCGCGCTCGGCCACCATTTCGTTTTCCGCCTGCGCAGCGAGTTTATCAAGCGCATCCTGGACACCCAGATAGAGCGCGTTGAGCAGATCGGCAGCGCCTCTCTGCTGGCGGGGCTGACCAGCGACGTGCGCGCCATTACCATTGCGTTCGTTCGCCTGCCGGAGCTGGTGCAGGGGATCATTCTGACCTTTGGCTCGGCAGCCTATCTCGCCTGGCTCTCCAGCAAAATGCTGGCGGTGACCGCGCTGTGGATTGTCATCACTATCTGGGGCGGCTTTGTGCTGGTGTCCCGCGTCTATAAGCACATGGCGGTGCTGCGCGAAACGGAAGATAAGCTCTATAACGATTACCAGACGGTGCTGGAAGGGCGCAAAGAACTCACCCTGAACCGCGAGCGCGCCGAGTATATCTTTAACCATCTCTATATCCCGGACGCGCAAGAATACCGGCACCACATCATTCGCGCCGACACGTTCCACCTGAGCGCGGTGAACTGGTCAAACATCATGATGCTGGGCGCCATTGGCCTGGTGTTCTGGATGGCAAACAGCCTGGGCTGGGCGGACACCAACGTCGCGGCAACCTACTCGCTGACGCTGCTGTTTTTGCGCACGCCGCTGCTCTCGGCGGTTGGCGCGTTGCCCACCTTGCTGAGCGCGCAGGTGGCCTTCAATAAGCTCAAAAAATTCGATCTTGCGCCGTTTAAGGCCGAATTCCCGCGCCCGAAAGCCTTCCCGAACTGGCAGACGCTGGAGCTGCGTAACGTCACGTTTCGCTATCAGGACAGCGCCTTCTCCGTGGGGCCGGTCAACCTGACGATCCGCCGCGGCGAGCTGCTGTTCCTGATTGGCGGCAACGGCAGCGGTAAATCGACGCTGGCGATGCTGCTTACCGGGCTTTATCAGCCGCAGTCGGGCGAGATTTTGCTGGACGGCACGCCGCTGAGCGCCGAGAAGCCCGAAGATTACCGCAAGCTGTTCTCGGCGGTGTTCACCGACGTCTGGCTATTCGATCGGCTGCTGGGGCCGGAAGGGCAGCAGGCCAATCCTGCGCTGGTGGAGAAATGGCTGGCGCAGCTGCAGATGTCGCACAAGCTGGAACTTCAGGATGGGAAGATCCTCAACCTGAAGCTCTCCAAAGGGCAGAAGAAGCGCGTGGCGCTGCTGCTGGCGCTGGCGGAAGAGCGCGACATCATTCTGCTGGACGAGTGGGCGGCCGATCAGGACCCGCATTTCCGCCGCGAGTTTTATCAGGTGCTGCTGCCGCTGATGCAGGCGATGGGCAAAACCATTTTCGCCATCAGCCACGACGATCACTACTTCATACATGCCGATCGCCTGCTGGAGATGCGCGACGGCAGGCTGAGCGAGCTGACCGGCGAAGAGCGCGATGCAGCCTCGCGTGACGCGGTGGCGCGCACGGCCTGATGCCCATGTGCCGGGTGGCGGCTTCGCCTTACCCGGCCTACGATTTTGTAGGCCCGTGCAGGCGTAGCGCCGCCGGGCACAATGATTTGCACGATATGCCGCTTTTTTCTCCATCCCGGCCCGTTGTTTATTCTTATTTACATATCCCCGCGCTATGCTTAATACCAACTTATTTCATGGATTTATGATTAATGTCGGTATTAAAGAAAAACAGCGCCAGGCAGCGTGACCAGGAGCGCGCGCGCCTCATCTGGCTTCTCACGACGGATAAGGCCGTCACGTCTACGCTATTAGGCAAACTGACCCTGGCTGAGCAATATGATGTCGGCACCCTTGCCGACGATATTGCTGAGGTAGGTGCGCTGGTTGCTCACTTACCCCCGCCGGACCTGGCGGATACCCTCGAAGCGCTTCCCTCGGAAGAGCGTCACGCCCTGTGGCGCCTGGTGCAGGATCACGAGCGCGGGCAGGTGCTGCTTGAGGCCTCCGAAAACGTCTGGGACGACCTGATCGACGAGATGAGCGACCGGGACATTCTCGATGCTCTGCAAACCCTGGATATCGACGAGCAGATTTACCTCGTTCAGCACCTGCCGCGAAACCTGACCGGTCGCCTGCTCGCGTCACTGCCTGCCGATGAACGCGCGCGCGTGCGTCAGGTGATGCACTACGAGAAAAACAGCGTCGGCGCGATCATGGAGTTCGGCGTTATCACGGTGCGCCCGGACGTGACGCTCGGCACCGTGCAGCGCTATCTGCGCCGCCTGGGCAAAATGCCGGATAACACCGATAAGCTGTTTGTCACCTCCCGGGATAAAACCCTGCTCGGCGAGCTGGAGCTGAAAACCATCCTGCTCAACAGCACCCAGCGGCGGGTGAGCGAGGTGATGGAAAACGAGCCGATGGTCTTCTCCCCGGAAGACGATGCGGAAAAAGCGGCGCGTACCTTCGAACGTGACGACCTTGTGAGTGCGGCGGTCGTGGATTCCGTCGGCAAGCTGATGGGGCGTCTGACCATCGATGAGATCGTTGACGTGGTCTATGAAGAAACCGACAACGACCTGCGCGCGCTCGGCGGGATCAGCGCCGAAGATGACGTCCATGCCTCCGTCGGCAAGGCGGTGAAAACCCGCTGGGCGTGGTTGGCCATTAACCTGTGTACCGCGTTTATCGCCTCCCGCGTGATTGACGGCTTTGAACACACCATTTCGCAGCTGGTGGCGCTGGCCTCGCTGATGCCGATTGTGGCCGGCATTGGCGGCAACACCGGGAACCAGACCATCACCATGATCGTTCGCGCGCTGGCGTTGGAAAATATTCAGCCCGGCAACTTTGCCTTTCTGATCTTCAGGGAGATGGGCGTGGCGCTGATCAACGGCCTGGTGTGGGGCGGCATTATGGGGGGCATCACCTGGTGGCTGTATGACGATATGGCCTTAGGCGGGGTGATGATGCTGGCGATGGTGCTGAATTTGCTGGTGGCCTCGATGATGGGGGTCATCATTCCGTTAACGATGACCAAGCTGGGGCGCGACCCCGCGGTGGGGTCGAGCGTGATGATTACCGCCATCACCGATACCGGCGGTTTCTTTATTTTTCTTGGGCTGGCGACGCTTTTTCTGCTTTAAGTCGTCGCATGATGCGGGCGGGGAGCAGGGCCATGACGATAATCCCGCCCAGCACGCCAATCGCCAGATTGCCGGTTGATACCGTGGCGGCAACGGTGACCAGCATGACTAGCGTTTCGGTAATCGGGGCTGTTTTTACCATAGCCGGTTTTATGCTGTGCCAGCTGAAGGTTTTGACGGCAACAATCGCCATGATCCCGGCCAGCACCGCCATCGGAATTTTAGCCATCACGTCGCTGAGCGCCGTCACCAGGATCAGCAACACGATGCCCGCCGCAAGGGTTGAAATGCGGCTTCGGCCTTTACCCATCTCCACGTTGACGATGGTTTGTCCGATCATCGCGCAGCCCGCAATGCCGCCGTAAAAACCGGCCAGAATATTGCCGATGCCTAAGCCAATGCTTTCGCGGCGTTTGCCTGACGGCGTCGCGGTCAGCTCATCCACCAGCTTTGCCGTCAGCAGGGATTCCAGCAGGCCGACAAACGCGATGCTTAACGCGCACGGCCAGATAATGCTCAGCGTCTGTAAATTGAGGGGGACCAGAAGTTCGGTAAGACCCGGCAAACCGCCGCTCATGGAGCCTTCATCGCCCACGGTCGGCAGGGTTTGACCGGTGGAAACGGTGAACACGGTAAGCACCACAATCGCAATCAGCGGAGAAGGAATACTTTTGATATAGCGCGGCACCCACAGCACGATCGGCAGCGTCAGGACGAACAGGCCCACAATCAGCGGGCTTCGGCTCCAGAAATGCGGCACCTGCGCGAAGAAGATCAAAATACCCAGGGCGTTCACAAACCCGGTCATGACCGACTGGGGAATAAAGCGCATCAGCCTTGCCATGCCCAGAACGCCAAACAGAATCTGAATCACGCCAGCCATCAGCACGGCGGGCAGAATGTACTGTACGCCGTGCTGATGCACCATGGGTCCAATTACCAGCGCCACGGAACCGGCCGCTGCCGTCACCATCGCCGGACGACCGCCCAGTACGGACAGGGCGAGACACAGCACCACGGAGGCGATCAGGCTGACTTTTGGGTCAACGCCCGCCACCACGGAAAATGAGATGACCTCGGGGATCAGCGCCAGGGCGGTAATGACGCCTGCCAGCGTTTCACGCGCCAGCAGCTGAGGGGAACGCAGCACGTTGGCTACGCGGTCTTCGGGGGAGACAGCAGAATGGGATAAGGACATAACGGTTCGCTGGTTAGGGCAGGCTTCCGTGCGCGCGATCACAAAACGCAACATACTAGCCAGTAAAACCGCGCTTTACCAGACGCTTCGATAATCCCTTACAAACAACCCATCATTAAATTTCACAATTACAATAATTTCTTAACCTTTAAACAATATTTAAAAGTTGTTACCGTGCCCCCGCAGCTTTTTTCACCTGCAATTTCCACGCATCAAGCACTTTTACACTAAGGCATAAATTATGAAAACAATGACTGCCATGCTCTTTTCTCTGGCCGTGGGGCTTAACACCGTCTCAATGGCGGCGAAAGCTGACGCACCAAAAGAGCAGGAAACGGACGTCCTTTTAATTGGTGGCGGTATCATGAGCGCCACGCTGGGAACCTATCTGCAAGAACTGCAGCCGGACTGGTCCATGACCATGGTCGAGCGCCTTGATGGCGTGGCGCAGGAGAGTTCGAACGGCTGGAATAACGCCGGTACCGGACATTCGGCACTCATGGAACTGAACTATACCCCGCAGAAAAAGGACGGTTCCATTAGTATCGAGAAGGCGGTCGAGATCAATGAGGCGTTCCAGATTTCTCGCCAGTTCTGGTCTCACCAGGTTAACAGCGGCGTGCTGCACGACCCGCACTCCTTCATCAACACCGTACCGCACATGAGCTTCGTGTGGGGCGAGCAGAACGTCAACTTCCTGCGCGCGCGCTACGCTGCGCTGCAGCAGAGCACGCTGTTCCGCGGGATGAAATACTCTGAAGACCACGCGCAGATCAAAGAGTGGGCACCGTTGGTCATGGAAGGGCGTGACCCGAACCAGAAAGTGGCGGCGACTCGTACCGAAATTGGTACCGACGTTAACTACGGTGAAATTACCCGTCAGCTGGTGACGTCGCTGAAGAAAAAAGAGAACTTCAACCTGCAGCTCAGCACCGAAGTGCGCGGCTTCAAGCGCAACGCGGATAACAGCTGGAGCGTGACCGTTGCCGATCTGAAAAACAACGAAGCCGAGCACGTCATCAAGGCGAAGTTTGTCTTTATCGGCGCGGGCGGCGCGGCGCTGAAGCTGCTGCAGGAGTCCGGTATTCCGGAAGCGGACGACTACGCGGGCTTCCCGGTGGGCGGTCAGTTCCTGGTATCCGATAACCCGGAAGTGGTGAATCGCCATCTGGCGAAAGTGTACGGCCAGGCTTCCGTGGGCGCACCGCCGATGTCTGTTCCGCATATCGACACCCGTATGCTTGATGGCAAACGCGTGGTGCTGTTTGGGCCGTTCGCGACCTTCTCCACTAAGTTCCTGAAAAATGGCTCACTGTGGGATCTGCTGAGCGCCACCACCACCTCTAACGTCAAGCCGATGATGGACGTGGGTCTGGACAACTTCGACCTGGTGAAATACCTGATTAGCCAGGTGATGCTCTCTGACGACGATCGTTTCGAGGCGCTGAAAGAGTACTATCCGCAGGCGAAGAAAGAAGACTGGCGTCTCTGGCAGGCGGGCCAGCGCGTACAGATCATCAAACGCGATCCGAAAGAGGGTGGCGTGCTGCGTCTGGGTACCGAAGTGGTGAGCGATAAGGATGGCACCATCGCCGCGCTGCTGGGTGCGTCACCGGGTGCGTCTACCGCTGCGCCAATCATGCTGCACCTGATGGAAAAAGTGTTTAAAGATAAAGTCGCCAGCCCGGAATGGCAGGCGAAGCTGAAAACCATTATTCCATCCTACGGCACGAAGCTGAACGGTAACGTGGACGCGACGGAGCAGGAGCTGGAATACACCAGCCGCGTACTTCAGCTGCAGTACATTAAACCGCAGGCTGCAGATGCTGCCCCTAAAGCGGAGCTGAAGCCTCAGCCGGAAAACAAACCGGTCGCGGATATCGCGCTGTAATGTAAAAAAGCCGGGTGGCGCTGACGCTTACCCGGCCTACGTTCGATGTTATTTTGTAGGTCGGGTAAGCGTCAGCGCCACCCGACTTATTTTTACCGTACTACCGCTTGTCCGACGTTCTCGTCCGCCTTCCACACGCGATACTTCACTTCCACGTTTTCAGGCGTATACACCACGATCGGCAGCTTACTGTTGTAGCGCAGCAGAGCGTTGTCGCCCAGATACGCGGTCACAAATTTCTTCTCTTTCTTGCCGTCCGGGCAGGCCATCATGGTGGAGACCGGCGAGGTGACTTTATCAAAGACGTAGTAGTCGTAGCCCCAGCCTTCCAGGGTTTTGCTTTCCAGCTGGCCGCCCAGACGATGCTGGTTGCAGTCCACTTCCAGCGTCTTGCCAATCAACAGCTCCACTTTGAAATTCGCTTCATCCTGCTGCGCCGGCAGCTGAATGACCTGACGCTTCATCCCTTTGTCCGCTTTCGGATACGGGGCGACTTTTTCCAGCGGCTGCTCTTTTGGGGTTTCGCTGGCGAAAGCCGTGCCGCTGACACACGCGGCGGCGATGAGTGCGAGGGCAAATTTAGGTGCGTTTTTCATTGTCATTCCTTTATGTCAAAACGATCCTGCGCAGGTTAACATAACAACTATGAATAACTGGTGTTATTTACTTACATTTTCAGTATGAATAGCGTTATGCGCTTTTAATTGTCCAGTTTATTGGTTGTTTGTGCTGGTATGGAGTCAGGTGTCAGTTCGTGTTATTTTAGGCTGTATATAATGTTATTCATCTGTAAAAGGGAAGAGAGATGGTTCGTGCAAAACTGAAAACGCCTGAAGGCCGCAAATTCCTCCTGGCGCTGCTGGTCGTGTTTATGATTGCTGCCGCGTGCGTGGGGCGCGCAACCATTGTGGGCGTTATCGAACAGTACAATATCCCCCTCTCTGCCTGGACAACCAGCATGTATGTCCTGCAATCGGCAATGATCTTCGTCTACAGCCTGGTGTTCACCGTTCTGCTGGCCATCCCGCTGGGCATTTTCTTCGTGGGTGGGCGTGAAAAGCACTAATCACTCACCGGGTAGAATCAAGCCAGCCTGCGGGCTGGCTTTTTTTATGTCAGATGATTTTTATTCGCATTTCCAGGATATTCTGTTCCGAACAAGATTGTTCGACATAAAGCAGGAGATGCGCAATGTTATCCCGGTTTGCAACGCTCAGCCGGATCCCGAAAGGCGTCTGGGTGGTGGGCGGCGTCAGCATGTTGATGGATATCTCCTCGGAAATCATTCACAGCCTGCTGCCGTTATTTATGGTCACGACGCTGGGTGCCAGCGTGATTTTCATTGGATTGATTGAAGGCCTGGCGGAGGCCACCGCGCTGTTTATCAAAGTGTTTTCCGGTGCCATCAGCGACTATCTGGGCAAACGTAAAGGACTGGCGGTTCTGGGCTACGGTCTGGGCGCGTTAAGTAAACCGTTGTTCGCTATCGCCTCATCCTCCGGCATGATTCTTGGGGCACGCTTAATCGATCGGGTAGGGAAGGGGATCCGCGGTGCGCCGCGCGATGCGCTGGTTGCCGATGTGACGCCGCCGGAACTCCGCGGCGCGGCCTTTGGACTGCGTCAGTCGATGGACACTATCGGCGCATTTCTCGGTCCGCTGCTGGCCGTAGGCCTAATGCTGCTGTGGAACGATGATTTTCGTACCATTTTCTGGATTGCGGTGATTCCCGGCGTACTCGCCGTAGCGCTGCTTTTCTTCGGCCTGCATGAGCCGAAAGCGCCCGTCGAGCATAAACGCACGAATCCCATCAAAAAAGAGAACCTCAGGCGCCTCGGAAAAGGCTGCTGGTGGGTCATTGGCTTGGGTGCCATCTTCACGCTCGCACGTTTCAGTGAAGCATTTCTGGTGCTGCGCGCTCAGCAGTCGGGGGTGCCGCTGGCGCTCATCCCGCTGGTGATGGTGGCCATGAATCTGCTCTATTTCCTTTCTGCCTACCCGTTTGGAAAGTTATCCGACGCGATGAGCCACACCCGATTATTGCAGTGGGGTCTGGTGATGCTGATTGGGGCGGACATTGTGCTGGCGCTGAGCACCCACTGGGCGGGAATGCTGCTGGGCGTTGCGCTTTGGGGAGTGCATATGGGGATGACGCAGGGGCTGCTGGCGGCAATGATTGCGAAAACCGCGCCTGCGGATCTGCGCGGTACGGCTTTTGGTATTTTTAGTCTGGTCAGCGGGGTGGGGTTGTTAGTTGCCAGCCTGGGGGCTGGAGCCATCTGGGAAACGTTTGGCGCGGAATATACGTTTTATGCCGGAGCGGTGATTTGTCTGGTTACGCTGGTGTATCTGCGCAAAACGCCGGACGAGGCGAAATAAAAAACCAGCCGTAAAAGGCTGGTTTTCAAAGTATTTTTGGTCGGCACGAGAGGATTTGAACCTCCGACCCCCGACACCCCATGACGGTGCGCTACCAGGCTGCGCTACGTGCCGACGCATAGAAAGAATAGTACTCGATTCCGCTTTGAATGCAAGGGAATCCGTCGCTAACTGGTTTATTATTAATCAGTTAGCGATGAAGCGCTTCTCATCCGTCAGGACCTGCAGCAGCAGGCTCAGCTGCGGTTTCTGGTCTTTCAGCCGCTCACCCTGCAGGTTATACGTCTGGTAATTCCCGTTGTTGTTCAGCACCAGCGTTAGCTTCGGCGTGGTCACCGCAAGCGTATTATTTCCCGCCGCCGTGACCCAGTTATGGCGGCGTGCGGCGCTGAAGAGATCCTGGCCCTGGGAATACTCGTTTGCAGGCGTGCTGACGTGCAGCAGGCGTTGCATCAGGGTCGTCATGACATCTTTATGCTCGGTAAGCATATTGATGCGCTGTGCCGGCGTGCCCGGCCAGTGGACGATCAGCGGAACCTGAAGGTTCGGGCGTGACCAGCTCATACTCTTCGTCTCATTACCTAACGGGATGCCATGCCCTGCAGTGACGATCACCACGGTGTTGTCCAGCTTGCCTGACGCGCGTAACGCATCAAGCACGCGGCCAATCTGTGCATCAACATCGCCCGCCGCGCGGCCATAGCGGCGCGCGAAATCATTCTGGTTGCTGTTTGCAAGCGTTGTGCCGTTAAAGGCAACCCACGAGAACCAGCGGTTATCTTCCTGGGCATAGCGCTGTAGCCAGTTTATCCACTGGCTGGCGGTCTGCGCATCAGACTGATTCTGTGCCGCCGGCAGAGAGAAATCGGACAGCAGCGCCTGGCGGTAGAGCGGGCTGTTGAAGCCATCGGAGGAGAACAACCCAAGCTGATAGCCTTGCTGATTCAGCCCGGTGATCAGCGCCGCAGGCGTGCGGGTAGACAGAACGCCGTCCATATAGCCGGCTGAAATGCCATAGAAGAGGCCAAAGATGCCCGCATCGGTTGTGTTACCGGAGCTCATATGCTGAGTAAACGAGACGTTTTGACTCGCGAAATCGGCCAGCACCGGCATCTGCTTCTCGTAACGGGAATAGTTCAGACCGTCCACGGTGATCAGCAGGACGTTTTGTCCGCGGCCCATATCGCGATAGCGCAGGTCGCTCAGCGGATACTGCACGCTGACGGCTTCCGGATTACCCTGTTCGACCAGGCGGCGCTGGTACTCCTGCGCATCAAGCAGGCCGTGTTTCTCAAGGAAGCGACGGGCCGTCATCGGATAGGAGAGCGGCAGGTTGGCGCGCTGCATGGTGATCGGGCGATAGAAGTTCGCATCCGCCCAGATGTACATGATGTGCGAACTGATAAAGGAGACGAAAAAGAGCGCGGCGACGGGCTTCGCGTAGTGGCGTCGACGGGTCAGGCTGCGCAGTTTTTGCCAGCTCCAGGTGGCAAACAGCATCTCAATCAGCAGGATTGCCGGAACGCTGATAAACATCAGCTGCCAGTCGCGTGCCGTTTCGTTCTGGTCGGGGTTAATCACCAGTTCCCAGACGATGGGGTTGAGATGGAGGTGGAAGCGGGTGAAGACTTCACTGTCGATAAGCAGCAGCGTCATCCCCACCGTCGCAAGGATGACGGACAAGAACCGCATCAGACGCTGCGACATGACGATAAACGTCAGAGGGAACAGGATCAGCAGATAGGTGGCGAAAACCAAAAAGCTAAAGTGTCCGACAACGCTTATCCAGGAGTAGATACGCCCGGTTAGCGTGGTTGGCCAGTCTGCGACAAACAGATAGCGACAGCCAATGACCGCCGCCAGCAGAATGTTGAACAGGGCAAACCAGTGCCCCCAGCTGACCATCTGGGAGACTTTTTCACGATAGCGCTGACGATTCGTCACCATAAACTGTTGTTCGTATCCCTTAATGGGCCGGGTCGTTGCTGACGGACGATTGTAAAGCCTGGGCGAAAGATTTTGCGATCGCCTGACGCTGAGCCGGAGCAACGCTGGTGTTAATCAGGTTGGTGACCATATTTCCCAAAACCATCAGGGAGAGATCGGTCGGCGTTTTATGTTTTTCCAGTACGTTGACCAGCTCACTGAGCAGTTGTTCAACGTGTTCATCACTGTAGCGGGAATGTTGTGGCATAAATCAAAATCAGTTTGTTGATGAAAGGGCAACATATTACCGTAGCAACAGCTTTTTTTCCCCTTTTTTATCTGTTGTTGCACACATGTCCTGGTGGTGGTTGAATACCGCCCGGTCTAAAAGGAGAGTTTATCATGAGTCTGGAAATCAACCAGATTGCCTTGCACCAGCTTATCAAGCGTGATGAGCAAACCCTTGAAGTGGTGCTGCGCGATTCGTTACTGGAACCCACGGCGACCGTGGTGGAGATGATGGCAGAGCTGCATCGCGTCTACAGCGCCAAAAATAAAGCCTATGGTCTGTTCAGCGAAGAGAGTGAACTGGCTGATAGCCTGCGCCTGCAGCGTCAGGGCGAGGAGGATTTCCTGGCGTTTAGCCGCGCCGCAACCGGGCGTCTGCGCGACGAGCTGGCGAAATATCCCTTCGCCGACGGCGGGATCGTGCTGTTCTGCCACTACCGCTATCTGGCGGTCGAGTATCTGCTGGTTTCCGTGCTGAACAACTTAAGCAGCATGCGCGTGAACGAGCAGCTGGACATTAGCTCAACGCATTATCTGGATATCAACCATGCGGATATCGTGGCGCGTATTGATTTGACCGAATGGGAAACCAACCCGGAGTCGACCCGCTACCTGACTTTCCTGAAGGGGCGCGTGGGCCGCAAAGTGGCGGATTTCTTTATGGATTTCCTGGGTGCCAGCGAAGGTCTCAACGCCAAAGCGCAGAACAAAGGGCTGCTCCAGGCGGTAGACGACTTCACGGCTGAAGCGCAGCTCGATAAATCTGAGCGCCAGACGGTGCGCCAGCAGGTTTACAGCTACTGCAACGAACAGCTGCAGGCAGGGGAAGAGATTGAGCTGGAGTCGCTGTCAAAAGAGCTGGCGGGCGTCAGCGAAGTCAGCTTCCAGGAATTTACCGCTGAAAAGGGCTATGAGCTCGAAGAGAGCTTCCCGGCGGATCGCAGCACGCTGCGTCAGCTAACCAAGTTTGCCGGCAGCGGCGGTGGGTTAACCATCAACTTTGACGCGATGCTGCTGGGGGAACGTATCTTCTGGGATCCGGCCACCGACACGCTGACCATCAAAGGCACGCCGCCGAACCTGCGCGATCAGCTTCAGCGCCGCACGTCGGGCGGTAAATAGCAGGCACAAAAAACCCCGCAGAAGCGGGGTTTTTTTCGACGTGTTTGCGATTACGCGCGAACGAAGTCGATGTGAGTCAGTTTTGGCTTGAACGCGTGACGCTGAACAGCCTGAACTTTCACTTTTTCTTCTTTACCGCCAACAACGATGGTCAGAACTTCGCTGTAGAATTCAGCTTTGGTCTGCAGGTTCCACAGTTTGTCGTGATCCAGTTCGATTGCAACTGGAGCAGCTTCGCCACCGTAAACGATAGCCGGGAACTTGTTAGCGGTACGCAGGCGGCGGCTCGCACCCTTACCCTGCACGTTACGTACTTCTGCTTCGATAGTAAACATTGATTTCTCTCTGTATTTAAAACCCTACTACAGGCGACCCAGCAGCAGGCGAGTGTTCTGCCTCACGGATGTGAAGCGGGCGGCATTTTATACTCAAATGCCCCTCACATCAATGAAAAGTCCCGCTACCCGCGCAATTCGTTGGCGCGACGGAAGCGCCCTTCGTAGTCAAAGACCTTCTCACGTATCTGCCAGAACTGACCTTTTTTGCGGGCGACCACGAAATCGGGATGGCGCAGCAGCACCTGCTGATGCACGATATCGGCCACGGTGATCCAGCGCAAAGGCACGCCCGGCGTGCGGGTGTGCGGGCGGATAAACAGCTGTTCGAAGGCCATTCGCTGGGCGGGCGTCTGCACCCGGAAGCGCTCGCTGACGTCCGCCCCGTCTTCATCGTAATAGGTGATTTTCAACCATTCGCCTTTTTCATCGGCACCGGGCTGTAAGGCCATGCCGGAACAGCGCAGCACCAGCGCGTCCTTCAGCTTTAATGCCGCTTTCAGCATATCGTCCGGATCAACCAGCACCGTGTCGCACTCGCGGCAGCGGCGAGCGGCAATGTCGTTTTCGGCGTTGCACTGCGGGCAGTTTTTAAAGCGGAAACGAAAATCGCACTGCTCGCGATGCCCGTCATCATCTTCAAACCAGCCCTGACAGCGGCGGCCAAAGTGTTCGATGAGCGTGCCGTCGGCGGTGGTTTTGCCCCAGAAGGTGTTGGCAAACCCGCAGGCAGGGCAAAAGACCTGCACGGGCACGTTGTCGCTTTTCCCTTTTGGCGCGCCGACCTCTGGCGTATAGAGATCGTGCGGGTTACCGGCATAATCCAGAATCAGGCAGTCGGTTTTTCCCGGGGCCAGACGCAGGCCGCGACCAACAATCTGCTGATACAGGCTGACGGATTCGGTCGGGCGCAAAATGGCAATCAGATCGACGTGCGGGGCGTCAAAGCCAGTGGTCAATACCGAGACGTTGACCAGATAGCGGAACCGCTGGGCCTTAAACGCGTTAATCAGGCTGTCGCGCTCCGCGCCGGGCGTCTCACCGGTGATTAACGCCGCGTCGGCGGAGGGCAGCAGGCCGGTGATTTCGAGCGCGTGCTCAACGGTGGCGGCAAAGATCATCACCCCTTTGCGCGTCGCGGCGAACTCCTCTATCTGGCTGACGATATGCGGCGTAATGCGCTTTTGCTTTTTCAGCTCCTGGTTAAGATCCGCTTCGCTGAATAACCCGTTGCTCTGCGCCTGCAGACGGCTGAAATCGTACTGCACCACCGGCATATCCAGCCGCTCGGGCGGCGTCAGGTAGCCATGTTTAATCATGTAGCGCAGCGGAAGTTCGTAGATGCAGTCGCTGAACAGCGCTTTTTCATCGCCACGCACCATGCCGTGATAATGGTAGCGATAGATCCAGCCTTTCCCCAGGCGAAACGGGGTCGCCGTCAGGCCGAGCA
Organism: Enterobacter sp. PP-008-ECC_S150; assembly: GCF_045257065.1. Classification (NCBI taxonomy): domain Bacteria; kingdom Pseudomonadati; phylum Pseudomonadota; class Gammaproteobacteria; order Enterobacterales; family Enterobacteriaceae; genus Enterobacter; species Enterobacter sp. PP-008-ECC_S150. Next base: position 260,442 of record NZ_JBJHHG010000001.1, on the reverse strand, counting down.
GGCGCAGGTGAGGGTTCACCGCTTTAAGGTGAGTCAGGATTTGCTGATACTGGCTGTCGTCGTCATCGCTGATGCGGTGGCATTCGTCGACAATCAGCAGCGAAAATTCGCTGCGAAACCGATCCAGATTGCGGGCCACCGACTGCACGCTGCCAAAGACCACTTTGCCGTGGCTCTCTTTGCGCTTCAGCCCGGCCGCGAAAATATCGGCTTCCAGCCCAAGCGCACGGTACTTGGCATGGTTTTGCTCGACAAGCTCTTTGACGTGCGCCAGCACCAGCACGCGGCCGCGGGCCAGGCGCGCCAGTTCGGCAATGACCAGGCTTTTGCCTGCGCCGGTCGGGAGCACAATCGCCGCCGGCTCGCGATGTTTGCGGAACCAGGCGAGGGTGGCGTCAACGGCTTCCTGCTGATAGGGACGAAGTGTAAAAGTCATAGGGTCTCGGTTTCGTTATTCCGCACATATACCCGTCATACTTCAAGTTGCCTGTGCGTTGGCTGCACTCGTTCACCCCGGTCACTTACTTATGTAAGCTCCCGGAGATTCACTCCTTTGCCGCCTGCATGCAACTCGAATTATTTAGGGTATAGATAGTATGCCACGAAACTTTTTCCCTTGAGTGGCGCAACCAGACCATTATACTGAACCGTTCCAGACTGCTTCTTTTTTCGGACCCGTTGTCCGACTTCCAGCACCATTAAGGCTAAAAAGATTTCATGCGACTTGATAAGTTTATCGCTCAGCAACTCGGCGTAAGCCGCGCTATTGCCGGGCGCGAAATTCGCGCCAGCCGCGTTACCGTGGATGGCGACATTGTGAGAGACAGCGCGTTCAAACTGCAACCTGACCATCAGGTGGCGTATGACGGCAATCCGCTGACCCAGCAGCACGGTCCGCGCTACTTCATGCTCAACAAGCCGGAAGGCTACGTCTGCTCAACGGACGATCCGGATCACCCGACGGTGCTCTATTTCCTCGATGAACCGGTGGCGCACAAGCTGCACGCCGCAGGCCGTCTCGATATCGACACCACCGGGCTGGTGCTGATGACCGACGACGGGCAGTGGTCGCACCGCATCACCTCTCCGCGCCACCACTGCGAGAAAACCTATCTGGTCACGCTGGAGTCGCCGGTTGCGGATGACACGGCAGAACACTTCGCGAAAGGCGTTCAGCTGCATAATGAAAAAGACCTGACCAAACCGGCGGTGCTTGAGGTGATCACGCCGACGGAAGTTCGCCTGACCATCAGCGAAGGGCGCTACCATCAGGTGAAACGCATGTTTGCCGCGGTGGGGAACCACGTTGTTGGCCTGCACCGCGAGCGGATTGGTGCGATTGAACTCGATCCCGACCTGGCGCCAGGCGAATATCGCCCGTTAACGGAAGAAGAGATCGCCAGCGTCGGTCTGCCTTCGCACTAATTTCAGGAGAGCTCTGTGACCACCAGGCCACACTCGTCGTTCAAAATCGTCTTCATTCTTGGCCTGCTGGCCATGCTGATGCCGCTGTCTATTGATATGTACCTGCCCGCGCTGCCGGTGATTTCTGCGCAGTTTGGCGTCCCGGCGGGCAGCGCGCAGATGACGCTCAGCACCTACATTCTCGGCTTTGCCCTCGGCCAGCTGTTTTATGGCCCGATGGCGGACAGCCTTGGACGCAAGCCCGTCATTCTGGGCGGGACGCTGGTCTTTGCGGCCGCGGCGGTTGCCTGTGCGCTGGCGCAGAGTATTGACCAGCTCATCGTCATGCGCTTCCTGCACGGACTGGCCGCTGCCGCTGCGAGCGTGGTGATCAACGCCCTGATGCGCGACATCTACCCGAAAGAAGAGTTCTCCCGCATGATGTCGTTTGTCATGCTGGTGACGACGATTGCGCCGCTGGTGGCGCCGATGGCCGGTGGTGCGGTGCTGGCGTGGTTTAGCTGGCATGTCATTTTCTGGATCCTGGCCCTGGCCGCGCTGCTGGCTTCGGCGATGATTTTCTTCTTTATTGATGAAACGCTTCCCGTCGAGCGCCGCCAGAAGTTCCACATTCGCACCACAATGGGCAACTTTGCCTCGCTTTTTCGCCACAAGCGCGTGCTGAGCTATATGCTGGCGAGCGGGTTCAGCTTTGCCGGGATGTTCTCCTTCCTGAGCGCCGGGCCGTTTGTCTACATCGAGCTGAACCACGTTTCGCCGCAGCACTTCGGCTATTACTTTGCGCTGAACATCGTCTTCCTGTTCATCATGACCATCATCAACAGCCGCTTTGTCCGGCGGGTGGGGGCGCTGAATATGTTCCGCGCCGGGCTGTGGATCCAGTTTGTGATGGCTATCTGGCTGGTGGCGAGCGCGTTTCTCGGCGTGGGCTTCTGGGCGCTGGTGGTCGGCGTGGCGGCCTTTGTCGGCTGCGTGTCGATGGTGTCGTCCAACGCGATGGCGGTGATCCTGGATGAGTTTCCGCACATGGCGGGAACCGCATCATCCCTGGCGGGGACGTTCCGCTTCGGCATCGGCGCTATTGTTGGCGCGTTGCTGTCGATGGCCACCTTTACGACGGCATGGCCCATGCTGTGGGCGATGGCGTTTTGCGCGACCGGCTCGATACTCTTCTATCTCTACGCCAGTCGACCGCGAAAAGCGGCGCACTAAAACACAGAGAAGGCCCGGCAGGGCCTTTTTTGTTGACGCATATCAACCAAACCCCGTTCGTTTATGCTGTGTTTGTTTATTTTATGTAAAATCTATTTGTGTAAAAAGTCACATCATTGTATTCAAAAAGGTTGAGTTAGATCGCAGAAACGGGTACATATAGCGCCGACGCGAGCCTGGATACCGATAAAAAAGCGCTGAATAGTGCAGGCTGGCGATGATGTGTTACTATAAATGTAAATAAATTGTGAAGTAAATTTTGCTTCCGGGGAACGAACGTGAATACATTACAACTTTCTATTATCCATCGCTTGCCCCAGAGCTATCGCTGGTCGGCGGGTTTTGCTGGTTCGAAAGTTGAACCGATTCCGCAAAACGTCGCGGGCTGTGACAACTGCCTGGTGGCGCTCAAGCTGCTGAGCCCGAGCGACGAAAATGCATGGCGGGTGATGGAGCGTCTCAGCCAGGCCCTGACGGATATCGAAGTGGACAGCTCCGTGCTGGAGTGCGAAGGTGAGCCGTGCCTGTTTGTGAAAAGCCAGGACGAGTTTGCCGCCACCTGCCGCCTGAAGAATTTTGGCGTTGCGATTGCCGAGCCTTTTTCCGGCCAGTACCCGTTCTGACCGCTAGTCCGCCGACAACAGCTGGCGCGTGTAGCGCTGCGTTGGCGCGCTGAACACGCGCTGGCACTCGCCCTGCTCGACCACCTCTCCCTGACGCAACACAATCACCTGATGGCATAGCGCCCGCACCACCTGTAGATCATGGCTGATAAAGATATAGGCCAGCCGGTGCTTTTCCTGAAGCCCTTTCAGCAGCGCCAGGATCTGCGCCTGAACGGTTCTGTCCAGCGACGACGTCGGTTCATCCAGAATAATCAGCTCCGGTTTGAGGATCAGCGCGCGGGCGATGGCGATACGCTGGCGCTGCCCGCCGGAGAATTCAGCCGGATAGCGGTGGCGCGTCTCGGCATCTAAACCCACTTCGGTCATGACCCGCATGACCTCCTGCTCGCGCTGCTGCGCGCTCAGGCCAGGCCGGTGCACGCGCAGGCCCTCTTCGATAATCTGTAACACGCTGAGCCGCGGGTTAAGCGAGGAGTTGGGATCCTGAAACACCACCTGCATGCGGGGCCGCACGGGCAGCATCTGGCGGCGGCTCCAGCGGTGCAGCGGCATGTCGTCAAAGAGGATCTCGCCCTCGGAGGCAATCAGGCGCAGCAGCGCCAGACCGGTGGTGCTTTTACCCGACCCGGATTCGCCCACCAGCCCCAGGGATTCCCCCGGGCGCAGCGAGAAGCGGATGTTTTTCAGCACCAAGTTGCGATCGACAACGCGCCGCAGAATACCTTTGCGGATCGGGAACGAAACGGAGAGATCCTCAACGCGCAGCAATGGCGTCCTGTCGGCCGTGAGGGGAACCGGGTCGCCTGAGGGTTCGCTGTCGAGCAGCCGCTGCGTATAGGGGTGCTGTGGCGCGCTCAGCAGCGTGGAGGCGCTGTTCTGTTCCACACAGCGTCCGTTTTGCATCACCGCGATGCTGTCGGCCAGCTTTCTCACAATGCTCAGGTTGTGCGTGATAAACAGCAGGCTCATGTTCAGCTCGTCGCGCAGCTCCCGCAGCAGCGTCAGTATTTGCGCCTGTACCGTCACGTCCAGCGCCGTTGTGGGCTCGTCGGCAATCAACAGCTCGGGGCGCGTAAGCAGGGCCATGGCGATCATCACCCGCTGGCGCTCGCCGCCGGAGAGCTGATGCGGGAAATCATTCAGCCGTTTGGCCGCGTTGCGGATGCCGGTGCGTTCCAGACAGTCCAGAATTTCGCCCCGCGCGGCCTCTTTGCGCATCCCCCTGTGCAGGGAGAGCACTTCATAGAGCTGTTTTTCCAGGCTGTGCAGGGGGTTAAGCGAAACCATCGGCTCCTGGAAGATCATCGCGATTTTATTGCCGCGAATGCCGCGCAGGGTAGGTTCGTCGGCGTGCAGCAGCGAACGGCCGTGGAACAGAATATCCCCCTGCGGGTAGCTGACCGGCGGAGAAGGCAGCAGCCGCAGGATGGAGAGCGCCGAGACGCTCTTGCCTGAACCTGACTCACCCACCAGGGCCAGCGTTTCACCGGGCTGGATCTGCAGCGACAGGTCGGTGACCACGCTGCGCGTCTCGCCCTGCGTGGAAAAAGCAATCGACAGGTTATCAATATTGAGAAGGGGCTGGGTCATCTTATACCGCCTTGTTCGGATCGAAGGCATCGCGCACGGCTTCGCCGATAAAAATCAGCAGCGACAGCAGCACGGCGACTGAAAGAAAGGCGGCGATGCCTAACCACGGCGCCTGCAGGTTGTTCTTGCCCTGCAGCAGCAGTTCACCGAGCGACGGAGAGCCCAGCGGCAGGCCGAAGCCCAGAAAATCCAGCGAGGTGAGGGTGGTGATGGAGCTGCAGAGAATAAACGGCAGGAAGGTGAGCGTGGCCACCACGGCGTTGGGCAGCATATGGCGGAATATGATCCCCCGGTCGCTCACGCCAAGCGCCTGCGCGGCGCGAATATAGTCGAAATTGCGGGTGCGCAGAAACTCGGCCCGCACCACGCCCACCAGCGCCATCCAGCCGAACAGGACGGTGATGCCTAACAGCCACCAGAAGTTGGGCTGCACCACGCTGGAAAGCAGGATGATCAAAAACAGCGTCGGCATGCCTGACCAGACTTCAATCACCCGCTGGCCCCACAGGTCAATTTTCCCGCCGTAGTAGCCCTGAACGGCGCCCGCTACCACGCCCATTACGCTTGAGAAGAGCGTCAGCATCAGCCCAAAGAGCAGCGAAATGCGCGTGCCGTACAGGATGCGCGCCAGCACGTCGCCGCCGTTGGCATCCGTCCCCAGCCAGTTTTGCGCGGAGGGCGGAGAAGGGAATGGGGTTGTGGTAGCAAAGTTAATGCTGTTTGCGCCAAAGCGTATCGGCGCCCAGAGCGCCCAGCCGTGCTGCTCAATCTGCTGGCGCAGCCACGGATCCTGATACTCCGCCGGCGTTGCAAACGGGCCGCCAAAGTCGCTTTCGCTGTAGTTGGCGATCGCCGGCACGTACCAGCGGTCGTTAAAATGCACCAGCAGCGGCCTGTCGTTGGCGATCAGCTCCGAACACATGCTCAAGGCAAACAGGACGGCAAAAATCCACAGCGACCAGTAGCCGCGGCGGTTGTGGCGAAAGCGGGCCCAGCGGGCCTGGTTGACGGGGCTTAAACGCGGCATCAGCGGCCCTCAAAATCAATTCGGGGATCGACCAGCGTATAGCTGATATCGCTGATGATATTCAGCAGCAGGCCAATCAGGGTAAAAATATAGAGCGTGCCGAACATGACCGGATAGTCACGCGATACGGTAGCCTCATAGCCCAGCAGCCCCAGACCGTTGAGCGAGAACATCACCTCGATCAGCAGCGAGCCGGTAAAAAACATGCCGATAAACGTGGCCGGGAATCCGGCGATCACCAGCAGCATGGCGTTGCGGAACACGTGTTTCCACATGATCTGCTTCTCGCTCACGCCCTTGGCGCGGGCCGTCACGACGTACTGCTTGCGAATTTCATCGAGAAAGGAATTTTTGGTCAACATGGTCAGGGCGGCAAACCCGCCAATGACCGTGGCCAGCACCGGCAGCGTGATATGCCAGAGGTAGTCGGTGATTTTCTGATACCACGGCAGGGAACTGAAATCGGCGGAGACCAGCCCCCGCAGCGGGAAGAGGTCGAAATAGCTGCCCCCGGCAAAAAAGACGATCAGCAGGACGGCAAACAGGAACGCCGGGATGGCATAGCCGATGATGATGAACGTGCTGCTCCAGATATCGAAGCGGCTGCCGTTATGTACCGCTTTGCGGATCCCAAGTGGGATAGAGACCAGATAGATAATCAGCGTTCCCCACAGCCCCAGCGTGATCGAAACCGGCAGGCTTTGCTTAATCAACGTTAACACTGACGCGCTGCGAAACAGGCTGTCGCCAAAATCAAAGCGAATGTAATCCCAGAGCATTTTGAAATAGCGTTCGTGAATCGGTTTGTCAAAGCCGTAGCGGTGGGTGATCTCGGCGATCACTTCCGGATCCAAACCGCGTCCGCCGCGATAATGACTTTCGCTGATGTTGCCAACGCCGGTGCGCGCATGGCTCGCGCCCATGCCTTCACCGCCGCCGCCCGGCATGCCGCCGCTGTTGCCAAATTCAATGGCGGCAATGGCCTGATCGACCGGGCCGCCAGGGGCGATTTGCACGATAAAAAAGTTAATCGTGATGATGGCCCACAGGGTGGGGATGACAAGCAGGAGACGACGGATAAGATAGGCGCCCATAATGATTCCCTATCGCCGCTCAGCGGGAAGTCTGGCGGCTTTGTTAACGTCATACCACCAGGTATCAAAGCCCAGGGAATAGACGGGGCGCACGGCAGGCACGGAGAACTTATCCCAGCGCGCAAGGCGGTCTTCGCCCATGTACCACATCGGCAGCATGTAGTAGTTCCAGGTTAAGACCCTGTCGAGCGCGCGCCCGAGCGGCAGGAGCTTTTCTTTATCCCCCTGCGCCGCCACGATTTTCGCAATCAGCGCGTCAACCGCCGGGCTTTTTACCCCCGGCGCATTGTACGAGGAGTCGATGTAGCTGGAGGCCCAGGAGATTTGCAGGTCCGAGCTGGGCCAGGGCTGCGCGGGCCACAGGCGCTGCATCATGTCGTAATCACGGCTGCGCATGCGGCTGGTGATCTGGGCGTTATCGACCTGACGAATGTTCATGGTCACGCCCAGCCGCTCAAGGTTATGCTTAAACGGCAGTACCCACTGATCGTTGCCCCCGGACGAGAGCAGCAGCTCAAAGCTGAGAGGCTTACCCGTTTTGTCGTCCACGCGCTTTTGATTTTTCAGGTGCCAGCCTGCGTCATCCAGCAGCCTGCTGGCTTTCAGGAGGTTGTCGCGATCGTAACCGTCTCCCTTCGACGCGGGCGGCTGAAACACGGTGGTGAACACCTGCGGCGGTACCTCTGATTTCAGCGGCGCCAGCAGGACCAGTTCGTCGGCTTTCGGATAATCCCGCGCGGCGTACTCTGTGTTCTGGAAATAGCTGTTGGCACGGCTGTAGGCCCCGTAAAACAGCGCTTTGTTCATCCATTCAAAATCAAAGGCCAAAGATATCGCTTCCCGCACCCGACGGTCAGTAAATACCGGGCGCTGAATATTAAACGCCAGCCAGCGGGTGTCCTGAGCAGACTCATTTTTGTGCTCGTCTTTGACGATATAGCCTTTGGCAAAATTTTTACCGATATAGCGGGTCGCCCAGTTTTTGGCGCTGCTCTCGACGCGCAAATCGAAGGCTCCGGCCTTGAAGGCTTCAAACGCCACGTTATCGTCGAGGTAGTAATCATAGCGAAGGGTGTCGAAGTTCCAGCGCCCGCGGTTTACCGGCAGACTGGCCGCCCAGTAGTCTTTAACGCGAGAGTAAACGACATATTGCCCCATGCGCCAGTCGGTGATGCGGTAGGGGCCGCCTGCCAGGGGCGGCGTGGAGAGCGGGTCGCTTAGCTTATGATTTTTCCAGAACGATTCCGGCATCACCGGCAGCGAGAACAGACTGAGCATATTCTCTTTGTTGGGTTCGCTCAGCGCGATGCGAACTGTAAGCGGCGCAATGGCGCTGACGGATGCGCCTTTGTACACGATGCGAAACTGAGGTACGCCTTCGGTCATAAATTTATGGAAGGTGAACGCAACGTCGCTGGCCTTAACCGGCGTACCGTCGTGAAAACGCGCCCGCGGGTTCAGCGAGATCTCCGCCCAGGAAAAGTTATCGGCGTAACGCACGTTATCGGCAATCAGCGGATAGTAGCTGCCGGGTTCATCATCAGACGTAACGAAGAGCGTATCGTAAAGCGATTCCGTTCGCGCGGCCGCCACGCCGCGCAGGGCGAAGCGGTTGAAGTTATCGAACGTTCCCGTGGCGGAAAGCGTGACCTTACCGCCCTTCGGCGCGGCAGGGTTGACGTAATCAAAGTGCGTAAAATTGACCGCGTATTTCGGCTCGCCAATCACCGCGAAGGCGATATTTTCTTTGATGGCCTGCGCCCGGCTGGACAGGCTCGTTAATGCCAACATCAGCAACATGAAGCGCATAAGCATCTGGCGGCGGCTCCCTCTATGACAGACCGGCTCGGTTAAGCTGAATAATAAGTGACGTCACGGGCAATGTGAAATTAATCGTCCTCGGGCGAAATATCAGGCCGCCATTCGCGGAACTGCGCCAGCGGCATCGGGCGGCTAATCCAGTAGCCTTGCAGGTAGTTAACGCCGTGCTCGCGCAGCCATGCAGCCTGTTCCGGCGTTTCCACCCCTTCGGCGACGGTCAACATATTCATGCGTCTTGCCAGCGTCAGGACGGCATCCAGCACCGGCGAGGTCACGGTCTCCGTACCTATCGCATTAACAAAACCACGGTCGATCTTGAGATAGTCCATGGTGAAATGCTCAAGATAAATCAGCGCGCTGTGGCCGGTGCCAAAATCATCGATGGCTATCTCAAACCCTTCGTTATGCAGCCATTCGAAGAGGCTATTGGCCTCCCGATGGTTAAGCATGTCGCGCTCGGTAATTTCCAGCACGATCTGGAAATAATCCGGCGGCAGCAACGCTTTGAAGGTGCGCATATCGTCTTTGAAGCTTTCAGAATGCAGGTGCCCCGGCGCAATGTTGATGCCCACCTTCGCGCCCGGCGGTAGCAGCGTTTGCAACACGGGAGCATCGTGAATGATGAGGTCAAAGAGATGCAGCGTCAGCGGGACAATGAGCTTCTGCGCTTCAGCAAAGTTGATAAACGCGTCCGGCGGAATTTCCCCCATTGTCGGGTGCTTCCAGCGCATCAGGACTTCAAGCCCGGTCATCCGGAGCGATTTGGCATCGACGACGGGCTGATAAACTACGTAAAACTGGCCGCGCTTGATGGCGCTTAAAATCTCTTTACCCGGGTTGAGCCGAATACTCAGGATGTAGTAGTTGAGCGATCCGGCACAAATACCGCATACCAGCCCAAAGAAGAGGGCGTAGAGAATTTCATCGCTTGTCCAGGCATCCGCATACAGTTCGATCGTCAGAGGGACGTCTTTTAGCGTCGCGATGCGGGCCGGGATTTCATGCAGGTCGCTCGCCCTGACCAGCGTACTGGATCGCGTTGACAGCGCCTTATCGCCAATGATGAGGGCGATGCCGGCGAACTCGTCCTGACGCGCGGTGTAGAGCAGGTAAGGCGTGAGATTGATATTCACCGAGGTGAACACGCCGCCGTCCTTCACCAGCGGGTTACGATACCAGATGGCAATGGCGGGCTTATTGGGCAACATGGGGGTGCCCGGAAGCAACGCCATATCGATCTGCTTGTCGATGTGCAGCTCGGGTATCAGCTCCTGCATCGGGGCATTCATCGGACCGGTGGCAGAAGAGCAGAAGGCCATTTTGTCTCTGACCAGCAGGAACGCGCGAACGTTAATGCTAAAGGCGGCGCGCGAGGTGAGCTCCTGGTTGACGTCGTGACAGCTATTTAGCGTGAGCGGCTGGAGAACATCGATAGCGTTCTTTAGCTCGTCGAAATAGCTCTCCATGTAGATGCTGATGTCGTGGATCAGGGCGTCGAATTTGACTTCCCGCTTGTGGTAGCTCCAGAAAAATTGCAACGAACCCAGGAGCAGGGCGGCGATCAGGCCTGTGATAATGCTGAGGATCAGTATCTTGCGATTGCTGGAGAAGTAGCGGGTAAACATAGACGTCGTGATTCCTGAAATGCCGCTGGATGTATTCAGTGTAATGGGCAAAAAAAAACACTGCCTAAGCAGTGCTTTTTTTCATCATATCGTCAGCCAAGGGATAACCAACGATACAATTATCATATTAACTGCGGGTCAGTACGCGACGCGCTTCGTTGTAGCGCTTCTTCCAGTATGGTTCGTTCATGCTGGAAATGGTCACACCGCTGCTGGTGGAGGCATGGACGAACTGATCGTTACCAATGTAGATGCCAACATGTCGACCTGTAGAACCGGCACGGAACAGGACTAAATCACCGGTGCGCAGTTTGGTACGTGAAATCGACTTGCCCATCTCCTGCTGTTCATAAGTTGAACGCGGAAGATCTAACCCAAATTGCTCGCGGAACGTACGCTGTACAAAACCGGAACAATCAATACCCGTTTTCGTGCTGCCGCCAAGACGATAGCGCACGCCTTTCCAGTCAGCATACTGGTCCATAATGCGGGACTTCACGTCCAGATTACGTACCATATTTTCAAATTCATCCTGAGAGGCTTGCAGTGAAGAGGAATCTTCCATTCCCACAACACGCGTCTCAGGATGCATATTCTTTGCGGTGTTCGATGTACTACATGCAGATAACAGTACCGCGACTGCTATCGCCGGGATCCCCCGTAAGATATATCTCAGAAACGGTTGAGATTTGACCATGTTGTTTATTTTCCCTTGAAGTCCTTAACGACAAATATCGTTATAAAAATGCCAAACGTGACGAGACTAATTATCTGTTCACATTGAGACAATTGTTTCTGGTCACATTTGTGGCATAGCGCACAAAAATATTCGCCATCGAAATAATTATCTCTATGGGGCAAAACGAGTTCGAGATTAACCGATTGCCTGGGGTATTGCGAGTAAAAAAAGCCTTTTTTTTATAAGAAAATGTGATACAGAAAGTAAAAATCCGGAATTGCTCAAAATGCAGTCAGATCCGATGTTTTATCGTGCAATTGCTTCATTTCTATCATGAATATGATGACGAGAATATGACAGTGGGGAAAGTGCGTGGCGAGAACGCTATCAGGGATCATGTCGATCCCTGATAGTGCAGGTTAATTTAGGTTGGTTATTTGTTTAATTGTTGTTGCGTTTTGCCGGGAAGATAGCGATCGAACAGCGCTATTATCCCGTCGCTCAGCGGGGTCATTAAGCACCACGGCAGCGCAATCAGCGCCACGGAAAGCGAACCGACGACAATATCGGTGAACCAGTGAGCGCCAATCATGACGCGCGGGAAGGCAAAAACCACAAAAATAATCAGGGCTATGGCAAACGCTTTTCTGCCGAAATAGCGAAGCATGATAGCGGAAAAAATAAGCAGCATCATGCCGTGATCGCCGGGGAAACTGTCCTTCGACGCATCTTTCGTTGGAATATGCAGCAGTTCGCTGACGCGATGAATATCGGTGAAGAAGAGCGTGGGGCTGGAACGCTTAACCGGAATAATCGCGGTGGCCAGCTGGTTGATGACAACGGCAAACAGCAGCATCACCAGGCCGATTATCAGAATACGTCTGCGTCCCGCCTTATCTTCTTTCAGCCAGAAGGAGAGCATCAGGCAGCCCATCGCCAGCAGCGAGAAGCCGTCGAAGGCGCGGTTGTTGGTAATAGCCACCAGCCACAGGAATGCGTTGCTCTTCACCAGCTCCTGGTTGAAGAAGTGAAAAATGGCAGAGTCCAGCGGGAACCAGAAACCATGATCTGCCGGGATATACCAGGAGAAGAAAAGCGCCAGACCGGCGACATTAAGCAGTAATATCAGGGGAAATCGAGTTGTCATAACGTTCTGCATAGTGTGAAAACTGGGGCAACGTTAGCCGCCCGAACTTAAACGAATCCTCAACAGGCTGGACTGGAGGGCATTCCAGTCGGCGTTAACCGCACTAATTAACTCTATTCGGCTATCGGGCGGCGCCACATTTTGCGTTTCAATAAAGAAATCGTCGCCCTGACGGTTGATCCGCACCAGGCCGTCCGGCGTGCGCATGATCCCCTTAACGCGATCGACGGGAGCATGTCGGGCCCACTCCAGGATCCCGATGGTATCGAAAACGGTGTCAGCATCAAAAATCCACCCGCAGGCCTGGTATCCCTGACCGCTGTTCAGGTTACGACGCCAGCGCTGATGTTCTGGCAGGCTGAGGGCGGCTAGCCCCTGTTTCACCGGATGGCGATGAGCATGTTCCGCGCTGGCCGGAAGTTCAGCCAGGTTGAGACGTGGAAGGTCAAGCAGAGCGATATCAATATTTCCCTGAGTGGCCTGCACCCGCGTGCGATTGCCGCCGAAATGTTGCCACCACGCCTCCAGCGCGGCCTGGCTTTCAGCCGTGGCGCGATCTTCTTTATTAGCAACGATAACGTCTGCCGAGGCGAGCTGGTCGCGGAAGTTATCATTAGCTACCGCTTTCTCATCCAGAAGCTGACGCGGATCGAGCAGGCACAGGGTGGCGCGCAGGTCGATCCACGGCTCGTAAACCGGGGCGGTCAGTAAATCGAGGATCTGCTTCGGGTGACCCAGCCCGGTGGGTTCTATCAGCAGGCGGTCGGGTTTACCCTGACGCAGCAGCGTATTGAGCCCGACCTGCATCGGCAGGCCATTGACGCAGCACATGCATCCGCCGGGGATCTCTTTAATCATCGCGCCGCTGGATGACAGCAACGCGCCGTCGATGCCCACCTCGCCAAATTCATTAACCAGCACGGCCCACTTCTCGGCCGGATCTTTATTTGCCAGCAGGTGGAGAATTGAGGTGGTTTTACCGCTGCCGAGAAAACCGGTGATGAGGTTGGTTTTGGTCACGTGCGCTCCAGGTGAGAATTGTGATGCTATAACACTTCTCTCTATCCTGGCGAAAAACGTGACCGGTGAGAAGGGGAAGGGCGAACGGAGGCCACATCCGTTCACCTTAAGCGCAATAATCGTTAAATATTTAACGTTTCGATAACAGCCTGACGCGCGCCGTGGCGGGTAATGCGCTGGTATGCCTGGCTTACAGCCTCCACAAACAGGCTGTTTTGCGGGAGATCGTGACCAAAGACTTCACTCAGCCCCAGCAGCGCGTTGACGCGGTCGCTGTCGCCGCTGGCGCTGACAAGCGCGCGGATTTTATCGCTAAGGGGATCGCGAACGTCAATCGCATTGCCACGTTCGTCGGTACCGCTTACGTAGCGCATCCAGCCGGCCACGCCCAGAGCCAGCAGCGGCCACGGCGTTTTTCGCTCAAGGTGGACGCGGATCCCGTCCAGCATTCTCTGGGGCAGTTTCTGGCTACCGTCCATCGCGATTTGCCAGGTTCGATGCTGGAGCGCCGGGTTGGCAAAGCGCTCCAGCAGGCTGTCGGCATAGGCGGTGAGGTCAACATCTTTGATGCGTAGGGTGGGCGCCTGCTCGTCCAGCATGAGGCGACGGGCGGCGTCACGGAACGCGGCGTCCTCCATGCATTCATTAATATGGGCGTAGCCCGCAAGATACCCGAGATAGGCCAGGAAAGAGTGGCTGCCGTTGAGCATGCGCAATTTCATCTGTTCCCACGGAAGAACATCCTGCACCATCTGAACGCCCGCGACTTCCCACGCCGGACGGCCAGCGACAAAGTTATCTTCCACTACCCACTGAATAAACGGCTCGCAGCTGATGGCGCACGGATCGTCTACGCCCAGCGCGTCGGTAATTTCCGCCAGCGAGGCTTCCGTGGCGGCGGGCACAATCCTGTCGACCATCGTTCCGGGGAAGCTCACGTGGCGATCAATCCATTCAGACAGCTCCGCGGAACGCTTTTGCGCCATGCCCAGCACCGCGTTTTTCACCACGTGCCCGTTATCAGGGATGTTGTCGCAGGAGAGCACGGTAAAGGCAGGCAGGCCGCGCTCGCGGCGGCGGTGAAGCGCCTCGACCAGGATCCCGGGGGCGGAATGCGGCTCTGCCGGGTTCTCAAGGTCATGGATAATGCGCGCGTTGTGCAGATCGAGCTTTCCGGTGGCGGGGTCAATGCAGTAGCCTTTCTCCGTGATGGTAAGCGACACAATCGCGACCTGCGGCTCACAAAATTTCTCAATGATGGCGGGCAGAGAGTCCAGCTTTGCGTTCAGGCATTCATGGACGGCACCGACGATAATGGCCTCATTGCCTTCAGCACCTTTCTCCAGCACCGTGAACAGATGATCCTGCGCGCGCAGCTGGCTCATCAGCACGTCGCCGCTGAAGAGGCTAATCTCGCAAATGCCCCAGTCGCCGCCTTTTTCATTCAGCACCCGATTTGTTAACAATGCCTGGTGCGCACGGTGAAACGCGCCAAAGCCAAAATGTACGATGCGGGAGCGTAATTGCGCACGATCGTAGCGCGGTTGCTGAACCTGGGCAGGAAGGACGGCGGAGGCAATTGTCTTCATGAGATACACACCTGATTAACCATTAATTAACAATGCCAGTGTAAAGTTATATGACAGCAAATAAAATTGGTGAGCCGTAAATATCCCCGTTCTGTGAGTTTGATCAATCAATGTGTGGCGCTGTATTGACCCTTCACGGTAAACATGTATGGTAGTCGTCATTGCAGTAGCACATATTGGTATAACAACTTAAGAGGGTGAGGCAATGGAACAAACGTGGCGTTGGTACGGGCCGAACGATCCGGTTTCTCTTGATGATGTGCGTCAGGCTGGCGCAACGGGTGTGGTCACGGCGCTGCATCATATTCCTAACGGTCAGGTTTGGCCGGTAGAGGAAATTCAACAGCGTCAGGCGCTGCTGGCGGAGAAGGGGTTAACTTGGTCTGTCGTGGAAAGCATTCCGGTTCATGAGGATATCAAAACCCATTCCGGTGAGTACCAGACCTGGATTGCGAACTACCAGCAGAGCATTCGTAACCTGGCGGCCTGCGGTATTGATACGGTCTGCTACAACTTCATGCCTATCCTCGACTGGACGCGAACCGACCTTGAATATCAGATGCCGGACGGTTCAAAAGCGCTGCGTTTCGACCAGATCGCCTTTGCGGCGTTTGAGCTGCACATTCTGAAACGCCCGGGCGCCGACGCGGACTATACCGCGGAAGAGCTGGAGCAGGCGCGCGCGTGGTTTAACGCCGCCAGCGACGCGGACATTGAAAAGCTGACCCGCAATATCATTGCTGGCCTGCCCGGCGCGGAAGAGGGCTATACGCTGGATCAGTTCCGCGCGCGCCTGGCGGAATATGGCGATATCGATAAGCAGCAGCTGCGGGAAAACATGGCGTATTTCCTGCGCGCTATCGTGCCGGTCGCGGAAGAGGTCGGCGTGCGCCTGGCGGTGCATCCGGACGATCCACCGCGTCCTATCCTCGGCCTGCCGCGCATCGTGTCCACCATTGAAGATATGCAGTGGCTGAAAGAGACGGTCAACAGCATCTATAACGGTTTTACCATGTGTACGGGCTCCTACGGCGTGCGGGCGGATAACGACCTGGTGCAGATGATTGAAGCCTTTGGGGATCGTATCCACTTTACGCATCTGCGCGCGACCTGCCGTGAAGAGAATCCAAAGACCTTCCACGAGGCCGCGCATCTGGGCGGCGATGTGAATATGGTCGCGGTAGTAGACGCCATTCTGGCGGAAGAGGCGCGTCGTAAGCAGGCGGGCGATATGCGTCCTATTCCGTTCCGTCCGGATCACGGCCACCAGATGCTGGACGATCTGCGTAAGAAAACCAACCCGGGTTATTCGGCGATAGGCCGTCTTAAAGGGATGGCGGAAGTGCGCGGCGTTGAGCTGGCGCTGAAGATGACGAAGTATCCGGAGCTTCTGTAACCGGAATTGCCGGGTGGCGGCTTCGCCTTACCCAGCGTACAAAAACACAAAAACCGGCTTCTGGGCCGGTTTTTTCGCAGGTCGGGTAAGCGTAGCGCCACCCGACACATGCCGTACTCAGTCAGCGCGACCCATATAGCGTTTTTCTTCGATATGGATGCGGATTTTCTCGCCTGCGGAGAGGTATTCCGGCACCTGTACAACCAGGCCGGTGGTCAGGGTCGCCGGTTTGTTGCGGGCACTTGCGGACGCGCCTTTGATGCCTGGCGCGGTTTCAACGATTTCCAGATCGACGGTCTGCGGCAGTTCCAGCGCCAGCAGCACGCCGTCCCAGGTCAGAACCTGCATGTCAGGCATGCCGCCTTCAGGGATGAACAGCAGCTCTTCTTCAATCTGATCTTTGGTGAAGATGTACGGCGTGTAATCTTCTTTGTCCATGAACACGTATTCGTTGCCGTCGATGTAGGAGAAATCAACATAGCGACGGGTCAGGGTCACGGTATCGACGATATCATCACCCTTAAAGCGCTCTTCTACCTTCAGGCCGGTACGCACATCGGCGAAACGCATTTTGTACAGCGTTGCTGCACCACGGGCGCTCGGGGCCTGAATATCGATATCTTTCACAATCAGCAGTTTGCCGTTGTAATTCAGCACCATACCTTTCTTAATTTCGTTCGCTCTTGGCATTGCAGTAATCCTGTTTACGGGAGGTAAAAAATATCGCGCCAAATTACTCGCGCGCGGCCTTTCAGGCAAGCGGAATTCGCGGCTTTTGCTATCAATACGCAAAAGGTGTTACTGTGCGCGCGATGCCCGACTGCACGGGCATTCGTCCGCGAAAGAGAGCATTTATGGATTGCCGTCCCGATTGTGGCGCGTGCTGTACTGCACCGTCCATTTCAAGCCCCATTCCAGGAATGCCCGAGGGCAAGCCTGCCAACACCCGCTGCGTTCAGCTCTCTGAAGCCAACCTGTGTATGATCTTTGGTTCGCCGCTGCGCCCGAAAGTCTGCTCCGGGCTTCAGCCCACGGCCGAAATGTGCGGCAGCACGCGCGAGCAGGCGATGACGTACCTTCTTGAGCTGGAAGCGCTCACCGCGCCTTAAACGTCTTTAATCTTCGCCAGACAGCCGAGCGTCAGCGTACACATCACCAGCGCAATCCAGAACACCGTGTGATAGTTCCAGATTTCAGCCACCACGCCGGCCAGGGAGCCAGCGATAATCCAGCCCACGCGGGTGGTATTAGTATAAAGGGTGGTGGCAGAGCCTGCCTGGCCCGGCATCAGATCCTGGAAATAGAGCATGCCTATCCCGGCGAGAATGCCAATATAGATGGCGTTCAGCAGCTGTAAAGCCAGCAACAGCCCCGGCGTATGTACCGTCAGCATACCGATATAGAACAGCAGACCGGCGGCAGCGGCGATGCGCATTAAAAAACGCTTGCCGAAGCGCTTTGCGTAATAGCCCGCTATCAGCATCGTCGGGATCTCAAGCCCGGCCGCGGTGCCCATCATGATGCCCGCCAGCTTCTCCGGCAGGTGCAGTTCGTCAATAATAAACAGCGGCATATTGATGATATACAGGCTGTTAGTGCCCCACATCAGCGTGCAGATAACAAACAGGATCAGGGCGTCTCGGCGGTTGCGGCGCGGCGCTTCCAGCACGCCCGTTGCCACTTTCGGTTCTTTGCGCATCGACGGCAGGAAGAACCACACCAGCGCACCGCACGCCACAAACGCGACGGCCGCACTCAGGTACATCACCGTAAAGCCAAAACCCATCGCCAGGGCGTAGGCCAGCGGCGGGCCAATCACCCATGCCAGCGATACCTGAGCGCGCAGGACAGAGCTGAACATCACCGCTTCCCGTCCGGTATGGTCGGCGTGCTCGCGGGCCAGCGCGAAAAGCTGGGGGTTCGCCGTTGAGCCAAAGCTGCTCAGGAATACCCCGATGAAAAGCAGAATGAAGTAGTTGCGGTTCCAGGCAAACAGAACGCAGGCCATGACACCCAGCAGACAGCAGAAAACGATCAGACTTTTGCGATCGCCTTTTCTGTCGGATCGCCCCGCCAGAAACTGGCTGACCAGGATACCGATGATGGCGCTTCCGGTAAAAAAGAAGCCGACCATCGCCGGACGGACGTGAACCTCGTTGGTCAGAAACAGGCTCAATGTCGGCGTCTGTAACGCACCGGCAATGCCCGTGAAGAAGGCAACAACCAGGAACGCCGCTGAGGTTAAATCAAAGGGCTTCGGCGAGACGGCCGCAGGGGTGTTATGCATGTTTTATAATTAGCGAGTAGCAGAGAGGGGCGGAGTTTACGCCGTTAGCTAAAAAATAAACAGTGGGTGGCGTCAAGGATGCCACGAAAAATCAAAATGGCATTTCAACTTCCTTCAGACCCGGCTGAACTTAGCTGAAACTGACTTGCTGAACTTCAGCAACATTCAGCTCAGCGAAGAAGAAATGTGCTGTATCTCTAAATTCTGACATCAGAAATACGAGTTTACTTGCAAGGTATTGCAGAAAGCGCAAGACTTTTTGAAACGTTTCAGCGCTATCTTGTTTTAACAAACGGAGCAGGCTAGCGCATTTTTTCTCATTAAAGCTGAAACGATTCAAGTTCAGCAGGAGTGGAGAACCATGTTCCAGTTATCTGTTCAGGATATCCACCCGGGCGCTCAGGCCGGGGATAAAGAAGAGGCTATTCGCCAGGTTGCCGCTGCGCTTGTGCAGGCGGGTAACGTCGCGGACGGCTATGTCAACGGCATGCTGGCCCGCGAGCAGCAGACCTCAACCTTCCTCGGCAACGGCATTGCCATTCCTCACGGCACAACCGACACCCGCGATCAGGTCCTCAAAACCGGCGTTAAGGTTTATCAGTTCCCGCAGGGCGTGCTCTGGGGCGACGGTCAGGTGGCGTATGTGGCTATCGGGATCGCGGCCAGCAGCGACGAACACTTAGGCCTGCTGCGTCAGCTGACGCATGTCCTGAGCGATGACGCGGTGGCGGAACAGCTGAAGTCCGCCACGACTGCCGAAGAGCTGCGCGCCTTGCTGATGGGCGAAAAACAGAGCGAAGCGCTGAAGCTCGATAATGAAACGCTGACGCTGGATGTGGTTGCCTCCGATCTGGTGACGCTGCAGGCGCTGAACGCGGGTCGTCTGAAAGAGGCCGGCGCGGCGGATGCCACGTTTGTGACGCGCGTGATTAACGATAAGCCGCTGAATCTCGGCCAGGGTATCTGGCTGAACGACAGTGCTGAAGGCAACCTGCGCAGCGCTATCGCCGTGAGCCGTGCGGCCACTGCGTTTGACGTCGAAGGCGAGCGCGCGGCCATGCTGGTGACCGTAGCGATGAACGATGAACAGCCAGTTTCCGTGCTGAAGCGTCTGGGCGATCTGCTGCTGAACAACCAGGCTGAAAAACTGCTGAACGCCGATGCCTCCACCGTGCTGGCACTGCTGACCAGCGATGATGCGCTGAAGGAAGACGTGCAGACCGCTGAGTTCGTGGTCCGCAACGAACACGGCCTGCATGCCCGTCCGGGCACCATGCTGGTAAATACCATTAAACAATTTGAAAGTGAGATCACCGTGGCGAATCTTGACGGTACGGGCAAACCGGCCAACGGCCGCAGCCTGATGAAAGTGGTCGCGCTGGGCGTGAAGAAAGGCCACCGTCTGCGCTTCACCGCGCAGGGTGCCGATGCTGAACAGGCGCTGAAAGCGATTGGCGACGCCATCGCGGCAGGTCTGGGGGAGGGCGCATAATGAGCAGACGTGTTGCGACTATTACGCTGAACCCGGCTTATGACCTGGTAGGATTTTGCCCGGAAATTGAGCGCGGCGAAGTCAACCTCGTGCGTACCACTGGCCTGCATGCTGCGGGCAAAGGGATCAACGTCGCGAAAGTGCTCAAGGATCTCGGTATCGACGTCACCGTGGGGGGATTCCTCGGTAAAGATAACCAGGATGGTTTTCAGCAGCTGTTCAGCGAGCTGGGCATTGCTAACCGTTTTCAGGTTGTGCAGGGCCGTACCCGTATCAACGTTAAGCTGACGGAGAAAGACGGTGAAGTGACCGACCTGAACTTCTCTGGCTTCGAGGTGACGCCGTCGGACTGGGAGCGTTTTGTGAACGACTCTCTGACCTGGCTGGGCCAGTTTGACATGGTCTGCGTCAGCGGCAGCCTGCCGTCCGGCGTGAGCCCGGAAGCCTTTACCGACTGGATGACGCGCCTGCGCAGCCAGTGCCCGTGCATCATTTTTGACAGCAGCCGCGACGCGCTGGTTGCGGGCCTGAAAGCCTCGCCGTGGCTGGTGAAGCCGAATCGCCGCGAGCTGGAGATCTGGGCGGGCCGTAAGCTGCCAGAATTAAAAGATGTGATTGACGCTGCCCATGCGCTGCGCGAGCAGGGGATCGCTCACGTGGTTATCTCGCTTGGTGCAGAAGGCGCGCTGTGGGTTAACGCGTCCGGCGAATGGATCGCCAAACCGCCGTCAATGGAAGTTGTCAGTACCGTTGGCGCGGGGGATTCCATGGTTGGCGGCCTGATTTACGGCCTGCTGATGCGTGAATCCAGTGAACATACCTTACGTCTTGCCACCGCCGTTGCTGCCCTGGCCGTCAGCCAGAGCAATGTCGGTATTACCGATCGTACCCAGTTAGCCGCGATGATGGCGCGCGTTGACTTAAAACCTTTTAACTAACAGCAGGAGAGGAATAATGAAAACGCTGCTGATCATTGACTCCGGTCTCGGACAGGCTCGCGCCTATATGGCGAAGACCTTGCTGGGCGCGGCGGCACAAAAAGCACATCTGGAGATTATCGATAATCCAGGTGATGCAGAACTGGCCATTGTCCTGGGCGACAAAATCCCGGCTGACAGTGCGCTGAACGGCAAAAAAGTGTGGCTCGGCGATATTAATCGCGCGGTGGCCCATCCGGAACTGTTCCTGAGCGAAGCGAAAGGTCACGCGTCTGTCTATAGCGCGCCGGTCGCGACGGCTCCGGCGGCGGGTCCGAAACGCATTGTTGCGGTGACGGCCTGCCCAACGGGCGTGGCGCACACCTTTATGGCGGCTGAAGCCATTGAAACCGAAGCGAAAAAACGCGGCTGGTGGGTAAAAGTTGAGACGCGCGGCTCCGTTGGCGCGGGTAATGCTATCACCCCGGAAGAAGTCGCTGAGGCCGATCTGGTGATTGTGGCGGCGGATATCGAAGTGGACCTGGCGAAATTCGCCGGTAAGCCAATGTACCGTACCTCCACTGGCCTGGCGCTGAAAAAGACCGCGCAGGAGTTTGATAAGGCGCTGGCGGAAGCCAAACCTTATCAGGCTACCGGTGCGGCTAAAACCGCCACCGAAGGTAAGAAAGAGTCAGCAGGCGCCTATCGCCACCTTCTGACCGGCGTGTCGTACATGCTGCCAATGGTGGTGGCGGGTGGTCTCTGTATCGCGCTCTCCTTTGCGTTCGGTATCACCGCGTTTAAAGAACAAGGCACGCTGGCCGCAGCGCTGATGCAGATCGGCGGGGGTTCAGCCTTCGCGCTGATGGTGCCGGTTCTGGCAGGCTTTATTGCCTTCTCCATCGCTGACCGTCCAGGCCTGACGCCGGGTCTTATCGGCGGTATGCTGGCCGTGAGCACCGGTTCCGGCTTTATCGGCGGCATCATCGCCGGTTTCCTGGCCGGTTACGTCGCGAAGCTGATCAGTTCGAAGCTGAAGCTGCCGCAGAGTATGGAAGCGCTGAAGCCGATTCTGATCATCCCGCTGATTTCCAGCCTGGTGGTCGGTCTGGCGATGATTTACCTGATTGGTAAGCCGGTTGCGGGCATCCTGGCGGGTCTGACCCACTGGCTGCAAACCATGGGTACTGCGAACGCGGTTCTGCTGGGCGCAATCCTCGGCGGCATGATGTGTACCGACATGGGCGGTCCGGTGAACAAGGCAGCGTACGCCTTTGGCGTGGGCCTGCTGAGTACCCAGACCTACGCGCCGATGGCGGCGATCATGGCGGCAGGTATGGTGCCTCCTCTGGCGCTCGGCCTGGCGACGATTATTGCCCGTCGTAAGTTCGATAAAGCGCAGCAGGAAGGCGGTAAAGCCGCGCTGGTGCTGGGTCTGTGCTTCATCACCGAAGGGGCGATTCCGTTTGCGGCGCGTGACCCAATGCGCGTGCTGCCGTGCTGTATCGTCGGCGGTGCGGTAACGGGAGCCATCTCCATGGCGATTGGCGCGAAGCTGATGGCACCGCACGGCGGTCTGTTCGTGCTGCTGATCCCTGGCGCCATTACCCCGGTACTGGGCTACCTGCTGGCAATTGTTGCCGGTACGCTGGTGGCGGGTCTCTCTTACGCGGTGCTGAAACGTCCTGAAGCGGAAGTTGTGGCAAAAGCCGCGTAAGCGATAAACAACAAAAAAGCCGGGTCGCATCGCGCACCCGGCTTTTTTTATGCCGCCTGTTCTGCGGTTTGCTGTGCCTTCAGCCAGGCAATCTCTTCTGCCCAGATGTCCGGATTAATGGTCTCCAGCACCATCGGGATGCCGTCGAAGCGGGCGTCCTGCATGATGAAGCGAAACGCATCGTGGCCGATGTTGCCTTCGCCCAGGCTGTGGTGGCGGTCAACGCGGCTGCCAAAGGCGCTTTTCGCATCGTTCAGGTGCATGCCGCGCAGGTACTGAAAGCCCACAATGCGCTCGAACTCATCAAACGTGTTTTTCGTCGCCTCGGTTGTGCGCAGGTCATAGCCGGCCGCAAACGCGTGGCAGGTATCAATGCACACGCCGACGCGGGATTTGTCCTCCACGCCGTCAATGATTGCCGCCAGATGTTCGAACTTAAAGCCCAGATTGCTGCCCTGACCGGCGGTATTCTCAATCACCGCGGTGACGCCTTTGGTTTTGTCCAGGGTGATGTTGATGGACTCGGCAATGCGCGCCAGACAGGCGTCTTCGTCGATCTGCATCAGATGGCTACCCGGATGGAAGTTCAGCAGCGTCAGCCCCAGCTGTTCGCAGCGCTGGACTTCATCAAGAAACGCCTCGCGGGATTTTTCCAGCGCCTCTTCAACCGGGTGACCGAGGTTGATCAGGTAGCTGTCGTGGGGAAGGATCTGGCCGGGCCCGTAGCGGTATTTCTCACAGGCGGCTTTGAAATCATCAATCACCTCAGCGGTGAGCGGTGCGGCGCGCCACTGGCGCTGATTTTTGGTGAACAGGGCGAAAGCGGTCGCCTCAATTTCGGCGGCACGAATGGCGGCGTTTGCAAGGCCACCGGCAGCGCTGACGTGCGCTCCAACATATTTCATAAAAAAACTCCTGCTAACCCGAAACGCTTATGATAGCGGGTTAGCAGGAGAAGGACGAGATGGTTTATGCCATCAGGCTATGGACCGCGAGGTTAATCGCGCCGCCGCCGACAATCAGCCAGATGAAGAGCACCAGCGCCATCAGCAGCGGTTTCGCCCCGGCTTTTTTCAGCGCGCTGACGTGCGTGGTCACCCCCAGCGCCGCCATAGCCATCGCCAGCAGCACGGTATCCAGCGTCACCAGCATATCCACCACCGCTTTAGGCAGCAGATGGAAGGAGTTAAAGATCGCAACCACGATGAACAGGATCGCAAACCACGGAATGGTGATTTTACTCTTCTGATTGCTGTTCGCCGGAGCCAGCTGCTTAACCCGCGCCGCGAGGAAAATCAGGAACGGCGCCAGCATCATCACGCGCAGCATTTTGGCAATCACCGCCGCGTTTTCCGCTTCCGGGTTAATGGCGTGACCTGCCGCCACCACCTGGGCCACTTCGTGCATGGTTGAACCGATGTAGATGCCGTAGGCTTCCGGGCTAAACCAGTGGGCCACCAGCGGATACATGGCCGGGTAGAGGAAAATCGCCAGCGTACCGAAGATCACGACCGTCGCCACCGCCACGGTCACCTTGCTGGCTTCGGCCTTAACGACGGGCTCCGTTGCCAGCACCGCCGCTGCGCCGCAGATACTGCTCCCGGCGCCGATCAGCCAGCTGGTTTGCTTATCCAGGCCAAAGATTTTCTGGCCGATAAAGCAGGCCAGCAAAAAGGTGCTGGTCAGGGTCAGGACGTCGATGGCAATCCCGCTCACGCCCACGTCCGCAATCTGCGAAAAGGTGAGGCGGAAGCCGTAAAGAATGATCCCGAGACGCAGCAGGTGCTGCTTGGCAAAGATCACGCCGCCGTCGCAGGATTTCCAGATATGCGGGTAAACGGTATTACCCACGACCATGCCGAGCAAAATGGCCAGCGTCAGGGCGCTGAAACCTGCGCCTGCGATGGCCGGGATGCTGCCGCCCCATAGCGCGACGGCGGTGACTGCGGCGCTGAGGGCAAGACCCGGCACGAAGTGCCACACTGTACGATGATGTTGTAAGGTGATTTCTGACATAACCTTCTCCTTTGTCTGGCTAAAGGTTACGGCGCTCTGGCTTAAAAATAAAATTGATTATATACTTATAATCAATCTATATAAGTGGTAAGCAACCATGCACATTACTTTGCGTCAGCTGGAAGTGTTTGCCGAGGTGCTGAAAAGCGGCTCGACGACCCAGGCGTCACAAATGCTGGCGCTCTCACAGTCTGCGGTCAGCGCGGCGTTGACCGATCTTGAAGGGCAGCTGGGCGTACAGCTTTTCGACAGGGTAGGGAAGCGTCTGGTGGTCAACGAGCACGGTCGTCTTCTTTATCCACGCGCGCTGGCGCTGCTGGAGCAGGCTGTCGAAATCGAACTGCTGTTCCGTGAAGACAACGGCGCGATCCGCGTTTACGCCAGCAGCACCATCGGGAACTATATCCTGCCGGAGGTGATTGCCCGCTACCGCCGGGATTTCCCGACGCTTCCGCTCGAGATGAGCGTGGGCAACAGCCAGGACGTTATCAACGCGGTGATCGATTTCCGCGTGGATATCGGCCTTATTGAAGGTCCGTGCCATAACGTCGATATTATCGCCGAACCCTGGCTGGAGGATGAGCTGGTGGTGTTTGCCTCCCCGGCCTCGTCGTTACTGCAGGGCGAGGTGACGCTGGAGCGCCTGGCGCAGGCGCAGTGGATCCTGCGCGAGCAGGGGTCCGGCACGCGTGAAATTGTCGATTACCTGCTGCTGTCTCATCTGCCGCATTTCCAGCTGGGGATGGAGCTGGGGAACTCGGAGGCCATCAAGCACGCGGTGCGCCACGGTCTGGGGATCAGCTGTCTTTCCCGGCGGGTCATTGCCGAACAGCTTGAGACCGGGTCGCTGGTTGAAATCCCGGTTCCATTGCCGAAGCTGGTGCGCACGCTGTGGTGTATTCACCATCGTCAGAAACACCTGTCCAGCTCGCTGCAGCGTTTTCTGCGCTACTGCGCTATTTAACACTCTCCCCAAAGGGGAGAGGGAAAAATGATGCTTTACTTATAATCCTGGCCGCGTCATGAAGCTCTCTTATAACAGGGTATTTCTGCCGGAAGGAACGGCGATCGTCTGCTACAATCGCGCCTCATTTATTGAATGGACAGCATTTTCACATGGTTTCAGAAATTAAAACCACAGAAGCGCCCACGCTACGGCGTGAACTCAAGGCGCGTCACCTGACGATGATCGCCATTGGCGGCTCAATCGGTACAGGTCTTTTCGTTGCCTCTGGTGCAACGATTTCGGCAGCCGGCCCGGGTGGGGCATTATTCTCTTATATTCTGATTGGCCTGATGGTGTACTTCCTGATGACCAGTCTCGGCGAACTGGCGGCCTATATGCCGGTATCCGGTTCGTTCTCGACCTACGGGCAAAAATACGTTGAAGAAGGCTTTGGCTTCGCGCTGGGCTGGAACTACTGGTACAACTGGGCGGTCACTATCGCCGTTGACCTCGTCGCCGCGCAGCTGGTGATGAACTGGTGGTTCCCGGATACGCCGGGCTGGATCTGGAGCGCCCTGTTCCTCGCCGTCATCTTCCTGCTGAACTACATCTCCGTGCGCGGTTTCGGCGAAGCGGAATACTGGTTCTCTTTGATCAAAGTGGCAACCGTCATCATCTTTATCGTCGTCGGTGTGGCGATGATCGTTGGTATTTTCAAAGGCGCAGAACCTGCGGGCTGGAGCAACTGGACAATAGGCGATGCGCCGTTTGCCGGTGGACTGTCGGCCATGATTGGCGTGGCAATGATTGTCGGCTTCTCCTTCCAGGGAACCGAGCTGATTGGCATTGCTGCCGGTGAGTCAGAAAACCCGGAGAAAAACATTCCGCGCGCGGTTCGTCAGGTCTTCTGGCGTATCCTGCTGTTCTACGTGTTTGCGATTCTGATTATCAGCCTGATCATTCCGTATACCGATCCAAGCCTGCTGCGTAATGACGTCAAAGACATTAGCGTCAGCCCGTTCACGCTGGTCTTCCAGCACGCCGGTCTGCTTTCTGCTGCGGCAGTGATGAACGCCGTTATCCTGACCGCCGTCCTGTCAGCCGGTAACTCCGGGATGTACGCCTCTACCCGTATGCTCTACACGCTGGCCTGCGACGGTAAGGCGCCGCGTATCTTCGCCAAACTCTCCCGCGGCGGCGTACCGCGTAACGCGCTGTACGCCACAACGGTGATTGCCGGTCTGTGCTTCCTGACCTCCATGTTTGGCAACCAGACGGTATACCTGTGGCTGCTGAACACCTCCGGGATGACGGGCTTTATCGCCTGGCTGGGGATTGCCATCAGCCACTACCGTTTCCGCCGCGGCTTCGTCAAGCAGGGTCACGATATTAACTCGCTGCCGTATCGCTCCGGCTTCTTCCCGCTGGGTCCCATTTTCGCCTTCATTCTGTGCCTGATCATTACGCTGGGACAGAACTATGAAGCGTTCCTGGCGGACACCATTGACTGGGGCGCCGTCACGGCAACCTACATTGGTATTCCGCTGTTCCTCGTCATCTGGTTTGGCTACAAGCTGACGAAAGGAACACACTTCGTTCGCTACAGTGAAATGGAATTCCCGGAACGATTTAAAAAATAACCGCACTTCCTCTCTTTTAGCCCGCTCGTTTGAGCGGGTTTTTTTATGCCCGCTCCGCAGAAACAAAGATATATTTCTTAACAATTTAATTGATAATAATTATCGTTTGCTTTATCGTTATCAAAAATAAGCGTGTCACCGACCCACCGCAGACGTGGGCGGCAAGGAAGACGCGTGAGCAATGATGATTTGATTGAGTTGTATTTACCTCATGGAGATATGGAATGTTTAGGTTGAATCCCTTCGTCAGGGGAGGACTTTGCGCGTCCGCAATGTCCCTGGCCCTGCCTGTTATCGCAGCGGAATCCGGCGACACAATGGTTGTCACGGCCTCCGCGACCGAGCAAAACCTGAAAGACGCGCCGGCAAGCATCAGCGTCATCACCCAGGAAGATTTGCAGCGCAAACCCGTTCAGAACCTGAAAGATGTGTTACGGGATGTGCCGGGCGTACAGCTCACCAGCGAAGGGGACAACCGTAAGGGGGTAAGCATTCGCGGCCTGGACAGCAGCTATACGCTGATCCTGATCGACGGCAAGCGCGTCAACTCGCGTAACGCGGTATTCCGCCATAATGATTTCGACCTCAACTGGGTGCCGGTTGACGCCATTGAACGCATCGAGGTGGTGCGCGGCCCGATGTCTTCGCTATACGGCTCCGATGCGCTCGGCGGCGTGGTGAACATCATCACCAAAAAAATCGGTCAGAAATGGACGGGCACCCTGAGCGCCGACTCCACCATTCAGGAACATCGCGACCGTGGAGACACGTACAACGGTCAGTTCTATACCAGCGGCCCGCTGGTGGACGGCCTGCTGGGGCTGAAAGCCTACGGTAGCCTCGCGAAGCGTGAGAAAGACGGTCAGCAGAAGTCCTCTACCACGGCGAGCGGTGAAACCCCGCGCATTGAGGGCTTTACCAGCCGCGATGCCAACGTGGAGTTCGCATGGACGCCGTCAGAAAACCACGACTTTACGGCGGGCTACGGGTTCGACCGCCAGGATCGCGACTCGGATTCCCTCGACAAAAACCGCCTTGAGCGTCAGAACTACTCCCTTAGCCACAACGGCCGCTGGGGTGTGGGCAGCAGCGAGCTGAAGGTTTACGGCGAAAAGGTTGATAACAAAAACCCGGGCAACAGCAATCCGATCACCTCCGAGAGCAACGCGGTGGACGGAAAATACGTGCTGCCGCTCGGCGAAATCAACCAGCTGATGACCTTCGGCGGCGAATGGCGTCACGATAAGCTAAAAGATCCGGTCAACCTCACGGGCGGCTCCGGCAGCAGTACGTCGACAAGCCAGTACGCGCTGTTCCTTGAGGATGAGTGGCGCATCTTTGAACCTCTGGCGCTGACCACCGGCATTCGCATGGACGACCATGATACCTACGGCGACCACTGGAGCCCGAGGGCGTATCTGGTCTACAACGCGACCGATACCGTCACGGTGAAGGGGGGCTGGGCTACGGCGTTTAAAGCCCCGTCACTGCTCCAGCTGAGCCCGGACTGGGTCACCGGCTCGTGTCGCGGCGCCTGTGAGATTGTGGGTAACCCGGACCTGAAGCCGGAAACCAGCGAGAGCTTCGAATTCGGTCTTTACTACAGCGGGGAAGAGGGCTGGTTAGAGGGCGTACAGGCGAGTATTACCACCTTCCAGAATAACGTTGATGACCGCATCAGCATCATCCGTACGGCGAACGTGAACCAGGCGCAGAGCTACCCTAACTACGTTGGCCTGAACGCGGACGGCGAGCCGATTTTCCGCTACTACAACGTTAACAAGGCGCGGATCCGCGGGGTGGAGACCGAGCTGAAATTCCCGCTGGCGGACGACTGGAAGGTGACCCTGAACTACACCTACAACGACGGTCGTGATATCAGCAACGGCGGCAACAAGCCGCTGTCCGATCTGCCGTTCCATACCGCCAACGGAACCGTTGACTGGAAGGCGACGCAGGACTGGTCGTTCTATGTTCAGGGCAACTACACCGGTGAGAAACGCGCGCTGACCAGCAGTGCACCAACGCCGGGTGGCTACGTCATCTGGAATACCGGTGCCGCGTGGCAGACGACGAAAAGCGTGAAGCTGCGCGCGGGCGTGCAGAACCTGCTGGACAAAGATCTGAGTCGGGACGATTACAGCTACACGGAAGATGGCCGTCGCTACTTTGTGGGCGTGGATTATACGTTCTGATGTAACGTTAATGCCCGGTGGCGCTTCGCTTACCGGGCCTACAAAACCCACGAACGTAGGCCGGGTAAGGCGAAGCCGCCACCCGGCAATCAGCCGCACTTACCCAAACAAATGCTCCGCATGGAAGCGGAGATGATCCTCAATAAAGGATGCGATGAAGTAATAGCTGTGGTCGTACCCCGGCTGAATCCGCAGCGTGAGCGGCCACTCTTTCTGACGCGCCGCTTCGGCAAACACGGCAGGTTGTAATTGCCCGGCGAGGAACTGATCCGCATCGCCCTGATCGATAAGCATCGGGATCGCATTCGCTGAGTCGCTCGCCAGCATCAGCGCGCAGCTGTCCCATTCCTGCCATTTCGCTTCATCGTTACCCAGATAGTGTGTGAAGGCTTTTTGCCCCCACGGCACCTGTGTGGGGTTCACAATCGGCGCAAAGGCAGAGACGCTGGTAAATTTACCCGGGTTTTTCAGGGCCAGAATCAGCGCCCCGTGTCCGCCCATGGAATGTCCGCTAATGGCGCAGCGTTCGCTCACCGCAAATTCGGACTGAATCAGCGCGGGCAGCTCGTCGCGAATGTAGTCATACATGCGGTAGTGGCGCGCCCAGGGCTGCTCGGTGGCATTCAGATAAAACCCGGCGCCTTTGCCGAGGTCGTATCCCGCATCGTCGGCCACATCGTCCCCGCGCGGGCTGGTGTCGGGCATCACCAGAGCAATACCAAGCTCGGCGGCAATACGCTGCGCACCCGCTTTGGTGGTGAAGTTTTCGTCATTGCAGGTCAGGCCTGAAAGCCAGAACAGAACCGGTGGATTTTCCGCCGGGGGCAGGAAAATGCTGAACGTCATGGCACAGTTCAGGGTGGTGGAGTCGTGCCGCCAGCGCTGCTGTCGACCTTCAAAACAACGGTGCTCTTCGAGCAGTTCCATGCAGGGCTCCTTGATGAGAATGCGTATTCATAAAAACCATAATACAGCCTTTTCATTGACCTGTGAGTAACTTTCACTTTCGCCAGACCGCGAGATGCTGCATCATAAATTTACTTTTATTTAACAATTGGAGCGGTCATGGCGCTGCGTATTGCGCTCAGTGGGTTTGTCGTGCTGGTGGTGGCGATGGGGATAGGGCGATTTGCCTTTACGCCCCAGGTGCCGCTGATGATTGCTGCCGGGCAGCTTACGCTGACCAGCGCAGGTCTGGTGGCGGCGATGAACTATCTGGGCTATCTGGTGGGCGCGTGGGATGCGATGCGCGCGCACCGCTTCGTTGAAACGCGCCTCTGGCTTGGCATCACCGGCGCGGTTGCGCTGACGCTGCTCTCCGCGGCGGCGGATAACGCCGTCGTCCACGGCCTGCTGCGCTTTGTTATCGGCTGCATGAGCGGCTGGTCCATGGTGCTCATTGCCGCCTGGACCAACGAACGGCTGGGACAGCTGGGTAAACCGGGTCTGAGCGCCGCCGTGTTTGCCGGGCCGGGGGCGGGCATTGCCCTGAGCGGTCTGCTCGCCGTCTATATTCATGCGAAATCCCTGTCGGCCGGGGCGGCATGGCAAATCTACGGCGTGCTGGCGCTGGTGCTGATTGCGCTGGTGGCGCGCTATCTGCCGCGATCCGGTCAGCTCCATCGCCCCGGCACCGCGCCGGAGCCGCTGATGCTGACGGCGGATTTAAAGCGCCTGGTCTGGAGCTACAGCCTGGCGGGGTTTGGCTATATCCTCCCGGCGACCTTCCTGTCGCAAATGGCGGCGGTGCGTTTTCCCGGCAGCCTGTTCGCCCAGTTCGTCTGGCCGATATTTGGCCTCGCCGCCGTGGTGGGCATTGCGCTGAGTATTCTTTTGCGCCACACCTCAACGGCTAACCGCAGGCTGGCTATCGTCCTGTGGTTGCAGGGGGCAGGCGTGCTGGCGGCCTGGCTGCTGCCGGGGATTGGCGGGTTGCTGACGGGCGGGCTGCTGGTGGGCGGCGGCTTTTTGTGCGCCGTGCAGCTCTCTCTTTTATACGGTCGCGAGCTGGCGCCCAACCACACGCGCTATATGGCAGGCCTGCTCACCACCGGGTATGCGATTGGGCAACTGGTGGGTCCGGTCACCTCGGCGTTATCAACCTGGCTTACCCACCGCCTGGAGCCCGCGCTGGGGCTGGCGGGCGTGGCGCTGTTCGTCGGGGGAGCCCTGGTCTGGAATCGTCACGCTGAAAGGCAACAGCAATTGCAATAATTATCGTCGTGAATACTGGATTATGTGCGCCGCCTCACGCACAATGAGAGCATACTTTTGCCACAACGAGGGCAAAAGACGCCACACCTGCAGGAGAACAAAATGTCATCACTCAGTAAAGAAGCTGCCCTGGTCCACGAAGCTCTGGTCGCGCGCGGTCTTGAAACGCCCCTGCGTCCGCCCGTGCAGGATTTGGACAATGAAACCCGCAAGCGTCTGATTGCCGGTCACATGACCGATATCATGGAGCTGCTGAATCTCGATCTGAGTGACGACAGTCTGATGGAGACGCCGCACCGCATCGCGAAAATGTACGTCGACGAAATTTTCTCCGGCCTGGACTACGCCAACTTCCCGAAAATCACCGTCATTGAAAATAAGATGAAGGTGGATGAGATGGTGACGGTGCGCGACATCATGTTGACCAGCACCTGCGAACACCACTTCGTGACCATCGACGGGAAAGCGACCGTGGCGTATATCCCGAAAGACACGGTGATTGGCCTGTCGAAGATCAACCGCATCGTGCAGTTCTTCGCTCAGCGTCCGCAGGTGCAGGAGCGTCTGACGCAGCAAATCCTGACCGCGCTGCAAACGCTGCTGGGCACCAGTAACGTGGCCGTCTCTATCGACGCGGTTCACTACTGCGTGAAGGCGCGCGGCGTGCGTGATGCGACCAGCGCAACGACCACCACCTCGCTGGGCGGTCTGTTTAAATCGAGCCAGAATACCCGCCAGGAGTTCCTGCGCGCCGTACGTCACCACAATTAAGTTTTACAGGGCAGGGACCATGGAGCGAAACGTCACGCTCGATTTTGTTCGCGGCGTCGCCATTCTCGGTATCCTGCTGCTTAATATCAGCGCCTTCGGTTTGCCGAAGGCCGCTTATCTCAATCCTGCCTGGTATGGCGACATCACTCTCCGCGATGCCTGGACGTGGGCTATCCTCGACCTCTTCGCGCAGGTTAAATTCCTCACGCTTTTTGCCCTGCTGTTTGGCGCAGGTCTTCAGCTTCTCCTCAAACGCGGCACGCGCTGGATCCAGTCGCGGCTGACGCTGCTGGTTATTCTCGGCTTTATTCACGGCCTGTTTTTCTGGGACGGCGATATCCTTCTCGCGTATGGGCTAGTCGGGCTCATCTGCTGGCGCCTCATTCGCGATGCCCAGAGCGTAAAAAGCCTGTTTAATACCGGCGTGATGCTCTATGTCATGGGGCTTGGAGTGCTGTTGCTGCTGGGGACGATCTCCGGCGAGGCGACAAACCGTGCCTGGATCCCGGATGCGGCTAACCTGCAGTACGAGCAGTTCTGGAAGCTGAAAGGCGGTACGGAAGCGATAAGCAACCGCGCGGACATGCTGGGGGATAACCTCCTTGCGCTGGGCGCGCAATACGGCTGGCAGCTGGCGGGAATGATGCTGATGGGCGCGTCGCTGATGCGCACCGGCTGGCTGAAAGGTGAATTCAGCCTGCGGCACTATCGCCGCACCGGCGCCGGTCTGGTGCTGCTCGGCGTGCTGATTAACCTCCCGGCGGTGGTTGTGCAGTGGCACATCCACTGGGATTACCGCTGGTGCGCGTTCCTGCTCCAGGTGCCGCGCGAACTGAGCGCGCCGTTCCAGACCATCGGCTACGCGGCGCTGATCTACGGCTTCTGGCCTACGCTTTCTCGCCTGTGGATTGTCAGCGCTATCGCCTGCGTGGGCCGCATGGCGTTGAGTAATTACCTCCTGCAAACGCTTATCTGCACCACGCTTTTCTATCGCTTTGGCCTGTTTATGAAATTCGACCGCCTCGCGCTGCTGGCGTTTGTTATTCCGGTCTGGGTGATTAACCTGGCGTTTTCTATTCTCTGGCTACGCTATTTCCGCCAGGGGCCGCTGGAGTGGGTATGGCGTCAGTTAACCGCACATGCTTCAGGGGTATCATTGCGGAATACATCCAGATAACGATCTGGATCACAATCATTAACAAAACGGATGTAAGCGTTTTCATGAGTGTGAGCTTCTTCACGTAGTCCCCTTTCTCTCGCTGCCAAAATAGCCACCTTGCTAAACACAGGGGGTGTCTGTGAGTTGCTGCAATCCTTTGAAGGATGGTGAATATGATCACCATTCGTGACGTCGCCCGCCAGGCGGGCGTTTCCGTGGCCACCGTCTCACGCGTGCTGAATAACAGCGCGCTGGTTAGCCCTGAAACCCGTGAAACCGTAATGAAGGCTGTGACCCAGCTCGGGTACCGGCCAAATGCCAACGCCCAGGCGCTTGCGACGCAGGTCAGCGACACCATCGGCGTGGTGGTAATGGATGTATCAGATGCCTTTTTCGGCGCGCTGGTGAAAGCGGTCGATATGGTCGCCCAGCAGCATCAGAAATATGTCCTGATCGGCAATAGCTATCATGAGGCGGAAAAAGAGCGCCACGCCATCGAAGTGCTGATCCGCCAGCGCTGTAACGCCTTGATTGTCCATTCAAAAGCCCTGAGCGATGAAGAACTCACCGGATTGATGGAGCAGATCCCTGGCATGGTGCTGATCAACCGCATCGTTCCCGGCTATGCCCATCGCTGCGTCGGGCTTGATAACGTCAGCGGCGCCATGATGGCCACGAAAATGCTCATCAACAACGGGCACCAGCGGATTGGCTATCTGGCCTCCAGCCACCGGATCGAAGATGACGAGCTGCGGCGCGAGGGGTGGCAAAACGCCCTGAAAGAGCACGGTATTACGCCATCGGAAAGCTGGATAGGGACCGGCACGCCGGACATGCAGGGCGGTGAGGCGGCGATGGTAGAGCTGCTGGGCCGCAATCTTCAGCTGTCTGCGGTATTTGCCTATAACGACAGCATGGCGGCAGGCGCCCTGACGGCGCTGAAGGATAACGGCATTGCGGTGCCACAGCATTTGTCACTCATCGGTTTCGATGATATCCCCATTGCGCGTTACACCGATCCGCAGCTGACAACGGTGCGCTACCCCATTGCCTCTATGGCGAAACTGGCAACGGAGCTGGCGTTACAGGGGGCGGCAGGGCTGCTGGATCCGGGTGCAACACATTGTTTCATGCCGACTTTAGTGCGTCGCCACTCGGTCGCCGCCCGGCAAATTGTGGTTCCGATCACTAACTGATTACATGAGGTGATGTAACCGTTTTCAATCTGTGAGTAAATTCACAGTATCTTAACAAGGCGCTGTCTATGATGTCAGCGTTTTAGGGGCTGAAACGCTATGTAACGGTGATTATTCACTTTCACTATAGCCAATGTGCCGCAAACAACGAATAAAACGCATTTCTGGAGCGTTACCGAACACGGAAGAAAGAAATTTTATAAGTGAACTTCGGCTGTCAGTAACGTTTTATTAACACCTGCCCGCCGATCGTTATTCACCAGAACTACCCTGCATAAAAAACCGGAGATACCATGAATAAGAAGGTGTTGACCCTGTCTGCTGTAATGGCAAGCATGCTTTTTGGTGCAGCAGCGCACGCTGCGGATACCCGTATTGGTGTGACCATCTATAAATACGACGACAACTTCATGTCTGTTGTGCGTAAAGCGATTGAGAAAGATGCGAAAGCCGCGCCAGACGTTCAGCTGCTGATGAACGACTCCCAGAACGACCAGTCCAAACAGAACGACCAGATCGACGTTCTGCTGGCGAAAGGCGTGAAAGCCCTGGCCATCAACCTGGTTGACCCGGCTGCAGCAGGCACGGTAATTGAAAAAGCGCGCGGCCAGAACGTGCCGATCGTCTTCTTCAACAAAGAACCTTCCCGTAAGGCGCTGGATAGCTACGACAAAGCGTATTACGTCGGTACCGACTCCAAAGAGTCCGGCATTATTCAGGGCGATCTGATCGCGAAACACTGGGCGGCGAACCCGAACTGGGACCTGAACAAAGACGGTCAGATCCAGTTCGTGCTGCTGAAAGGCGAACCAGGCCACCCGGATGCTGAAGCGCGTACCACCTACGTCATCAAAGAGCTGAACGACAAGGGTCTGAAAACCCAGCAGCTGGCGTTAGATACCGCGATGTGGGATACCGCTCAGGCGAAAGATAAGATGGACGCGTGGCTGTCCGGCCCGAACGCCAACAAAATCGAAGTGGTTATCGCCAACAACGATGCGATGGCAATGGGCGCGGTAGAAGCGCTGAAAGCACACAACAAATCTTCTATTCCGGTATTCGGCGTCGATGCGCTGCCAGAAGCGCTGGCGCTGGTTAAATCCGGCGCGATGGCCGGTACCGTGCTGAACGATGCCAACAACCAGGCGAAAGCCACCTTCGATCTGGCGAAAAACCTCGCCGATGGCAAAGGCGCGGCAGATGGCACCAGCTGGAAAATTGACAACAAAATCGTTCGCGTACCTTACGTGGGCGTAGACCAGTCCAACCTGGCTGAGTTTATCGGTAAATAAGTGATTTGAAATGTCTTCACTGGGCGCAATTCGTTGCGCCCTTTTATAACGCGATATGCGAGGCCAACAAGGTATAATTATGGTCAGCACAACTACTCAGTCATCCGGTGAATACCTGTTGGAAATGAGCGGTATCAACAAGTCATTTCCCGGCGTTAAGGCACTCGATAATGTTAATTTAAAAGTGCGTCCTCACTCTATTCATGCTTTGATGGGTGAGAACGGTGCGGGTAAATCAACATTATTAAAATGCCTTTTTGGGATCTATCAAAAAGATTCTGGCAGCATTCTTTTTCAGGGGAAAGAGATCGATTTCCATTCAGCGAAAGAAGCGCTGGAAAACGGCATCTCGATGGTTCACCAGGAATTAAACCTGGTGCTGCAGCGTTCAGTCATGGATAACATGTGGTTGGGGCGTTATCCCACCAAAGGTGTCTTTGTCGATCAGGACAAAATGTATCGCGACACCAAGGCGATTTTCGACGAGCTGGATATTGATATCGATCCGCGCGCCCGCGTGGGAACATTATCCGTCTCCCAGATGCAGATGATCGAAATCGCCAAAGCGTTCTCCTATGACGCGAAAATCGTCATTATGGACGAGCCCACATCGTCATTAACGGAAAAAGAGGTTAATCACCTTTTTACCATTATTCGTAAGCTTAAAGATCGCGGCTGCGGCATTGTGTACATCTCCCACAAAATGGAAGAGATCTTCCAGCTGTGCGATGAGATTACCATTCTGCGCGACGGCCAGTGGATTGCCACGCAGCCGCTGGAAGGGCTGGACATGGACAAGATCATCGCCATGATGGTCGGCCGCTCCCTGAACCAGCGCTTCCCGGACAAAGAGAACAAGCCGGGTGAAGTGATCCTGGAAGTGCGTAACCTGACCTCGCTGCGCCAGCCGTCTATCCGCGATGTCTCGTTCGACCTGCACAAGGGTGAAATCCTGGGGATTGCCGGTCTGGTCGGCGCAAAACGCACCGATATCGTGGAAACCCTGTTTGGCATCCGTGAGAAAGCCGAAGGCACCATCACGCTGCACGGAAAGAAAATCAATAACCACAACGCCAACGAAGCCATTAACAATGGTTTTGCGCTGGTGACGGAAGAGCGTCGTTCGACCGGTATTTATGCCTATCTGGATATTAACTTTAACTCGTTAATTTCTAACATTCGCAATTACAAAAACAAAGTCGGGCTGCTGGATAACTCCCGCATGAAGAGCGATACCCAATGGGTGATTGACTCCATGCGCGTGAAAACGCCAGGCCACCGCACCCAAATTGGTTCGCTGTCGGGCGGTAACCAGCAAAAAGTCATTATTGGCCGTTGGTTATTGACCCAGCCAGAAATTCTGATGCTGGATGAACCGACCCGCGGGATTGACGTCGGCGCGAAGTTTGAAATTTATCAGCTGATTGCCGAGCTGGCGAAAAAGAATAAAGGGATCATTATTATTTCTTCCGAAATGCCGGAACTGTTAGGGATCACAGACCGTATTCTGGTTATGAGCAATGGTCTCGTCGCCGGTATTGTTGACACCAAAACGACAACGCAAAACGAAATTTTGCGTCTTGCGTCTTTGCACCTTTAAGATCAGGGGCTCCTCATGAGTGCGTTAAATAAAAAAAGTTTTCTCACTTATCTGAAAGAAGGCGGTATTTACGTTGTTCTTTTAGTCTTGCTGGCAATCATCATTTTCCAGGACCCTACGTTCTTAAGCCTGCTGAACCTGAGTAACATTCTGACCCAGTCCTCCGTGCGTATTATCATCGCGCTGGGCGTGGCGGGCCTGATTGTGACACAGGGGACGGACCTTTCTGCCGGTCGCCAGGTGGGCCTGGCAGCGGTTATCGCGGCAACCCTGCTGCAGTCGATGGAAAACGCCAACAAGGTCTTCCCGGAAATGGCGACCATGCCGATTTTCGTGGTGATCCTGATTGTCTGCGCCATCGGGGCGGTGATTGGTCTGATCAACGGTATTATCATCGCTTATCTCAACGTGACGCCGTTTATCACCACCCTGGGTACGATGATCATCGTTTACGGTATCAACTCCCTGTACTACGACTTCGTTGGCGCGTCGCCCATTTCTGGCTTTGACAGCGGCTTCTCGACCTTTACCCAAGGGTTTATCGCGCTCGGCAGCTTCCGCCTGTCGTATATCACTTTCTATGCGCTGATTGCGGTGGCCTTCGTCTGGATCCTGTGGAACAAAACCCGCTTTGGTAAAAACATCTTCGCTATCGGCGGTAACCCGGAAGCGGCGAAGGTGTCCGGCGTAAACGTGGCCCTGAACCTGCTCATCATCTATGCCCTGTCCGGCGTGTTCTACGCCTTCGGCGGGATGCTGGAAGCGGGCCGTATCGGCTCTGCCACCAACAA
This sequence comes from Enterobacter sp. PP-008-ECC_S150, assembly GCF_045257065.1. Lineage (NCBI taxonomy): Bacteria > Pseudomonadati > Pseudomonadota > Gammaproteobacteria > Enterobacterales > Enterobacteriaceae > Enterobacter > Enterobacter sp. PP-008-ECC_S150. The sequence goes on along the minus strand of NZ_JBJHHG010000001.1, from coordinate 221,958 downwards.
CCTTGGTTTCATGTACGAGCTGGATGCGATCGCAGCCTGCGTGGTGGGCGGCGTCTCCTTCAGCGGCGGCGTCGGGACGGTGCTCGGCGTGGTGACCGGTGTGATCATCTTCACCGTCATCAACTACGGGTTGACCTACATCGGCGTGAACCCGTACTGGCAGTACATCATCAAGGGCGCCATCATTATCTTCGCCGTTGCGCTGGATTCACTGAAGTACGCCCGTAAGAAGTAATCATCTCAGGCAAAATCCGGGTCCGCTCACCGAGCGGGCTTTTTTATGCCCTATGCCAGATGCGACTCCTCTGGCGTCACGATGCGTTCAAACCAGTCGAGCTCAGAAAGCTTGCAGGCGACCCACTGTTCGGAAAAGGCGTCGCCCAGGCTGTCGGTGAGATACTGACAGCGGGCAAAGGCCTCAATCGCCTCCTGCTGAAACAGCGGCAGATCGGGCTGGTCGTGCTGCGGTTCAGGGAGATCCCCCTCGTCGATATGTTCCAGCCCGTAAAGCATGCCGGTCAGGACGGTTGCCGCCACCAGATACGGATTGGCGTCGGCCCCGGCCAGACGGTACTCGATACGACGGTTGTGCTCATCCGAGCAGGGTATGCGCAACGCGGCGGAGCGGGTGTTGTAGCCCCAGGAGTTAAACACCGGCTCCGTCAGATTTTTACGCAGGCGACGAAACGCGTTAACGCCCGGTGCCAGAATGGCGACAGAGGCGGGCATCAGCGCCAGCTGGCCCGCGATGCACAAGCGCATCATGCTGTTAAGCGCGTTCACCGGCGAGGCAAAAACGTTTTCGCCACGGCTATCGTTCAGGCTGAAATGGACGTGCAAACCGCTGCCGGACAGCTCGCTGAACGGCTTAGCCATAAAGTTGGCCTGCAGGCCGTGCTTTTCAGCGACGTATCGGGTCAGGCGGCGCAGCGCCAGCACGTTATCGCACACCTCAACGACGCGATGGCTGTGCTTCAGGTTTAATTCATACTGACCGGACTCGGCTTCCGCCACGACCCCGGACAGCGGAATGCGCTGAAGGTGCGCCAGCTGTTCCAGCTCGTCAAACAGTTCCGTATGGGCCGACGAGGTATCCATATGAAAACAGCCCTGATTTTGCGGATCGCGATCGCCCCGTCCCGTCAGGTAGAACTCGATTTCAGGCGCGATGACCGGAAAGAGGCCGTGCTGGTGGAAGCGGGCCACAACGTTCTGCAGTATCACGCGCGGCTCAAGCGGGCAGGGGCTATCGTCGCTGTCCTTCATCGTCAGCAGGATCTGCGCGTTATGCTCCGGATCCTGCGGGCAGGGACGTAAAGATCCGGCGACCGGGACGCACAGCCGGTCGGGTTCATCATAAAGCGGGGCGGCGATTTTTCCCTTCTGGTCCATCGAATAGACGGACAGCGGAAAATAACAGCCTTTTTCCAGATTCAGCATGCTCTCTACCGAGAGGCGCTTGCCGCGCATCGTGCCGTTGATATCGTTCAGGTAAACGTCGATATGTTTCGTCTGCGGGTAACGTTCCAGGTAAGCGGCCACTTCCACGGCGACGTTGTGCTGCAGGGCGTCAATTTTTTCATCCAGCCAGAGACCGGAACCGGGTGCGCCGGGGAGTGATAAACCGGGAAAGTTAAAATAGGGGCGGAGACTTTTGAGGAAAAACGCGTTCATTATCGAGTTCATAGTCATTCTTCAATGAAGCCGTAGCGGCAGTGAACTCAGCTTAAAAGAGCCGACGTAAAGGCGAGATAAAAAGCGTCAACAGCGGCGTAAAGAAAGTCTAAAGACGACCCTGTTACTTCTCTTTTTTCTGCATATCAAGCAGCTGCTCGGGCGTGACGGCCGGATAGCCCTGCGCGTCTTCCGGCACTTCGTGCATCGCCGGAATCGGCACCAGCGGGCCTAAGAAGCGCGGTTCACGTTTGAAGATATACAGGTCTGCCAGGGCACCAAAGCGGGCACCAAACTCGCGCACGCGCACGCTCAGCATATCTTTTGGCGACGGCACCGCGTAACACTGCGCCTGAATGCCCATATGCAGCGCGATAAACAGCGCGCGCTCGCAGTGGAAGCGCTGGGTGATGATGATGAAGTCGTTGGTGTCGAAGACCTTGCGCGTGCGGACGATGGAGTCCAGGGTGCGGAACCCGGCGTAGTCGAGCACGATATCGGCAGGATCCACGCCCCCGGCAATCAAATCCTTACGCATCGTCACCGGTTCATTGTAGCTTTGCAGCGCGTTATCGCCGCTCAACAGCAGATAGTTCACCTTGCCGCTGTTGTAGGCGTTCAGCGCGCCCTGAATGCGGTAACGGTAATACTGATTAATGACGCCGGTGCGGTAATACTTGGCGGTGCCGAGCACCACGCCAACCTGACGGTAGGGCAGGTCCTGCAGGTCGTCAAAGATGTAGGGGGCGGTTTTCCAGCTCATCCAGCGGTCGAGACCGAGCACGATCAACAGCAGTATGCCGACCAGGACAGACAGGCTGTAAAAAACGCGCTTTAACATGCAGATGGCTCGTACCGAAGGTGAAATTTAACTCAGGCTACTTTACCCGCCTGGTTAGCGCAAGAAACAGCGACTCAACTGAGGGGTTTTTCAGCAAACTGGCGGGCATTTCTGCCCGCCGGAAGGTTTACGCCAGCAGCACGCGGTCAATCGTCGTGCAGCCCAGCGCCTTAAGCGTTGCGGCAGTGGCATCCCACTGGATCAGCGGCGCATCGGCAATTTCAGCCAGAATGGCGCGCTGAATGTCCGGGTAGTCATAGCCGTTCAGGCTCAGCAGGTTGAGCGCGCCCTGCAGCGGCGGAAGCGTTGGGTTAAACGCGGCGTTTTCCGCATAGCTGCCGGTGAAGATTCGGCCATCGCGGCACTGCAGCGCCACGCCGCTCGGGGATTTGCTGTACGGCGTGTGGCTCTTGTTGGCTGCGCGAATGGCCGCCTGGCTCAGGTCATCGCCGGACAGGGCGAAACCGTGGTCCTGATCGTCCATCAGCAGGGTTTTGATCTCCAGATCTTTCGGGCCAAACGCGTCGGGCAGGTAATCCGCCAGCGTGTGCGGCGCGCGGCCAGGCAGGTTGATGCGCAGCTGCAGCCCGCTGTTCAGCTCGTTCATAAACTGACGGCAGTGTCCGCACGGGGTGTAGTTAACGGTAATGGCGCTCAGGGCTTTTTCACCGCGCAGCCAGGCGTGGCTGATGGCGCTTTGCTCGGCGTGAACGGTTTGCTGCATGGTGGCGCCCAGGAACTCCATATTGCCGCCGAAGTACCAGGTGCCGCTGACGCCGCGGGCAATGGCCCCGACGTTGAAGTGGGAGAGATCGGCCCGCGCGCAGGCGGCAGCCAGAGGAAGCAGTGCGAAAGCCAGCGCGTCTTCGTCCAGTCCCGTTGCCTGTTTCAGCATCGTGACCTGCTCCGCGGTCAGCAGGGCGGGGAAGTGCGCATCTGCCAGTACGGGAGCCAGGGCTGACTGCAAATTCTCTGCAAGCTGGGCGAAAGCAGCTTGAAAACGTGGGTGCATGGCGTTTGCCTCATAAAGGTTAATGGATCGGTAGTTTACGGAGCCGCTTGGGCTTTATATGTGATCCACTTCTCATTATGTATGCAACTTATGAAATCAAAATGAAATTTGCGCGACGCATCGCAAATTTTAGCCCATCACCGCCAGAATAAGCGGAAAAATGAACGGGGCAAGCAGGGAGGTGATAATCCCGCAGATCACCAGCGCCAGGGAGCTAAACGCCCCTTCCTGATAATCCAGCTCCGCGCAGCGGGCCGTGCCCAGCGCGTGCGAGGCGGTGCCCATCGACAGTCCCCGTGCCGCTTTAGTATGAATACGCATCGCGTTCAGCAGGGTGTGGCCAAATACCGCACCGAGAATACCGACAAAAATGACGCACATTGCGCTGATGGCCGGGATCCCGCCGAGGCTGCCGCCGACGGCCATTGCGATAGGGGTGGTCACCGACTTAGGCAGAATAGAAGCGGCAATCTGCGGGGAAGCCCCCATCAGCAGCGCCACCGACGTGCCGGTGATCATCGCCACCAGGCTGCCGACAAAACAGATGGTAATGATGGATTTCCAGCGGGCGCGGATCTGGTGCAGCTGCTCATATAAAGGAAAGGCAAGCGCCACGACGGCGGGCTGCAGCAGGTCGTTTAAAATTTTGCTGCCGGCAAAGTAGCGTTCGTAAGGAATGCCGGTGAGCAGCAGGAACGGAATAATCACCACCATCGCCACCAGCAGGGGGTTCAGCAACGGCATTTTGAAACGCGCGGCAAGCTTACGTGCGGCGAAAAACACTGCCAGAGTGAGCGGCAGCGACCACCAGATATTGGCCATCATTTTTTGGTTTTCTCCCCAATCACGTTACGTTCGCCGTGCACCAGATGCGAACTCCAGCTCACCACCAGGAAAACCACCAGCGTGCTGACCGCGCAGGAGACCACGATAGGGCCGAACTGGGCCTTGAGCAAATCAAAATACTGCATGACGCCGACGCCGATGGGCACGAAAAGCAGCGCCATATAGCGGATGAGGACGAAGCAGCCGGGGTTGACCCATTTTGCGGGCAGGATCTGCAGCGCCAGCAAGACGAAGAGGATCAGCATGCCGATAATGCTGCCGGGGATGGTGATGGGCAGCAGCGACGCGACGAAAATCCCGGCATACAGGCAGGCGTAGATCAGGACGAATGCGCGCAGATATTGCCAGATAATGTTCAATGATTTGCTCATGGTGATAGTCCTTGCTGAAACGCATTCATCATACAATTAAACCTAAAAATGTGCCACGGATCACATCATGAAATTTGAGCATAACAGACATTCCGGAATGGAACGTCGTGCTTTCCACGCTCGGGCAGAGCAGATACTATAGCGCGTCTTTTTTCACAGGTACTGCTATGCGTGTTTTACTGGCCCCAATGGAAGGCGTGCTCGATTCCCTCGTGCGCGAGCTTCTGACCGAGGTAAACGACTACGATCTCTGCGTGACGGAGTTTCTGCGCGTGGTCGATATGCTGTTGCCGGTAAAATCCTTCTATCGGCTGTGCCCCGAGCTGCACAACCACAGCCGGACCTCTTCCGGCACGCTGGTGCGCATTCAGCTCCTCGGCCAGTATCCTGAATGGCTGGCGGAAAACGCCGCCCGCGCGGTGGAGCTGGGCTCTTACGGCGTCGATCTCAACTGCGGCTGCCCGTCAAAGCTGGTGAACGGCAGCGGCGGCGGGGCGACGCTGTTGAAAGATCCTGAGCTGATTTACCGCGGCGCGAAAGCCATGCGCGAGGCCGTGCCCTCGCATTTGCCGGTGACGGTTAAAGTGCGCCTGGGATGGGACAGCGATGCCCGCCAGTTCGAGATCGCCGATGCGGTGCAGCAGGCCGGGGCCACCGAGCTGGTGGTGCATGGCCGCACAAAAGAAGATGGCTACAAAGCCGAGCGCATTAACTGGCAGGCTATCGGCGAGATCCGCAAACGCCTCACCATTCCGGTGATCGCCAACGGCGAAATCTGGGACTACGAGAGCGCGCAGGCCTGTCTACAGGCCACCGGCTGCGATGCGGTCATGATCGGCCGCGGCGCGCTGAACGTGCCTAATCTCAGCCGGGTAGTGAAATATAACGCACCGCGTATGCCCTGGGCAGACGTCGTCACGCTGCTGCAAAAATATAGCCGTCTTGAAAAGCAGGGCGACACCGGTTTGTATCACGTCGCGCGAATTAAGCAGTGGCTAAGTTATTTACGCAAAGAGTACGATGAAGCGCTGGGATTATTTCAGGAGATTCGGACATTACAGACTTCGTCTGATATTGCCCGGGTGATTCAGTCAAAATAATAAGCGTTAAATTGCTCACACTTTTTTAAACCAGAAAACAGTTCTGGTTTTCAACGTGGCGCGACGGTGTTAAGGTGCCACTGTTTTCAACGCAGGATTGTTACTGGTTAACAGGCAAAACCTAAGCGTTTCACAGCATTTTCGCTGTGGAGCGCTTAGGTTTTTTTTTGCCTGTCGTTTACGCAGGAGAGACATTTGGCTTAGCGCTTTTTACTGATTTTAAAAAAATGAAATATCGACAGGGAATAGAAAAATTTCCTGCGAACGGTTACGCACTAATACTCAGCTACAGGTTGCTATTATGACAAATAAAAATAATCTCTATGCCCTCGCTTTATTGATGATATCGCCTTTAACAATGGCGCAGGAGTGGAATGGAACGGTATTAGGGTTTGAAGCCCCGCCGAAGCCTGTTCTGGGCGAAATGCTCGGCATACGTAAAATCCTAAACGATAACGGTTTTACCTATAACCTCGGGTATCTGAATGAAATTGGCTGGAACGGCGGCGGTGGCTATAACCACGACTCCCACGTGGCCTATATTGACCAGTTTGCGCTGACCTTCAACCAGGATCTGGAGCGCTGGACCGGTATCCCGGATGCGCGCATCGAGGGGAACATCGTCAACCGCAACCACAATGACGATCTCACCACCAAACGCGTGCAGGATCCGCGCGTCAACTTTAACGACCTGACCCAGGAGAGTTGGGGAGGGCAGTCGATTACCCGTCTGGGTTGGCTGACCTTTGCCCGCAGCTTTGACGACCGGCGTCTCACCTGGCGCATCGGGATGATGAACAAGGTGCAAACCTTCGACCAAATTATCCCCTGTGATTTCCAGCTGCTGTCCCAGTGCGGTGGGAAGTCTGCCAACTCGCTGACCTGGAACAACTGGAACGTTCACACCTGGGGCACCACGCTGGAGTATAAGCTCACGCCAGCCGTCACCTTAAAAGGCGGCGTGATGGAGCAGAATCCGCAGGCCTCCAGCCGCAGCCACGCCTGGAGCTGGTCGACGAAGGGCAGCAAAGGGGTCTTGCTGCCCGTTGAAATCGAAGCGCGTCCGCTGATTAACGGCCTGCCGGGCGCGTACAACCTGGGCGTGGTGTTTACCAACGCGCCGCAAACCGATCTCTTTCGCGGCAAATCCGGCGGTGCGGGCGTGACGGACCCGGACGGGTTTGAAACGCACAGCCGAACCTGGTTTATGTACGCCGGGCTGAACCAGCAGCTTACGCAGCACCAGGACGATCCGAATCGCGGGTTGAGCACCTCGTTCAGCATGAGCCTTGCGGATCAGAGCACTAACTACATGCACCAGGTTTACGCCGCCTCGCTGCGCTACCGCGGGCTGTTTGACGCCCGGCCGGAAGACTGGATTGGGTTTGGCTTAACCTGGATTGATATGAGCAGCCAGTACGCGCGCAACCAGCGTTACCTGAACAGCGTGAGCGGCGTAAGCGATTATGACAATCCGGCGTATCACCCGGTGCCGGGCCACTCCCTGAACGGCGAGTTTTACTATCGCTTCCGTCCGGTGTCGTGGCTGGAGCTGCAGCCGGGCATTCAGTACTGGCACCATCCGGGCGGCGTATCCCGGACGCAGGATGCCTGGGTAACGGAGCTGAAAACCGTCGTGACGTTCTAGCAATGTCGATCCGCGTCACGTTTCTGACGCGTGACGTATTGAGGCTACGAATGAAACTGATAGAGTGCCAGAACTGGATTGTTACTGCTTAGGCAGGCAAAACCTGATTTTCTGGCATCTGCCGGAGGTCAGGTTTTTTTGTTTCTGGGGTTCAGATGAAAATCGCCAAGATACTCAATAATAACGTGGTGGTTGTTCAGGATGAGCGCGGGCGCGAACAGGTGGTGATGGGCCGTGGGCTGGCCTTTCAGAAGCGCGTCGGTGAAGCGCTGGATACGGCGCTGGTTGAAAAGGTATTTGCGTTACAAAGCGATGAGCTGGTGCGTCGACTTGGCGAGCTGCTGAGTCAAATTCCGCTGGAGGTGATGACCGCCTGCGACCGCATCATCGAGCTGGCGGCGCAGCGGCTCGGAAAATTGCAGGAGAGTTTGTATATCACCCTAACCGATCACTGCTACTTTGCTATCGAACGGCAGAAGAAAGGGCTGGCGATCAAAAACGTGCTGCTGTGGGATATTAAACGGCTGTATCCGAAGGAGTTCGAATTAGGGCAGGAGGCGCGGAGCATTATTGCCAGACGCCTGAACGTCGAACTGGAGGAGGATGAGGCCGGGTTCATCGCGCTGCATCTGGTCACCGCGCAGTTGAACAGCGAAATGCCGGAAGTGATGCACGTGACGCGGGTTATGCAGGAGATCCTGCAGCTGGTGAAGTATCAGCTGCAGCTTGAGTACGATGAAGACTCGCTCAGCTACCAGCGTTTCGTGACGCATCTGAAGTTTTTTGCCCAGCGGATGCTTACCCGCACCGTGGTGGAGGATGACGATGTGTCGCTGCATACGGCGGTAAAAGACAACTACGCGAAAGCGTGGAAATGCGCCGAGAAAATTGCGCAGCACCTGAACAAAAGCTATCAGCGCGAGCTGACAACCGAAGAAATTATGTTCCTCGCCATTCATATCGAGCGGGTGAGAAAAGAGGGGCGTTAAGCCTCAGAACAGGATTGTTACTGCACTACGCAGGCAAAACCTGAGCGCGGCCTTCGTCAGAAGGCCGTTCTCGGGTTTTTTTATTTTTTGTACTCAGTCAACAGGTGCCTGCGGGCATCGGATGTAAGGAAATCGAGATGGAATACCAGGCTTTAGCGAAGGATATTCTCGGCCACGTTGGCGGAAAAGAGAACATCGTCAGCCTCGTGCACTGCGCGACCCGGCTTCGCTTCAAACTGAAAGAGAACCAGAAAGCGGATGCCGAAGGGCTAAAGAAAAACCCGGGCGTGATCATGGTGGTCGAAAGCGGCGGCCAGTTTCAGGTGGTGATTGGCAACCACGTTCACGACGTCTGGCAGGCGGTGCGCAGCGAGGCCGGGCTCACCGACGACGCGCCAGTCGTGGAAGAAAAAGGGGAAAAGGGTAATCTGCTGGGCCGTCTGATCGACATTGTCTCCGGGATTTTCACCCCGTTTATTGGCATTCTGGCGGCCTCCGGTATCCTGAAGGGGCTGCTGGCGCTGGCAGTGGTCTGCGGCTGGCTCACCACCGAAAGCGGGACCTATAAAATCTGGTTCGCCGCCAGCGACGCGCTGTTTTTCTTCTTCCCGCTGGTGCTGGGCTATACCGCCGGGAAAAAGTTCGGCGGCAACCCGTTTATTACCATGGTGATCGGCGGGGCGCTCACCCACCCGATGATGATTGCGGCGTTTAACGCCAGCCAGCAGCCGGGTGCGGTTTCGGAAGCCTTTTTAGGCATCCCCGTTACGTGGTTCAACTACAGCTCGTCGGTGATCCCAATTATTCTCGCCGCGTGGGTCAGCTGCTGGCTGGAAAAACAGAGCACCAGGCTGCTGCCTTCCTCGATGAAAAACTTCTTCGCGCCGCTGATCTGTCTGGGCGTGACCGTGCCGCTGACTTTCCTCGTTATCGGGCCGCTGGCGACCTGGCTGAGCCAAATGCTGGCGAACGGCTATCAGAGCATCTACGTTCTGGCGCCGTGGCTGGCGGGGGCGGCGATGGGCGCGCTGTGGCAGGTCTGCGTCATTTTTGGCCTGCACTGGGGGCTGGTGCCGCTGATGATTAACAACCTCGCGGTGCTGGGCCACGACTCGATGCTGCCAATGCTGCTCCCGGCGGTGTTTGGCCAGGTCGGCGCGGCGCTCGGGATCTTCCTGCGTACCCGCGACGTCCGCCAGAAGATGCTGGCCGGCTCATCGGTGACGGCCGGGATATTTGGTATTACCGAACCGGCTGTGTACGGCGTAAACCTGCCGCTGCGCCGTCCGTTTATCTTTGGCTGCGTGACGGGGGCTATCGGCGGGGCCATTGTCGGCTTCAGCGACACCCACGTTTACTCCTTCGGCTTCGCCAATATCTTTACCATCGCCCAGATGATTCCGCCCGGTGGGGTAAACGCCACGCTGTGGGGCGGTGTGATCGGCACCGCGGTAGCGCTGGTGCTGAGCTGCGGGCTGACGCTGGTGGCAGGCATGCGGGGACACGAAGCGCCGGAAGCAGTCGTTTCGGCAGGCGAAGACGATGTCCTGTCCCCGATGACCGGAACCGTTCTGGCGCTCGACCAGGTGCCGGATACCACGTTTGCCAGCGGTCTGCTGGGCAGCGGTGCCGCCATTATTCCTTCCGATAACAAAGTGGTTGCCCCGTTTGCCGGCGTGGTGGCCTCGCTGTTTCAGACCAAACATGCCATCGGCCTGCTCAGCAACAGCGGGATTGAAGTGTTGATCCACGTGGGTATCGACACCGTGAAGCTCGACGGCAGGCCGTTTACCGCCCACGTGAAGGTGGGCGATAAGGTACAGGCCGGCGATCTGCTGCTGGAGTTTGACCGACAGGCGATTATCGCTGCCGGATACGACCTGGCGACCCCGATCATTATCAGTAACAGCGATGAATATCGTGACGTGGTGACCGTGGCGGCAACGTCCGTCAGTGCCGGTGCGCCATTACTCAGCGTAAGCCATCAATAACAGGAGAACGTGATGAAAACTTTCCCGGACGATTTTTTATGGGGCGGCGCGGTTGCCGCGAATCAGGTAGAAGGCGCGTATCTGGAGGATGGCAAAGGGCTATCCACCTCAGACGTTCAGCCGCAGGGGGTATTCGGCCCGGTGGTTGAGCGCGTGGCGGGCGACAGCGGCATCAAGGACGTCGCCATCGACTTCTATCACCGCTACCCGGAAGACATCAAGTTGTTCGCCGAGATGGGCTTTAGCTGCCTGCGCGTCTCCATTGCCTGGACGCGCATATTTCCGAACGGCGACGAGCTGGAGCCTAACGAAGCGGGGCTTGCGTTTTACGACCGGCTGTTTGACGAACTGGCCGCGCACAACATTACCCCGCTGGTGACGCTGTCGCATTACGAAATGCCGTGGGGGCTGGTGAAACAGTATGGCGGCTGGGGCAGTCGCCAGACCATTGGGTTCTTCGAGCGCTACGCCCGCACCGTGTTTACGCGCTACAGGGAGAAGGTGAAGCTCTGGCTGACCTTTAACGAGATCAACATGTCTCTGCACGCGCCGATGACCGGCGTGGGCCTGCCGGAAACCAGCAGCAAAGCGGAGGTCTATCAGGCAATCCACCATCAGCTGGTGGCCAGCGCGCTGGCGGTGAAAGCCTGCCACGAGATTATTCCGGATGCCAGAATCGGCAACATGCTGCTGGGCGGCCTGATGTATCCGCTGACCTGCAAACCGGAAGATGTTCTGGAGACGCTGCAGGAAAACCGCACCTGGCAGTTCTTTGGCGACGTGCAGTGCCGTGGCGCTTACCCGGGGTATATGCGGCGCTTCTTCCGTGATAACGGCATTCAGCTTGAGGTAACGGATGCCGACCGCGATGCATTAAAATCGACCGTCGATTTTATCTCGTTCAGCTACTACATGACGGGCTGCGTCACTGCGGATGAGGCCCTCAATCAGCAGGCGCGCGGAAATATCCTGAGCATGGTGCCAAACCCGCATCTGGCCAGCTCCGAGTGGGGCTGGCAGATTGACCCCATCGGTCTGCGCACCCTGTTAAACGTGCTCTGGGATCGCTATCAGAAGCCGTTGTTTATCGTGGAGAATGGCCTCGGGGCGAAGGACAAACCGGACCCTGACGGCATGGTGCAGGATGACTATCGCATCAGCTACCTTAACGACCACCTGGTGCAGGTGCGGGAAGCCATTGACGACGGCGTTGAGGTGATGGGCTATACCAGCTGGGGGCCAATCGATCTGGTGAGCGCCTCTAAAGCTGAACTCTCTAAGCGCTACGGTTTTATTTACGTCGATCGCGATGACAGCGGTAACGGCTCGCTGGCGCGCAGCCGGAAGAAAAGTTTCTTCTGGTATAAAGAGGTTATTGCGACAAAAGGCGCTTCGCTGAAAGTGTAATAAAACGATCAACCTGGCAGGGGGCATTTACACTGTCGGGTTGATTATTTTTTATTTGCATAATTAAATTTAAATAATAATTCCGGTGAATACTTTTCGGTATATTTAAATTTATGACAATTTACGCTTTGCCACGTATTACTAAAAAAATAAACAGAATCAAGCGTAATTTGCGCCTTTATTTTTTGAGTATATGGCGTAATGAATCGTTCTTTTATTTTATCTCTGAGTGTTCCCTTCGCATTCATTCTGGCTGCCTGCGCGCCAGAACATGCCACGGTATCTTCCATTAAAACGCAAACCACGGCGGCGTCGGTGAATACGGTTCTGCATCATCAGGACTGGCCGAAAAATGAGTGGTGGAAAGACTATAACGATCCCGAACTGAATTCGCTGATTGCGAAAGCATTGAGCGATGCGCCGGATATGCAAATTGCCCGTCAGCGCATTACGCTTGCCGAAGCTCAGGCCAAAGCCGCGATGGCCGCAGACGGTCCACAAATTGATTTTTCGGCCGATGCGGAGCGCCAGAAGATGTCCGCTGAAGGGCTGATGGGGCCCTTTGCCCTTACCGATCCGGCTGCGGGGACAACCGGGCCCTGGTACACCAACGGCACCTTTGGCCTGACCGCAGGCTGGGATCTCGATCTGTGGGGGAAAAATCGCGCCCAGGTTGAGGCCCGAATTGGCAAAGTGAATGCGCAAAAGGCGGAGATGGAGCAGACCCGTCAGCTGCTGGCCAGCAGCGTGGCGCGGCTCTACTGGGAATGGCAAACGCAGGCCGCCGTGGGGGAGGTCCTCGCGCAGATTAAACATGAGCAGGACAATATTATCGGCGCCGACCGCGAGCTGTATCAGCACGGAATCACCTCCTCCGTGGAGGGTGTTGAAACGGATATCAACGCCAGCAAAACCGAAGAGCAGCTTGCCGGGGTCAACGGCAAGATGAAAGCTATCGAGGCGCGTCTGGTCGCGCTGACGAACTCGTCATCCGTGAAGCTTACGCGGCACGCGTTGCCGACGGTCGATGCCGCATTACCGTCGACGCTCGGCTATGAACTGCTGGCACGCCGTCCGGATCTCCAGGAGGCACACTGGTATATCGAAGCCTCCCTGAGCGAGGTGGAGGCCGCCAAAGCGGCGTTCTATCCTGACGTGAACCTGATGGCGTTCTTGCAGCAGGATGCTCTCCATCTGAGCGATCTGTTCCGTTCATCCGCCCAGCAGATGGGCGTGACCGCCGGGCTGACGCTGCCGATTTTTGACAGCGGAAGGCTAAACGCCAACCTGGATATCGCCCAGGCGCAGAATAATCTCTCGGTGGCTAACTACAACAAAGCGGTGGTGGAAGCCGTCAACCAGGTGGCGCGCACGGCCAGTGAAGTCGAAACGCTGATGGCGAAGAACAGCCATCAGCAGCAGGTTGAAAAAGATGCGGCGCACGTTGTGGCGCTGGCCCAGGCCCGTTTCAGCGCGGGTATCATTGCGGGCTCCCGGGTCAGTGAAGCCAGAATACCGGCCCTCAAAGAGCATCTCGAAGGATTGCTGCTAAAAGGCCAGTATGTCGACGCCACGCTGCAGCTGACGTCGGCGCTGGGCGGTGGCTATCATCATGGCTAAAAAAGGTCATTATCTATACTTACCTCTTTGCTGTTTTTCAGGAGGTGAGTATGACCAGAGTAGCGATTGTTACCGCATCGGATTCCGGGATTGGGAAAACCACGGCCCTGATGCTGGCCGAGCGCGGGTTTGATATCGGCGTCACCTGGCACTCGGATGAAAAAGGGGCGCTGGAAACCTGCCGTGAAGTCGAAGCAAAAGGGCAGCGCGCGGAGGCTATCCATCTGGATCTAAGCACGCTGCCGGAAGGCGCCGAGGCCATTGACACGCTGATTGCGCGCTTTGGTCGACTGGACGTGCTGGTCAATAATGCGGGGGCGATGAGCAAAGCGCCGTTCCTTGATATGGCGTTTGACGACTGGCGGAAAATTTTCACCGTCGACGTGGACGGCGCGTTTCTTTGTTCACAAATTGCCGCCCGGCAGATGGTGAAGCAGGGGAACGGGGGGCGGATTGTGAACATTACCTCAGTGCATGAACACACGCCTCTGCCGGAAGCGAGTGCCTACACGGCGGCGAAACACGCGCTCGGCGGGTTAACCAAATCCATGGCGATGGAGCTGGTTAAGCACAACATCCTGGTGAACGCCGTCGCGCCGGGTGCCATTGCCACGCCGATGAATGACATGGACGACAGCGGAGTGAAGGCAGGCTCAATGCCTGAAATCCCGCTGGCGAGGCCGGGCCACACCAAAGAGATTGCCAGCCTGGTGGCGTGGCTGTGCGACAGCGACGCCAGCTACACGACGGGGCAATCGTTTATCGTCGACGGGGGTTTTATGCTGGCGAACCCGCAGTTTAAGCCGGAGGGGTAGATTCCTTTCTCCCTCTCCCTGTTGAATAGGATGTTTTTAGTTCCCTCTCCCTGTGGGCTGTGGGAGCCCCAGTAATTTTTTAAACCTGAAGCAATGTATGTGCCATCAGGGTTATGAATGCCTTACAGCGATGCCCCGGTCCGGCTGTAAATCGCCGAAGCGTTTCCGTAAGGCCGGGGCGAGGCGCAGGGATGCGCCGAGAGGGCGTGGCCTGCAGGGATGCAGGCTCATGCCCGACCCGAAAGCCTGAAGGAATAAGCTGAGGGCACCGCGAAGCGGCGATTTACCGCCGGGAGCCCGGGTTGCCAGGGTGGTGGCGATTGAGCCACCCTGGCACGTTCACCGGTCATGTTGTCACAAAGTAGCAAGGAACATGAAGTGAACGGAATGACCACTACATCCGTATGTTCCCCCCTCACCCCAACCCTCTCCCTCAATAGAGAGGGGGCCGACTGTGCTGGCAATATTTTGTGGGGATTACTCAACCCTGTGGGAGAGGGATAGGGTGAGGGCATCAGACCGCGTTTACTCCTCATCCCGCGTCTTTTCCCGGTGCTTGAGCCACAGCCGAACCCCAATCACCCCCACGATCACCAGAATCAACCACGCCCAGTGCTTCAGGTGCTGGTCGAGATTATGCAGCCATGGCGCAATCACTTCGCCCCCTACGTAGCCGAGCGTCGTAAAAATCAGCGCCCAGGCAATCGCGCCCACTATATTGAGCGGCAGGAAAATTTTTGGCGGCAGATGGCTGGCACCAATCAGTATCGGCCCGATGATGCGAAAGCCATACATAAAGCGCGTTCCGATGACGAACAGATAAGGATGACGTTGAATGAGCCGCTGCGCGCGGCGGATTTTCTTCTGATGCTTTGCGAAACGCTTGAGCAGCGTGGGTCCAAAGCGCAGTCCCAGAAAGTAGAGCAGCTGATCGCCTATCATCCCGCCGAGGGCGACCGCGGCGACAACCAGCGGGAATTTCAGCAATCCCTGATGCGCAGCGACGCCGCCTAGCAGCGTGATGGTTTCCCCTTCTGCCACGCTGCCGATGACCAGCGCGGCATAGCCATATTGTTCAATGAGTGCGTTAATATCCATTACGTAACTGTTATCTCCCTCAGCGTACCTCGTTTAATCATATACCCCATGAATCAACAGCGGGGAAATCAACGGAAATTTCCCACTGTACATAAAATAATCTAAAGCCTGCATTATACTTGAAGTATCGCTGACGGGCCGACAACAAGGGGGCGCTATGAACCATGTCTGGGGACTTTTCTCCCATCCCGATCGTGAAATGCATGTCATCAAAAGTGAGAACGAAACGGTCTCGCATCATTACACGCATCACGTGCTGCTGATGGCTGCGGTGCCGGTAATATGCGCATTTATCGGAACAACACAAATCGGCTGGAACTTCGGTGACGGCACCGTGGTTCAGCTTTCCTGGTTTACCGGACTCTATCTGGCCATCGTCTTTTATGGCCTGATGCTGGCGGGTGTGGCGGTCATGGGGCGCGTCATTTACTGGATGGCGCGTAACTACCCGCAACGTCCATCGCTGGCGCACTGTATGGTCTTTGCCGGATACGTCGCGACCCCGCTGTTCTTAAGCGGTATTGTTGCGCTCTATCCACTGGTCTGGCTGTGCGCGCTGACCGGTACCATTGCCCTCTTTTACACCGGGTATCTGCTGTATCTGGGGGTGCCAACCTTCCTCAATATCAATAAAGAAGAGGGCCTGAGCTTCTCCAGTTCTACGCTCGCTATCGGGGTGCTGGTGCTGGAGGCGCTGCTGGCGCTGACGGTTATTCTTTGGGGTTATGGATACCGTCTCTTCTAAGCTCACTGCATTGCTGGCGTAAATGCCAGCAATGCAGCATCTGTTCACGATTATCCGCTGGCGGCAACGCCCGGCGACCGCTATGATGCCGGAGCCAGCCTGTATTTATCCGCTGATACAGGCGGTGTACGTCATGACGTGCGTGAATAATTATCAGAAGTCTCACCATGCTGAAATTCCGAGTCTCTTTACTTAGCCTGGCGCTGCTGCTGGGCGCGTCCGCTGCCGTGCCGGCCGTCGCCAAAACGCCCGCGGTGACCGCCGCCGCTGCCCAGCCGCAAATTGCGTCCGGCAGCGCGATGATTGTCGACCTCAACACCAATAAGGTGATCTACGCCAGCCATCCGGACCTGGTGCGCCCAATCGCCTCGATTACCAAATTAATGACCGCGATGGTGGTGCTTGACGCCCATCTGCCGCTGGATGAAAAACTGAAAGTGGATATCAGCCACACGCCGGAGATGAAAGGGATCTACTCTCGCGTGCGGCTGAACAGTGAAATCAGCCGTAAAAATATGCTGCTGCTGGCGCTGATGTCGTCCGAAAACCGTGCGGCGGCGAGCCTGGCGCACCACTACCCGGGTGGCTACGACGCGTTTATCCGCGCGATGAATGCGAAAGCCAAAGCGCTGGGGATGACCAATACGCACTATGTTGAACCGACGGGTCTGTCGGTCAACAACGTCTCCACCGCCCGCGATCTGACCAAACTGCTGATTGCCAGCAAGCAGTATCCGCTGATTGGCCAGCTCAGCACTACCCGGGAAGAGATGGCGACCTTTGCGAACCCGGCCTATACGCTGCCGTTCCGCAACACTAACCATCTGGTTTACCGGGATAACTGGAATATTCAGCTAACGAAAACTGGCTTTACCAACGCGGCAGGGCACTGTCTGGTGATGCGCACCGTGTTTAACGGCAAGCCGGTGGCGCTGGTGGTGATGGATGCCTTCGGCAAATACACGCACTTCGCGGATGCAAGCCGACTGCGTACCTGGATTGAAACCGGAAAAGTGCAGCCCGTACCGGCCGCGGCATTGACGTATAAAAAGCAGAAAGCCGAGCAGATGGCGACGGCGCAGAACGACTGAGCCGTTTGTCAGCGCCCGGTGGCGGCTTTGCCTTACCCGGCCTACAAAGACCTCGACACGTAGGCCCGGTAAGCGAAGCGCCACCGGGCGAAAGCGACTACTCCGGCAGCGTCCAGTCACCATCGTTGAGCGGGCGCTGCATAATCACCGTATCCCGCCAGTCGCCTTTCTTATACCCCACGCTGCGCAGCTGGCCGACAATCTCGAAGCCGTGCTTTTTATGCAGCCGCAGCGAGCCGGCGTTATTATTGCCATCTCCCACCACGGCAATCATCTGCCGCCACGGGCCTTGCTCGCAGCGTGCAATCAGCGCAGACATTAGCGCCGAGCCAAAACCGCGCCCGGTGATGCTGGCATCCACGTAAATCGACTCTTCCAGGGTATAGCGATAGGCGTGTCGCGGACGATAAGGGGTGGCGTAACAGTAGCCCACCACAATGCCGCGGTACAGCGCGATAAGCCACGGTAAACCGTGCTCAGCCACGCTTTTCATGCGATGACGCATTTCGTCGATGGTCGGAGGGACTTCCTCAAATGACGCGCGCCCGTGAAGCACATGCCAGGCATAAATGGCGGCGATGGCATGCACATCATCGGGAAGGGCATCGCGCACTTCCAGCTCGGTCTCGGATAAAACATCAATAGCCGACATGATGTGCCTGCTCCTCGTTATAGAATGCCGGAGAAACGTTTCTCCGGCGTAATACGGTTACTCTATTACGATTAAGGCGCGCTAAACAATCTCTCAAATTTGGCTGTAGGAATTAATCAGGCGCTTGCGTTATGGGCTGCTCGGCGTCTGCGCTCTCTTTCCAGTATTTCTTCCGCGTTGTTTTACCAATGCCGGGATTCATGCTGTTTGTAGGGTCATTCTCGCGATAAAACTGCTTAAGTGCGTCAGGGGCTTTATAAAGATGCCCAACGTTGTGTTCGGCAGGATATTGTGCGCCGCGCTCACGCAACAGGGCGAGCATCTGCTCCTTCAGCGCGTGGGCATCCACCCCTTTTTTGACAATGTAATCCTGATGGAAGACGTAGCACATAAAGTGGCCGTAATAGAGCTTGTGCACCAGCTTGCTGTCGATTTCCGGCGGCAGGTGCTCAAACCATTCGGTGTCGTTACGTCGCAGGGCGATATCCAGCGCCAGAATGTCCTCCACCTCTTCGGAATGCACCGCCTGGTAACGGATGGCGGCGCCTGCGGCGGCAAAGCGGTGCAGGAAGGCCTTGCTGCCCTCTTCAGGCGTACAGGCGAAGAAATCCCCTTCGGCGGTTTTGAAGAATTCGGTTAGCCAGCTCTGCGCTTCGGCGATCCCGTCCCCGGCCATTTTCAGCAGCAGATGGTGCTCGTACTTATCGCGCCAGGTTTTCATTCGCTCCGGAAGATGCGCCGGGAAAACATGGCCCAGCTTCTGCATAAAGCGGTCGGTGAAGTGGGGCTTGAACAGCGACACTTTCTCCAGCATCGCGTCGGTGCGACCCTTCATGGTGAAGAAGAACGGCATTTTGTCGGTGCCGAGCTTGTCGATCATCAGGAACGTATCTTTGCCGTAACGCTCGGCGATGTCGTAAATGTCCCGGTGCATGTACTCGCCCGCCACCGGCAGGTGGGTGAATTCGCCCAGAATATGACGACGGATCTCCGTCAGAACCTCAGGCTGGTTGGTGCCGATGTAAAATACCTGCTGCTTTTTCTCTGCCGGGAAGGTGTCGAGGCGGACCGCAAAAACGGCCAGCTTGCCCGCGCAGCCGGAAGATTCAAACAGGCGATCCGGATCGGCGTTGTAGCGCGCCGGCGTATCGGCGTCGATATCGCGCACGCGGGTGACGTAGTCATGATCGTGCGCATGGCGGCCGTCGTGCTGAACGTCCTCGTCCTTCACGCGATCGTCGTCGAGCTTGCTGAGGATCTGTTCCGGCGTGACGCCGAGATCGATACCCAGATGGTTCACCAGCGTCAGCTTGCCGTTTTCATCAATGCGGGCAAACAGCGACATCTCGGTGTAGGCCGGACCGCGCTGTACCAGCGAGCCGCCGGAGTTATTGCAGATCCCACCGACGACCGAAGCGCCAATGCAGGAGGAGCCAATCACCGAGTGCGGTTCGCGACCCAGCGGCTTAAGCGCTTTTTCCAGGGAGTAGAGCGTGGTGCCGGGGAAGGCGAGCACCTGCTCGCCCTTGTCCAGCAGGTGCAGCTTGTCGAGGCGCAGGGTGCTGATAATCACGATGTCACGATCGTAATCGTTGCCGTTCGGCGTGGAGCCTTCGGTCAGGCCGGTGTTGGCCGCCTGCATTAAAATAATCTTGTCGGCGGCGACGCAGGCGCTCAGCACGCGCCACAGCTCAAGCAGGGTGCCGGGGAAAACCACCGCCAGCGCGTCGCCCTGACCGGAGCGGAAGCCCTTGCGGTAGCGGGCGGTTTTAGCCGGGTCGGTAAGCAGGTGAGAGGAGCCAACCAGGCGCGACAGTTCGTTAATAAAAGTCGTGTTATCGTTTGTTCGAACAGAAGACATCTTCCACTCCTTGTGGTGGGGCAAATTTCTCGCTGTAAAGCATAGCGCGATTAACTGTTAAGCGGTCGAGTATTCACGAGAAAAATCAGAGAATAACCCTGCAACGTTCCGAGGGTTTGTGGCACACTGCGCTTTTCGCACGGTATGGCCGAGATCGTCCGGCGGTTATTGATGAGAGAGTAAAACGACATGAAATGGCTATGTTCTGTAGGTGTCGCCGTCAGCCTGGCGCTGCAACCTGCGCTGGCAGACGATTTGTTTGGCAATCACCCGCTCACGCCTGAAGCGCGCGACGCGTTTGTCACGGAATTGCTCAAGAAAATGACGGTCGATGAGAAGATCGGCCAGCTGCGTCTGATCAGCGTCGGCCCGGATAACCCGAAAGAGGCCATCCGCGAGATGATCAAAGACGGGCAGGTTGGGGCCATCTTTAATACCGTCACCCGCCAGGATATCCGCAAGATGCAGGATCAGGTGATGGATCTCAGCCGCCTGAAAATCCCGCTGTTCTTCGCCTATGACGTGGTGCACGGTCAGCGTACCGTTTTCCCGATTAGCCTCGGCTTAGCCTCCTCCTTTAACCTCGACGCGGTAAAAACCGTCGGGCGCGTGTCGGCGTATGAAGCGGCGGACGACGGCCTGAACATGACCTGGGCGCCAATGGTGGACGTCTCGCGCGATCCGCGCTGGGGCCGCGGGTCGGAAGGCTTCGGTGAAGATACCTATTTAACGGCCACGATGGGCAAAACCATGGTGGAAGCGATGCAGGGCAAAAGCCCGGCGGACCGCTACTCGGTGATGACCAGCGTCAAACACTTTGCGGCCTACGGCGCGGTGGAAGGCGGAAAAGAGTACAACACCGTCGACATGAGCCCTCAGCGCCTGTTCAACGACTACATGCCGCCGTACAAGGCTGGTCTGGATGCGGGCAGCGGCGCGGTGATGGTGGCGCTGAATTCGCTGAACGGCACGCCTGCGACCTCCGATTCCTGGCTGCTGAAAGACGTGCTGCGCGACCAGTGGGGCTTTAAGGGCATCACCGTTTCCGACCACGGCGCGATTAAAGAGCTGATCAAGCACGGTACGGCGTCCGACCCGGAAGACGCGGTGCGCGTGGCGCTCAAGTCCGGCATCAATATGAGCATGAGCGACGAGTATTACAGCAAGTACCTGCCGGGGCTGGTGAAGAGCGGCAAGGTCACGATGGCGGAGCTGGACGATGCGGCGCGTCACGTGCTGAACGTGAAATACGATATGGGGCTGTTTAACGATCCGTACAGCCACCTGGGCCCGAAAGAGTCTGACCCGGCTGACACCAACGCTGAAAGCCGCCTGCACCGCAAAGAGGCGCGTGACGTGGCGCGCGAAAGCCTGGTGCTGCTGAAAAACCGCCTCGATACGCTGCCGCTGAAAAAATCCGGCACCATTGCCGTGGTGGGCCCGCTGGCCGACAGCAAGCGCGACGTGATGGGCAGCTGGTCCGCCGCGGGCGTAGCCGACCAGTCGGTAACCGTGCTGACCGGCATCAAGAGCGCCGTGGGGAATAACGCCAAAGTGGTGTACGCCAAAGGGGCGAACGTCACCAACGATAACGACATCGTGACCTTCCTCAACCAGTACGAGGAAGCAGTGAAGGTCGATCCGCGCACGCCGAAGGAGATGATCGACGAGGCGGTGAATGCCGCGAAGCAGTCTGACGTCGTTGTCGCGGTCGTGGGCGAAGCGCAGGGGATGGCGCACGAGGCCTCCAGCCGGACCGACATCACGATTCCGCAGAGCCAGCGCGATCTGATCGCCGCCCTGAAAGCCACCGGCAAGCCGCTGTTGCTGGTGCTGATGAACGGTCGTCCGCTGGCGCTGGTGAAAGAGGACCAGCAGGCTGACGCCATTCTGGAAACCTGGTTCGCCGGTACCGAAGGCGGTAACGCCATCGCCGACGTGCTGTTTGGCGATTACAACCCGTCGGGCAAGCTGCCGATGTCCTTCCCGCGCTCCGTCGGGCAGATCCCGGTCTACTACAGCCACCTGAATACCGGTCGCCCGTATAACGCCGACAAGCCGAACAAGTACACCTCGCGTTACTTCGACGAAGCGAACGGCCCGCTCTATCCGTTTGGTTACGGCCTGAGCTACACCACCTTCAAGGTTTCTGACGTCAAAATGTCGGCCCCGACCCTGAAGCGTGACGGTAAGGTCACCGCCAGCGTTGAGGTGACCAACACCGGCAAGCGCGAAGGGGCAACGGTGATTCAGATGTACGTTCAGGATGTTACCGCCTCGATGAGCCGTCCCGTGAAGCAGCTGCGCGGCTTCGAGAAGGTCAACCTGAAGCCGGGCGAAACCCAAACCATCAGCTTCCCGATTGACGTCGATGCGCTGAAGTTCTGGAACCAGCAGATGAAATACGATGCGGAACCGGGCAAGTTTAACGTCTTTATCGGCGTGGATTCTGCCCGCGTGAACAAAGGCGAATTCGAGCTGCTGTAACGTTTCCCTCCTTTGCATCCCCCGTCTTGCGGGGGATGCGTCTTATCTTATGCTAAAAAGGCATTTCGCCGGGTAAATTCGCCGTTTTAAGCTACGCTTTTCACTCAAGCCTCTGAAAAAGGCGATAAAAAAATGAGGATAGCGGAATGACGATTAAAACGGGGATGGCCGTTTCGGCAGCGATACTTGCGGCGCTCAGCCTGCCGCTGCAGGCGGCGGAGCCGGTAAAAGTGGGCTCCAAGATCGATACCGAAGGCGCGCTGCTCGGCAACATCATCCTGCAGGTGCTGGAAAGCCACGGCGTAAAAACCGTCAATAAGGTTCAGCTGGGCACCACGCCCGTGGTGCGCGGGGCGATTACCTCCGGCGAACTGGATATCTACCCGGAATACACCGGCAACGGCGCATTCTTCTTCAAACAAGAAAACGATCCGGCATGGAAAAACGCTAAAGCCGGGTATGAGAAAGTCAAAAAACTCGACGCGGAGCAGAACAAGCTGGTCTGGCTGACCCCAGCTCCGGCCAACAACACCTGGACTATCGCCGTGCGCAAGGACGTGGCGGAGAAAGGCAAGCTGACTTCTCTGGCGGATCTCAGCCGCTATCTGAAAGAGAAGGGCGACTTTAAGCTTGCCGCGTCCGCGGAGTTTATCGAACGTCCTGACGCGCTCCCGGCGTTTGAAAAAGCCTACGACTTCAAGCTCGACCAGGCGCAATTGCTCTCGCTGGCGGGGGGGGATACCGCGGTGACCATCAAGGCGGCGGCGCAGCAAACCTCGGGCGTTAACGCGGCGATGGCCTACGGCACCGACGGCCCGGTGGCGGCGCTTGGCCTGCAAACACTGACCGATCCAAAAGGCGTGCAGCCGATTTACGCCCCGACCCCGGTCGTGCGTGAGGCAGTGTTGAAAGCCCATCCGGAGATTGCCGACTGGCTCAAGCCGGTTTTCGAAAAGCTGGATGAAAAAACGCTGCAGCAGCTGAATGCCAGCATTGCCGTCGAGGGACTGGATGCCAAAAAAGTGGCCGCCGACTTCCTGAAACAACAAGGGCTTGTGAAGTAACGGGAAAGGGCTGTGCCAATAAAATGTCATAACCGCGTCCTGCTGCTGTTGGCCTGCGTGGCCATCGCGGCGGTCGCGTTACCGTTTGTCAACGTTGCCCCAAACCGCCTGATGTCGGGGGAGGGCAAAGCGCTCTGGCAGGTCTGGTCGTTTACGCCGGGGTGGCTGGCGGCATCGCTGGGCGCGTGGGTCATCCTGTCGCTCTGGCAGGGGCGCCCGGCGCAGTGGCTGACGCTGCTCCTTTCTGAAGGGCTGTTTGTCATCCTGTTCTGGAGTGCCGGGCTGGCGGCGACGCATATGGCGTCGGCGGAAAGTCCGCTGGCGAGAACCACCATAGGCAGCGGACTGTGGCTGTGGCTGGCGCTCTGCCTGCTGGCCTGCAGCGATGCTATTCGTCGACTTATCGCCAGTTCCGTCTGGCGCTGGGTGCTCAATGCGCAGATATGGTGTATTCCATTATTCCTGCTGTTCAGCGGGGAGCTGAACAATCTCTCGCTGTTAAAAGAGTACGCCAACCGTCAGGAGGTGTTTGATGATGCCCTGGCGCAACACCTGACGATCCTCTTCGGCACGCTCTTTCCGGCGCTCCTGCTCGGGATACCGCTCGGCATGTGGTGCTATCGCCATCCTTCACGTCAGGGCGGAGTCTTTGCCGTGCTCAACGTCATCCAGACCATTCCCTCCGTTGCGCTGTTTGGCCTGCTGATTGCGCCCCTGGCCGGGCTGGTGAAGGCTGTTCCGGTGCTGGGAACGCTGGGCATAGCCGGAACGGGGCTAACGCCCGCCCTGATCGCGCTGGTGCTGTACGCGCTGCTGCCGCTGGTGCGCGGCGTGGTTGCGGGATTAGGCCAGGTCGCGCCGGACGTGCTGGAAACCGCCCATGCGATGGGAATGAGCGCCCGGCAGTGTTTCTGGAAGATTCAGCTGCCGCTGGCGCTGCCCCTGCTGCTGCGCAGCCTGCGGGTGGTGGCGGTCCAGACCGTCGGCATGGCGGTAATTGCCGCGCTGATTGGCGCGGGCGGCTTTGGCGCGCTGGTGTTCCAGGGGCTGCTGAGCAGCGCCCTCGACCTTGTGCTATTGGGCGTAGTGCCCACGATTGCGCTGGCGGTTGTCGTCGACGCGCTGTTTGCCTTATGGCTCGCGTTGCTCAGGAGAAGCGCCAATGATTGAATTTCATGATGTCAGTAAAACCTTTGCCGGTCGTCCGGCGGCAAGCCACCTGAACCTGAACTTTGCCGAGGGCGCCTTTTCCGTGCTGATCGGCACCTCCGGTTCCGGAAAATCGACCACGCTGAAGATGATCAACCGTCTGGTGGAGCACGACAGCGGGCTGATCCGCTTTGCCGGGGAGGAGATCCGCAGCCTGCCGGTGCTGGAGCTGCGCCGCCGGATGGGCTATGCCATTCAGTCCATCGGCCTGTTCCCCCACTGGACGGTGGCGCAAAACATCGCCACCGTGCTGCAGCTGGAGAAATGGTCGCGGGCAAAAATCGCCGATCGGGTTGATGAGCTGATGTCTCTGCTGGGACTGGAGCCCGCGCTGCGCGACCGCTATCCGCATCAGTTATCCGGTGGCCAGCAGCAGCGCGTGGGCGTGGCGCGCGCGCTGGCGGCCAACCCGCAGGTGCTGCTGATGGATGAGCCTTTTGGCGCGCTGGATCCGGTTACGCGCGGTGCGCTGCAGGCCGAGATGACCCGCATTCACCGCATTCTCGGACGCACCATCGTTCTCGTGACGCACGATATTGATGAAGCCCTGCGCCTGGCCGACCATCTTGTGCTGATGGATCATGGCGAGGTAGTGCAGCAGGGCTCGCCGCTTGAGCTGTTAACCTGGCCGAAAAACGACTTTGTGCGCGAGTTTTTTGGCCGCAGCGAGCTGGGCGTCAGGCTGCTCTCCCTGCGGACGGTGAGCGACTATATGCGCCGTGAGGCGGTGACGCTGGGCGGCGAACCGCTGCAGGAACAGATGAGCCTGCGGGATGCGCTCTCCGCGTTTGTCGCGCGGCAGTGCGAGGTGTTGCCCGTTTCGGATGTCCGGGGCGCGCCGTGCGGTACCTTACACTTTCGCGATCTGCTGGCCGGGGAGGTGACGCGTGAAGGCACTGCGTGATCCGCTCCTCTGGCTGATAGCGCTGTTTGTCGCCTTACTGTTTCTGATGCCCCACAGCGCGGCGCTGTTTAACAGCCTCTTTCCCGGGCTGCCGCGGCCGGTGTATCAGCAGGAGAGCTTTATTAATCTCGCCCTGGCGCATCTTTGGCTGGTGGCGCTCTCAAGCGCCATCGCGGTTGTGCTGGGCGTTGGGGCGGGCATCGCGGTCACGCGGCCTGCGGGAAAGGAGTTTCGTCCGCTGGTAGAGACAATAGCGGCCATTGGTCAGACGTTTCCGCCGGTGGCGGTGCTGGCGATTGCGGTGCCGGTGATGGGCTTTGGCCAGCAGCCGGCCATCATTGCGCTGATTTTATACGGCGTATTGCCGGTGCTGCAGGGCACGCTGGCGGGCATCGCGGCGGTACCGTCGTCCGTGCTGAGCGTGGCGGAAGGGATGGGGATGAGTCGCGGCCAGCGGCTGCGCAAGGTTGAACTGCCGCTTGCGGCACCGGTGATCGTTGCCGGGATCCGCACGTCGGTGATTATTAACATCGGGACGGCGACCATTGCGTCGACGGTCGGCGCCAATACGCTGGGAACGCCAATTATTATCGGCCTGAGCGGGTTTAATACGGCTTATATTGTGCAGGGGGCGGTGCTGGTCGCGCTGGCGGCCATCGTTGTAGACCGCGCTTTTGAGCGGCTGGCGCTCTACCTCAGCCGACACCGCCGCGAACGATAAACGAGTATCCTGCCAGCATTACGCCGCCGATACCGCTTACGGCCATCAGAACAAAAAGGGTAATAATGGCCAGTTTGGTTGCCTTCATCATGTGCTCCTGTTGTTAACGGAACAATTATACGGTGAAGCGCAGCTGTTAATGAACCATTAAATGCCGTTATGGCTCTTCCGGGCCAAGGGAGTAAACCGGGTAGCCATTCTCACGCCACTCCGTCAGCAGCTGTTGCTGCGTGGCGGAGGGCACTTCCCCGCACCAGACCAGCAGGGTCTGGCCGTCGAAAAACTCAGGTTTAAGCTGCGCCAGCGAGTGCGCCAGAACGTCCACGCGCCAGCCCTTCTGGGTGGCAATCCACGCTTCCAGCCACAGGCGGGTGGTATCGTGCACGTTCCAGCCGACCACCAGCGCATCTTTTCCGGCTTTGTTCTTCGCCGAGGCAAGGCAGACGGCGATGTAGTTGATCAGCACCCCGTCGAGCATGCTCAGCAGCGCCTGCAGGGTGGACTGCTGGCACTGCAGGCGTCGACGGAGCGGAATAAAAAGATGGGAGATCAGCGTCTGGGCCGGATAATCGCGGCCCTGCTCTTTTATCCACCCCCGCAGGCGCTGCAGGTTGCCTGCCTGCAGGAGCCGGAGCAGGGTTTCCTGCTGTTCACGCCAGAGGTGTTGCGTAGCCGGGTCGTCGTGACTCAGCAGGGACTTCACTTTGCCGACCTGCACCCCGTTGTCGATCCAGCTTTTAATTTCGCGGATGCGGTCGATGTCGGCCTCATTGAAAAGGCGATGCCCGCCGTCCGTTCTCTGCGGCTTGAGTAATCCGTATCGTCGCTGCCACGCCCGTAGGGTAACGGGATTGATATCACAAAGGAGTGCCACTTCACCGATTGTGTAAAGCGCCATATTCGCCCCCTGGCTTACGCGTCCCCAGCTTAACTGTAGACCCACTTTGCTGAACCAGGAAGGATTGGTTGTTTTTTGCACAAAGAATGCGAAGCGTATGCGATGTTATGAAAGAGGTGTGACAACGGACACGATTTTGCGCTTTTTTGGGATGCTTCAAAGAAAGTAAAGCCGCATCAGTGTATGTTACGCGTTTTTAGCGTGTGCGGTTTTGAGTATGTACGAGTTTAATCTGGTGCTGCTGTTGCTTCAGCAGATGTGCGTGTTTCTGGTTATTGCCTGGCTGATGAGCAAAACGCGCCTGTTTATTCCGCTGATGCAGGTTACCGTTCGTTTACCGCACAAGCTGCTTTGCTACGTCACCTTCTCTATTTTTTGCATTATGGGGACCTATTTCGGTCTCCATATCGAAGACTCCATTGCCAACACGCGCGCGATAGGCGCGGTCATGGGCGGGCTGCTCGGTGGCCCCGTCGTGGGTGGGCTGGTCGGCCTGACGGGCGGGCTGCACCGCTACTCGATGGGCGGCATGACGGCGCTCAGCTGCATGATCTCCACGATCGTCGAAGGTCTGCTCGGCGGGCTGGTTCACAGCTATATGATCAAGCGCGGCCGCCCGGACAAAGTCTTCAGCCCAATCACCGCGGGGGCGATTACCTTTGTCGCCGAAATGGCGCAGATGGCGATCATTCTGCTCATTGCCCGTCCGTTTGACGATGCGCTGCACCTGGTCAGCAGCATTGCCGCCCCGATGATGGTCACCAACACCGTCGGCGCGGCGCTGTTTATGCGCATTCTGCTCGACAAACGTGCCATGTTTGAGAAGTACACCTCGGCCTTTTCCGCCACGGCGCTGAAGGTCGCCGCCTCAACCGAAGGGATCCTGCGCCAGGGGTTCAACGAAGAGAACAGCATGAAGGTGGCGCAGGTGCTCTACAAGGAGCTGGATATCGGCGCGGTGGCCATCACCGACCGCGAGCGGCTGCTGGCCTTTACCGGGACCGGAGACGATCACCATCTGCCGGGTAAACCGATCTCCTCAGCCTATACGCTGCGCGCGATTGAAACCGGTGAGGTGGTGTATGCCGACGGAAACGAGGTGCCTTACCGCTGTTCGCTGCATCCGCAGTGCAAGCTGGGCTCCACGCTGGTTATTCCGCTGCGTGGGGAAAACCAGCGGGTGATGGGCACCATCAAGCTGTATGAGGCGAAAAACCGTCTGTTCAGCTCTATCAACCGCACCCTGGGGGAGGGGATTGCCCAGCTGCTCTCCGCGCAAATTCTCGCCGGGCAGTATGAGCGGCAGAAAGCCCTGCTGACGCAGTCCGAAATTAAGCTGCTGCATGCCCAGGTTAATCCGCACTTCCTGTTTAATGCCCTCAACACGCTCAAAGCGGTGATCCGCCGCGACAGCGATCAGGCCGCGCAGTTGGTGCAGTTTCTCTCGACCTTTTTCCGCAAGAACCTGAAGCGGCCGTCGGAGATCGTCACCCTCGCCGATGAGATTGAGCACGTAAATGCCTATCTGCAGATTGAGCAGGCGCGTTTCCAGTCGCGCCTGCAGGTGTCGCTCTCCGTGCCGGACGAGCTGGCGTACCAGCATCTTCCGGCCTTTACCCTGCAGCCTATTGTGGAAAATGCCATCAAGCACGGTACGTCACAGCTTCTGGGAACAGGGGAGATAACCATTGCCGCCAGCCGTTTTAACCACCATCTGGTGCTGGATATTGAAGATAATGCCGGGCTTTATCAGCCTTCCGCCTCCGGCGGTTTAGGGATGAGCCTGGTGGATAAACGCCTGCGCGCCCATTTTGGTGACGACTGCGGTATTACCGTCGCCTGTGAGCCAGACCGATTTACCCGTATTACCGTACGACTGCCGCTGGAGGAAAACGCATGTTAAGAGTGCTGATTGTGGATGACGAGCCGCTGGCACGGGAAAATCTGCGCGTTCTGCTGCAGGAGCAGCCGGACATTGAGGTGGTAGGAGAGTGCGCGAACGCCATTGAGGCCATCGGCGCGGTGCACAAACTGCGCCCGGACGTGCTGTTCCTCGACATTCAAATGCCCCGCATCAGCGGGCTGGAGATGGTCGGCATGCTTGACCCGGCGCATCGCCCCTACATCGTCTTTCTGACGGCGTTCGACGAATATGCCGTTAAGGCCTTCGAGGAGCACGCGTTTGACTATCTGCTCAAGCCGATTGAAGAGAAGCGTCTGGAAAAAACGCTCACCCGTTTACGCCAGGAGCGCACCGCCCAGGACGTCACGCTGCTGCCCGAAAACCAGCAGCCGCTGAAGTTTATCCCGTGCACCGGGCACAGCCGGATTTATCTTCTGCAGATGGATGACGTGGCATTTGTCAGCAGCCGCCTTAGCGGGGTGTTTGTCACCAGCGCGGAGGGAAACGAAGGGTTTACCGAGCTGACGCTGCGCACGCTGGAGAGCCGCACGCCGCTGATCCGCTGCCACCGGCAGTACCTGGTCAATATGGCGCACCTGAAGGAGATCCGCCTGGAAGATAACGGCCAGGCCGAGCTGGTGCTGCGTGCCGGGCAAACGGTACCCGTCAGCCGCCGCTATCTGAAGAGTTTGAAAGAGGCGATAGGGCTGTAAAGCTGGTACACTGCGCGCCATTGCATCATCGACATTCGAAGGCTCTATGCTAAGTAACGATATTCTTCGTAGCCTGCGCTACACCCTGAAAGCGAACAATAACGACATGGTGCGCATTCTTGCGCTCTCCGACATGGAATCCACGTCTGCGAGTTTTGACACGTGGATGACCAAAGAAGACGAAGAGGGCTTTGTCCGCTGCCCGGACATCATTCTGTCGGGGTTCCTGAACGGCCTGATTTACGATAAGCGTGGTAAAGATCCGGCCGCGCCAGAGCTGGCGCTTGAGCGTCGCGTAAACAACAACACGGTGCTGAAAAAGCTGCGCATCGCGTTCTCGCTGAAAACGGACGATATCGTGGCGATCATGACGGAGCAAAAATTCCGCGTATCCGTGCCGGAAGTGACCGCCATGATGCGCGCGGCGGACCATAAAAACTACCGCGAGTGCGGCGACCAGTTTTTGCGTAACTTCCTGCGCGGGTTGACCCACCGGGTGCATCACCCGAAGGCGTGATTTGCCCGTAGGCCGGGTAAGGCGAAGCCGCCACCCGGCAAAAAAAAGCCGGAGATAATCTCCGGCTTTTGCGTTATTTCACCTGCTGACCCGGCTTCGCGCCTTCGTCAGGGCTAAGCAGGAAGATATCTTTCCCGCCAGGGCCTGCGGCCATCACCATCCCCTCAGAGATGCCGAAGCGCATTTTGCGCGGCGCCAGGTTCGCCACCATCACGGTCTGACGACCAATCAGCACCTGCGGGTCCGGGTAGGCTGAACGGATGCCGGAGAAGACGTTACGCTTCTCGCCGCCCAGATCCAGCGTCAGGCGCAGCAGCTTGTCGGAGCCTTCCACGAATTCCGCGTTTTCAATCAGCGCCACGCGCAGGTCGACTTTAGCGAAATCATCAAAGGTGATGGTTTCCTGAATCGGATCGTCCGCCAGCGGGCCGGTCACCGGAGCCGCAGCCGCCTTCACCTCTTCTTTAGACGCTTCTACCAGGGCTTCAACCTGCTTCATCTCGATGCGGTTGTACAGCGCCTTGAAGGTATTCACCTTGTGGCCGAGCAGCGGCTGCTGGATGGCATCCCAGGTCAGCTCGGTGTTCAGGAATGCTTCAGCACGGGCTGCCAGCTGCGGCAGCACCGGCTTCAGCCAGGTCATCAGCACGCGGAACATGTTCAGACCCATGGTGCAGATCGCCTGCAGGTCGGCATCGCGGCCTTCCTGTTTCGCGACCACCCACGGTGCCTGTTCGTCCACATAGCGGTTGGCCACGTCGGCCAGCGCCATGATTTCACGGATCGCTTTACCGAATTCACGGCTTTCCCAGGCTTCGCCAACCGCAGCGGCGGCGTCGGTGAAGGTTTTATACAGCTCAGGATCGGCCAGTTCGGCAGAAAGCACGCCGTCAAAACGCTTGGCGATAAAGCCCGCGTTACGGGACGCCAGGTTCACCACCTTGTTGACGATGTCCGCATTCACGCGCTGCACGAAATCTTCCAGGTTCAGGTCGATATCGTCGATGCGGGAAGAGAGCTTCGCGGTGTAGTAGTAGCGCAGGCTGTCCGCGTCGAAGTGGTTCAGCCAGGTGCTGGCCTTAATGAACGTTCCGCGGGACTTGGACATCTTCGCGCCGTTCACCGTTACGTAGCCGTGTACGAACAGGTTGGTTGGCTTGCGGAAGCTGCTGCCTTCCAGCATCGCCGGCCAGAACAGGCTGTGGAAGTAGACGATGTCTTTACCGATGAAGTGGTACAGCTCGGCGGTGGAATCTTTCTTCCAGTATTCGTCGAAGCTCACGGTGTCGCCACGCTTGTCGCACAGGTTCTTGAAGGAGCCCATGTAGCCGATTGGCGCGTCCAGCCAGACGTAGAAGTATTTGCCCGGCGCGTTCGGGATTTCGAAGCCGAAGTACGGCGCATCGCGGGAGATATCCCACTGCTGCAGGCCGGATTCGAACCACTCCTGCATCTTGTTCGCCACCTGCTCCTGCAGCGCGCCGCTGCGGGTCCACGCCTGCAGCATTTCGCTGAAGGACGGCAGGTCGAAGAAGAAGTGCTCGGAGTCACGCATCACAGGGGTGGCACCGGATACCACGGATTTCGGTTCGATAAGCTCGGTCGGGCTGTAGGTTGCGCCGCACACTTCGCAGTTATCGCCGTACTGATCCGGGGATTTACATTTCGGGCAGGTGCCTTTGACGAAACGGTCCGGCAGGAACATGCCTTTTTCCGGATCGTACAGCTGGGAGATGGTGCGGTTTTTGATAAAACCGTTCTCTTTCAGACGCGTGTAGATCAGCTCCGACAGCTCGCGGTTCTCGTCGCTGTGGGTGGAGTGATAGTTGTCATAGCTGATGTCAAAGCCAGCAAAATCAGTCTGATGCTCCTGACTCATTTCGGCAATCATCTGCTCCGGGGAAATGCCCAGCTGCTGCGCTTTCAGCATGATCGGCGTGCCGTGAGCATCGTCCGCACAGATGAAATTAACCTCGTGGCCGCGCATTCGCTGGTAACGGACCCAGACATCAGCCTGGATATGCTCCAGCATGTGGCCGAGGTGGATTGAGCCGTTGGCGTACGGCAGCGCGCACGTTACCAGAATTTTCTTCGCGACTTGAGTCATAGTAGGCATTACTTCTTTTAACTGTGAAAAGGGTTTTTGATATTACCAAAAGGGGCATTATTAAGTAAGCACAAAGCACGGCCTTTCAGGTAAACTTGTTCATCTAAGGTCTTATTCACAAGAACAAAGGAGTCGGGATGAGTTCTCAATCCCAGGCCAAATCACCGGAAGCCTTACGAGCAATGGTCGCCGGGACGCTGGCTAACTTTCAGCATCCAACCCTGAAGCACAATCTTACGACGCTGAAAGCGTTACACCACGTTGCCTGGCTCGACGATACGCTGCACGTTGAGCTGCAGATGCCGTTCGTCTGGACAAGCGCCTTTGACGCGCTGAAAGATCAGACCAGCGCTGAGCTGCTGCGCATTACCGGTGCGAAGGCAATCGACTGGAAGCTGAGCCACAGCATCGCCACGCTGAAACGAGTGAAAAATCAGCCTGGCGTGAACGGCGTGAAAAACATCATTGCCGTCAGCTCGGGCAAGGGCGGGGTCGGGAAATCCTCTACCGCCGTTAACCTGGCGCTGGCGCTGGCAGCGGAAGGGGCAAAGGTCGGTATTCTGGATGCTGACATCTACGGTCCGTCTATTCCGAACATGCTGGGCGCGGAAAACCAGCGTCCAACCTCGCCGGACGGCACCCACATGGCGCCAATCATGGCGCACGGTCTGGCGACCAACTCCATCGGTTACCTGGTGACTGACGATAACGCCATGGTCTGGCGCGGCCCGATGGCCAGCAAGGCGCTGCTGCAGATGCTGCAGGAGACGATGTGGCCGGATCTGGATTATCTGGTGCTGGATATGCCGCCGGGAACCGGTGACATTCAGCTCACGCTGGCGCAGAACATTCCGGTGACGGGCGCCGTCGTGGTGACTACGCCGCAGGATATCGCGCTGATCGACGCCAAGAAAGGCATCGTGATGTTCGAGAAGGTGGAAGTGCCGGTGCTCGGTATCGTTGAGAACATGAGCGTGCACATCTGCAGCAACTGCGGGCACCACGAACCTATCTTCGGTACGGGTGGCGCAGAAAAACTGGCCGCGAAGTATCACACCCAGCTGCTGGGTCAGATGCCGCTGCACATTACCCTGCGTGAAGATCTGGACAGCGGAAAGCCGACGGTCGTCAGCCGTCCGGACAGCGAATTTGCAGAAATGTATCGTCAGCTGGCGGGACGCGTTGCGGCGCAGCTTTACTGGCAGGGCGAAATCATTCCGGGCGAAATCGCCTTCCGCGCGGTGTAATTCCTCTGCGCTTAAGTGCCGGGTGGCGGCTTCGCCTTACCCGGCCTACGAAATACGGTGTTGTAGGTCAGGTAAGCGAAGCGCCACCTGACTTTACCCAAGCCGATAATGCATCAGATAATACTCTCCGTCCGGAGATTCACCCGTCGCCTCAATGTGCCAGCCGTGACGCTGGTAAAACGCAACAGCCCGCGCATTCTTCACCAGACACTTAAGCGAACCCGTACTGGTAAACGTCTTCTGAACCTGCTCGAGAAGCAACTGCCCGACCCCGAGTCCTTGATACTGCGGGTCCACAAAGAGGTTGTGCAGGAAATTATCGTTCGTCCAGACGGAGGCAAAACCCAGGCGGTGACCGTTCTGAACAGCCACCCAAATCACTTCGTCACGGGTTGCCGCGTCAAAATCTTCAAGCTGCCAGTCCGCGCTGTCCAGCCATGGCCAGGCTTCACGCCGCGCGCGGAGATAGAGCGTGCGCAGGAAAGGGCGGTCACTTTCCTGCCAGGGGCGAATCAGAACCGAGTTAGCGGTGATAGAAAATATCTCCATTGTAAGCTTTGTAGATTTTGCCGTCTGCATCGCCGATCAGCACATAGTTTTCACCCATGTAGGTCCAGTGGGTTCCGGCATCCGGAGCCGGCAGGTTACGCAGCTGGTACTGTTTGATGGTGTACTCCGGCGTTTGATACTGCGCCGGCGCCGTGTCGCCAATCTTGAATTTCGTGAAGTCAGCGATGAACTCTTGTTCTTCATAGGCCTTGATGCCGGATGGCGCAGCGGCGGTTTGCGGGGCAGCGAATGCGGAGCCCGCCAGAGACAGTAATACACCCAGAAGCAGCAATTTACGCTTAGCCATTTTTTCTCCAGTGATATCGTTACGGATACTTTTCGTCTGCGGGTCGTGCAAAGCGGAGCAGACAGTCCATTTTAAGTATCAACACAGGGTATGTTTGAAAAAAAATGTAACAAAACTGGACGGTTTTGTGTAGTCGAATTGGGTGATGTTTATCACTGCCATGAATATTGTTCTTGGTTTGTATTTTTAATATTTATTATTTCATTAATCAATTCTGAAAATAACTTTCTCTGTCAAAATTGGACATCTATGCGAATGCTTTCCCTCGGAAGAAGATTTAATATTGTCTTCGAATGAAGCGCGCTTGCTTCCGTTTTAGTACAAGGTCGAGTATTGGCTTTGTGTTTCAGAAAGCGGTTTAGTCACGTTTCACAATGTCAGAATTTCATACTGCAGAATAATAATCAATTAAATTTCATAAAGTTAGCTTAGTTAGTTTTGCAGGCTTGCCGATAAACGCAACGTTAAAAAGAAATATTTATATAAATGAAAAGTACAACTGCATTTTCGCTGTTATTTCTTACTGTTAGTCAGTTAACAGGATGTGTATTTTCTCCTGGCCAGAACTTGAGCGTATCCGGGAAAAAAGTTATTGCGACGGAAGATGTAAATTATCAGCTTGATAAGCGCGTGGAGATTTACCCACTGACGCCGGGATTGATTGAAAAGCTGCGTCCGACCGTGTCGAAATCTCAGGCAAATCCTACTCTGGATGAACAGATCAAAAACTGGGAATACCGTATTGGCACGGGTGACATCCTGACGGTCACCGTCTGGGATCATCCTGAATTAACGACGCCTGCAGGCCAATACCGTAGCGCGAGCGATGCCGGCAACTGGGTCAACGCCGATGGTACGCTCTTTTATCCCTACATCGGCAAGCTGCGGGTGGCGGGAAAAACGGTTTCACAGGTACGGGAAGAGATTACGGCTCGACTGGATAAAGTCATTGAGAGCCCGCAGGTGGACGTCAGTATCGCCGCCTTCCGCTCGCAAAAAGCCTACGTCACCGGAGAGGTCGAAAAATCGGGGCAACAACCGATAACCAATATTCCGCTGACGGTGATGGATGCGGTCAACGCCGCTGGCGGTCTTTCTGCGGATGCTGACTGGCGTAATGTCGTGCTGACGCACGATGGCCATGATTCACGCCTTTCGCTCTACGCGCTGATGCAGCATGGCGATTTGACGCAGAATAAGCTGCTTTATCCGGGCGATATCCTGTTTATTCCTCGCAACGACGCGCTGAAAGTGTTCGTCATGGGCGAGGTGGTTAAGCAGAGCACGCTTAAGATGGATCGTAGCGGCATGACGCTGGCTGAAGCGCTGGGCAATGCCGGGGGGCTCAACCAAAATATGGCCGATGCAACCGGCATTTTTGTCATTCGGCAGGTATCTCAAAAAGGCGACACGGGCAAAATTGCCAACATCTATCAACTGAATGCGGAAGATGCGTCAGCCATGGTACTGGGCACGGAATTCCAGCTCGAACCGTATGACATTGTCTACGTGACTACCGCACCGTTGTCGCGCTGGAATCGCGTGATCGCCCAGCTGGTGCCAACCATCAGCGGCGTCCATGACCTGACCGAAACCGTTCGTTACATCAGATCGTGGCCGCAGTAATGTTCCAGTCGATCTTAGTGGTCTGCACCGGCAATGTTTGCCGCTCACCGATTGGTGAGCGGCTGTTGCGTCAGCAACTACCCGGCAAACAGGTGACCTCAGCAGGTATTTTTGGGCTCGAAGGGCACCCGGCGGACGCGGCTGCGCAGGCTGTTGCCTGGCGTCATGGCGTTTCGCTGGAGGGACATATTGCCCGCAAGGTGACGCGTAGCCTGTTGCAAAAGTCCGATTTGATTCTGGTGATGGAGCCGGAACACCTCCGTTTCATCGCCACAATGGCCCCGGAGAACCGGGGAAAATCGCTGCTCTTTGGACAATGGCTGGAAACCAGGGACATTCCCGACCCGTATCACAAAAGTCGCGAAGCCTATGAATATGTTTTCGAGCAATTAGGAAAAGCCAGTCGGGAATGGGCTCGTCGTTTGAGTCAACAAGGAATAAAGCAGTAATGTCGTCTTCAAAATCAGAAAAATATAGTGCTGCGACGCCGCAGAATAATGAGATCGATCTTCTTCAGCTGCTTGCTGAGATGTTTGATCACCGTGTGATGATTGCGTGTGTCACGCTCCTGCTCACGGCATGTGCGGGGATCTACGCGTTCAGCACCACGCCAGTTTATCAGGCGGATGCCCTGGTACAGGTTGAAGCAAAGCAGAATAATTCGTTGCTCAAGAACCTGACCCCTTTCGAGTCCGATCTCTCGCCAGACGTCGCGCCAGAACTGTTACTCCTCAAATCACGAATGATCCTGGGAGAGACCGTTGATCAGCTTGGCCTGACGATCATCGTTAAGCGACGCGTATTCCCTGTTATTGGGTCGTTATGGGAAAAGGTGCAGGGCCGTAAACCCGATACAATTACGATTGGCGAGCTGACCATTCCTCTTCTTGACGGTAAGCCGCAAACGCTTTTACTCACCGTACAGGAGCAAGGGCGGTATCGTCTTGAAGGTAAAACGCTTACGGCAGAGGGCGTTGTCGGGAAAACGCTGGTTAAAGACGGAATATCGCTTCTGGTGACCTCTCTCAGTGCGGAGCCCGGCGCCCAGTTAACCCTCCAAACCGTTTCAAGGCTCGACGCGATCAACGCCATTCAGGACAGGCTTACGGTTGTGGAGTCGGCGAAACAGAGCGGTATGATTGCATTAACGTTAACGGGTGAAGACCCCGGCAAGATCGCCACAGTGCTGAATACGATTGCTGAAAATTATCTCAGCCAGAACATTGCGCGCCAGGAAGCGAAAGATTCCCGCAGCCTCACGTTTTTACAGGGGCAGCTACCTAAGATCAGTCGAGAACTGGATGAAGCCGAAGCGCGTCTGAATGCCTACAGAGAGCAGCGCGATTCCGTCGACTTATCTCTGGAGGCGAAGTCAGTCCTTGATCAGGTGGTCAACGTGGAGAATCAGCTAAACGAGCTGACGTTCCGCGAAGCCGAAGTTTCCCAGCTTTTCAAAAAGGACCATCCTACCTATCGTGCATTACGGGAGAAGAAACAGACGCTGGAGCGGGAGCGTGCGCGTCTGAACAACCGCGTCTCGTCCATGCCTTCCACACAGCAGGAGATATTACGCCTGAGTCGCGACGTTGAATCCGGACGAACCATCTACCTGCAGTTGCTGACGCGTCAGCAAGAGCTGAGTATCTCGCGCTCCAGCGCTATCGGCAACGTGCGGATTATCGATCCGGCCGTGACGCAGTCAGTCCCAATCAAGCCGCGCAAAGCGCCCATTATCATACTGGGTATGGTGGTGGGGTTGATACTCTCTGCCGGAACGGTTTTAGTGCGCTCAGCCTTTAAGCGAGGTATTACCTCGTCAGAACAGCTGGAAGTTCAGGGGATACCGCTCCTGGCGACGCTCCCGCGCTCGGTGTGGCTGTGGAAAAAAACGCACCTGCGCAGGAGAAACCTGTTTGCTTCCCACTGGAAGCACAGGACGTCGAACATACCGTTTCTGCCCGTCGACCGTCCGGCAGATATGTTTGTCGAGGCGGTACGCGGGCTGCGCACCAGCCTGCATTTTACCATGATGGATGCCGCAAACCGGACCGTGGTGGTGTCTGGACCCACGCAGGACTGCGGAAAGACGCTGGTCAGTACGTCACTGGCGTCGATTGCCGCTCAGGCCGGACAGCGAGTGCTGTTTATTGATGCGGATATGCGTAAGGGGTATGTCCACAATGTTTTCAAACTGAGCAATCATCAGGGATTATCCAGCGTGCTCGAAGGAGATGTTGAGTGGCAGGAGGCGATTCAACGCGTCGAGAAAGGCGGTTTTGATGTATTGACCTCCGGACCCCAACCTTCACATCCCGTTGAGCTGCTCATGTGTGAACGCTTCAAGAACATGATGTCGGAGATAGACAAACGTTATGACATCGTCATTGTCGATACCCCACCCGTGCTTGCCGTAACGGATGCCTTGTTGGTAGCCAGAGCAGCGGCCACCACGCTGCTGGTCGCCCGATTTGGTAAAACCAGCGTCAAGGAGATCGAGAACTGCCTGAAGCGTCTGGCGCAAATGGGTGTGCAGGTGAATGGCGCGATCCTCAATGATATCGTGAAATCGGCTGCGCTCTATTACAACTCGGGGTATAGCCATTACGACTACGGCTACACCCGGGAGTAAACCTGGCGCGACACTTCTTTACAGCATGGTGGCGTTTTGCCCGTTAAGATGACCTTCGTTAAAACATGAGGTCACAATGGATAACCGCAAAATCAGCCGACTGCGCCGCTGGGTGCGGGAAGGGATCATACTCGTTCTGCTGACGCTGGCCGTGGCGTGGGGTGTTGATCAATATCGGAAACCGACGCTTCCCGCCAGCTTTAGTGCCACACCGATGCAAAGCATTGACGGCAAGATTCACGATATCGCGGCGCTCAGCCAGGATCGCCCGCTGCTGATTTACGTCTGGGCCACCTGGTGCAGCATTTGCCGCTACACGACGCCTTCGGTTAATAAGCTGGCAGAAGAGGGCGGGAACGTCATCAGCATCGCCATGCGCTCCGGCGATGATGCGAAGCTCGCCCGCTGGGTCGAGAAGAAAAGCCTGCGTATGCCGGTGATAAACGATGAGAACGGTGCGCTGTCGCAGCAGTGGCAGGTGAGCGTCACGCCAACGCTGGTCATTGTATCGGAGGGTAATGTGGTCAGCACGACGACGGGCTGGACGAGCTACTGGGGATTAAAAGCCAGAATGTGGTGGGCAGGGATATAAAAATCACCCCTCTCCCGGCGGAAGAGGGGTGTTGGATTACTTCGCCAGAACTTCCTGCGCGGTGCGCTCAACCAGAGACAGCAGGATTTTAATATCTTCCAGCGTCACGGTTGGGTTCAGCAGCGTCAGCTTCAGGCAGGTCACGCCGTTATGCTCGGTCACGCCGACGTTCGCACGGCCGGATTCCAGCAGGGCATCACCAATTTTCTGGTTCAGCAGGGCGATACCCGCATCGTCCATCTGCACCTGGCCACGGAAGCGGAACAGCACGCTTGCCAGCTGCGGCTGCATAACCAGTTCCAGAGCAGGCTGCTCTTTCACGTAGGCTGCAACCTGCTGCGCCAGCGTTACGCCGTGATCGATGATCGCCGCGTATTGCTCTTGCCCCAGTGCTTCCAGGCTCATCCACAGCTTCAGCGCGTCAAAACGACGGGTGGTCTGCAGAGATTTAGACACCAGGTTAGGCACGCCCGCTTCTTCGTCAAACTCAGAGTTCAGGTACGCCGCCTGATAGCGCATCAGCTCATAGTGGCGCGCTTCTTTCAGCAGGAACGCGCCGCAGCTGATGGTCTGGAAGAACTGTTTGTGGAAGTCCAGGGTGACGGAATCCACCAGCTCAATGCCGTCCAGGTATTGACGATACTGCTCGGACATCAGCAGCGCGCCGCCCCAGGCCGCATCTACGTGTACCCAGATGTTCTGCTTCGCGGCCAGTTCTGCAATCGCACGCAGCGGATCGATAGCACCCGCATCGGTGGTACCTGCCGTCGCGACGATCGCCAGAATCTGTTCACCGTTCGCATTGCACTGTTCAATTTTCGCCGCCAGATCGGACAGATCCATACGGGAGAATTCGTCCGTTTTCACCTGCACCACGGACTGGTAGCCCAGACCCATCAGCGCCATGTTTTTCTGCACGGAGAAGTGCGCGTTTTCGGAGCACAGCACGCGAATTTTACGCAGATCGCCCACCAGGCCATCCTGCTGAACGGAGTGACCCTGGCGCGCAAAGAACGCATCGCGAGCCAGCATCAGGCCCATCAGGTTGCTCTGAGTACCACCGCTGGTGAAGACACCTGCGTCGCCGGCCTGATAACCCACGCGGGTACGCAGCCACTCGATCAGTTTGATCTCGATAATGGTTGCGGACGGGCTTTGATCCCAGGAGTCCATACTCTGGTTGGTGGCGTTGATCAGCACTTCCGCCGCCTGGCTTACCACCAGGCTTGGGCAGTGCAGGTGCGCCACACACTGCGGGTGATGAACGGACAAGCTGTCTTTCAGGAAGAACTCCACGGCGCGTTCAATCGCCGCTTCGTTACCCAGCCCTTTCGGGTTGAAATCCAGCTTAATACGGTCGCGCAGTTCCGCGACCGTTTTGCCCTGGTACATCTCAGGCTGCTTCAGCCACTGCATCACAGCCTGAGTGCTTTGTTCAATCGCCTGCTGGTAAGCGTCAATGCTCTGCGCAGAGGAGAACAAAATTGGGTTTGAATCAGACATCGTAATCAATAACTCCGGTTACGCCGGGCGAACGCCCGCAGCAAGCAGCGCCTGCTCGAATTTATCCAGGAACACTTTCAGCTCATCGTCGCTGATCAGCAGTGAAGGCAGCAGGCGCAGTACGATACCGTTACGGCCACCACGTTCCAGAATCAGACCATTTTCGAAGCACTTCTTCTGGATCAGCGCAGACAGCTCGCCGTCGCCCGGGAAGCAGCCCATGTGGTCAGCGGCTTCATGTGGCTTGACGATCTCAATACCGATCATCATGCCCAGACCGCGAACGTGGCCAATCACAGGATAGCGTTTCGCCATCTCTTTCAGCTGGCCCTTAAGCCACTCGCCCTGCGCAGCCACTTTGCCCGCGATGTTCTGATCTTTCAGGATTTTCAGCGTCGTCAGACCGGTTGCCATCGCCAGCTGGTTGCCGCGGAAGGTACCGGTGTGGTGACCTGGCGCCCATGCGTCGAACTGCTTCTTGATACCGAGCACGGCGAGCGGCAGACCGCCACCGACGGCTTTAGACATCACGATGATGTCTGGCTCGATGCCCGCGTGTTCGAAGGCGAAGAATTTACCGGTACGCGCAAAGCCAGCCTGAACTTCGTCGAGGATCAGCAGAATGCCGTGTTCCTGAGTCACTTTACGGATGCGCTGCAGCCACTCAGCCGGAGCCGGGTTCACGCCGCCTTCGCCCTGGACCGCTTCCAGAATGACCGCAGCAGGTTTACGTACGCCGCTTTCAACGTCGTTGATCAGGTTATCGAAGTAGTAAGTCAGCGCCTTCACGCCCGCTTCGCCACCGATACCCAGCGGGCAGCGGTATTCGTGCGGATAAGGCATGAACTGCACTTCTGGCATCATACCGTCAACCGCTTCTTTCGGAGACAGGTTGCCGGTCACGGACAGTGCGCCGTGGGTCATACCGTGGTAACCACCAGAGAAGCTGATGATACCGCTACGGCCGGTCACTTTTTTCGCCAGCTTCAGCGCCGCTTCAACGGCGTCAGCGCCGGATGGGCCGGTGAACTGCAGGCAGTACTCTTTGCCCTGACCAGGCAGCAGAGAGAGCAGGTATTCAGAAAACGCGTCTTTCAGAGGCGTTGTCAGATCCAGGGTATGTAACGGCAAGCCGCTGGTAATGACATTTTGGATGCTTTTCAGCACATCAGGATGGTTGTGGCCAAGCGCAAGGGTCCCTGCACCTGCTAAACAGTCAAGGTATTCTTTATTGTCTGCATCGGTGATCCACACGCCTTCTGCTTTAGTGATCGCTAAAGGCAGCTTGCGCGGATAACTCCTGACGTTAGATTCAAACTCGGCCTGACGGGCCAGATAGGTTTCGTTGCTTTTGTGGGCATCTACGGTGTCAATACGGACTTTATCCGTCATCATATCACTCCTACAACCGCCGCTTCGTTATGAGCCACGATTGAATAAAAAGTTAAAAAACAGATGGGGCCTGAAAAAAACGCCGCCAATATAGAGCCTTTTGCCACGGGGCTCAATGGTTAATTTGTTTACTGTTTTGTGACGAGGCACACGGGGGAGGAAATATTAACTTTACAGCGCAAGAAATTGTCCTTTATGACAATTAAAAACAAAACGTTACGCGAATTATTGATGGACTGTAAATGCCCAAAAAAGAGTGTGACAAATCGTGCCATCAATACGCCTTAAAGGTTCTATTCTCAGCCCTACCGCTTCGCTTTCAGCACACCGTCCATTTTTTCCCGCTTTAGAAGCGAATAAATACCAACAGTGTCCCGTTTAAGCGCGAGAGTCAAAATGTGAATGAACGGCAGATTAGCGCGACAGTCCCATGGCGGGGTTGCATCGCCAGGTCACTTCCCCTAAGCTGAAAAAAATACGTGATTCACACTACATGACTCGGGGTGCCCTTCCACGTGAAGGCTGAGAAATACCCGTATTACCTGATCTGGATAATGCCAGCGTAGGGCGTTAATTATTTAGATATTTCAATTGGTTAAACGTTCTTCTGTCTACTTGCTTTTCATCACTGAGACAGAGGCTGTGTTAATTTTGATTACTAAACGCATTCGTTACACCTTCCTCCGCGATTCCATTTACTACGTCCAATTCTGTTTGCCAGACGGCAAAATGTTTAGACGTTCCCTTGGTACGGATAGCCATAGGGAAGCCAATACATTGATGATAGCTTTAATGCCTTTCGTGCTTAATGTGAAAGCGGGGGTATGTCCCCCGGAAAAGCTATCTAGCCAGATTGAAGAACTCACCCAAACCAGAATGCTCTATAGGGCTGCAAGAGTTTCAACTGATTTGTATACAAAGCCCACCATCACCGCACCAATCAATAATGTGGATGTAATTACCGTGGATAGAAGCGTACTCACTTTAGGGGAGGCTTGGGGGCGGTACGTTAAGGACAAGGGAAAATCTTGGACTGCGGCAATTCATTCCGCTAATGAGCGTTACATGGAGGCGATGTTAACTGTATTAGGCGCAGAGAGGGACGTAAAAAGTATCACAAGGCAAGACATCAAACATGTTATGGAAGCTGTCACTGGCCTCCCCAAACGTGTTGTTCAGCCATACCGCTCAATGACAATAGAGCAACTCTTATCCTGTGATGACATCCCCGAGGAGCATTTGCTAGGAACTGAGGCAATCCATAAGCATCTTAAAATCTATAAATCATTGTTCAAAACATATCTCACTGAGGATAAAGGCGTTCTTTCAGTATC
Organism: Enterobacter sp. PP-008-ECC_S150; assembly: GCF_045257065.1. NCBI lineage: Bacteria > Pseudomonadati > Pseudomonadota > Gammaproteobacteria > Enterobacterales > Enterobacteriaceae > Enterobacter > Enterobacter sp. PP-008-ECC_S150. Next base: position 178,495 of record NZ_JBJHHG010000001.1, on the reverse strand, counting down.
TCCTACTGACGGCGTAACAGCCCCTCCATCGTCTGCTAGATATGGGGCTTACACCAATAGCGAAATGAAATCTTTGGTTAGGTATGCAATCGAAGAGGCTAAACAGGATTGGCTTAAATGGATTATCTTATTGCTAGCATACACTGGAGCCAGAAGGGGAGAGCTAGCCACCCTCACCACATCCCAAGTGTGCTTTGATGATGATAGCAATCGTCACTATCTTCTAATCAAAGAAGGGAAGACAGATAACGCAGTGAGACAGGTTCCTTTGCATCAGCATCTAATTGATTTGGGGTTCTTAGAATTTGTTGCGGGGGAAGCTGATAAGCTGTTTCCAGAAGTGGCAGGAAGTAACATGGCTAAGATTGGTAAGGTGTTGTCTGATGTTAGGGACGCTTTACACATCCCATACAGGGATATCCAAAATCAACGGCGTATTGTTCACAGCTTCAGGCATAGCGTTGTCACTGCGGCCTCCGGTTGGATGAATGACATTACTCACCTTCAACAGGTTATAGGCCATGAGAAAACTGGTACGGGGATAACAAGACGATATCTCCACACCTTCCCTCTGTCCGTTGTATGCCATATCATTGATGGACTTGACTGGCGTTAAACGCTTCATAACTAACACAGCGATAAGGCACATAAGCGATGTCTAGACCGTTCTCTCAAAGATATGGACATGTAGTAGTTGAAGATATTATCCAGACTAATGATCTAAATCAGGATTCCAGGGTGGCTATATGGAACTGCCTATATACAGGATTCTTTGGTAATGAGGATAAATTTATACCTGCGCTCCGTTGCGCCAGAGCTGTTTGGAGAGAATATCTTAACCGAGCTGCTGATAAAGAACCAAGTTACTCGAAGGATTATCCCAATGCTATATCTTTACTAACTCATATTAAAACAATCATACTCCAAGATCATTGGTATCGTGTTTATGATTTAGTTGAGTTTATAATTGGAAGGACTGGGTTGTCATTTGATGCAGCCTCAATGATTAATAAAGTTTTCAAAAAGAAAAATGTTGGTTATACAATTATTGATGATGTTGTAACGCCTATTTCGAATGAAGTTGAAGTTAATAGTGTACAAAGTTCTATTGATAACGGTACTGATTCGTCACGTGCTCATTTTGATAGGGCGTTACATCTACTTACTGATAGAGAGCAGCCTGACTTTAGAAACTCTATTAAAGAATCAATCTCAGCGGTTGAATCTCTTTGCAAGAAGATCTCTGGTAATGATAAAGGAACGCTTGGGGATTGTCTTAAAACCATTGAGGATAAAGGTCATATTCATCCAGCGATGAAACGAGCCTTTCAGCAACTATATGGATATACAAGTGATCAAGGTGGAATACGTCACGCGTTAATGGATGATAGTGAGGAGCCCTCTTTAGAAGAGGCTCGTTATATGTTGGTTATCTGTAGCGCGTTCAGTAATTATCTTATTTCTAAAATGAGTGATTAGTTATTATAATGCGAGGCTAATAATGTCTCGCATGTTAATGCGTCTGCTGTACATTTTCCTCATCTCCATAGTTTGCCTACTTACTGGCTCCAAAAAGAAGTGACATCCGTCACGGAGCCATGCAAGCTTGCTTGCGTCTGATTAACCACTCATAGAACAGCTATATCTTATCTACGTCGCTCGCTCCTGTCGTAGCATCGCTAGTATATATAGCCCTGATAGACGCACTCCGTGCAACTCTCTCGCCGTAGGCATCTATAACATGCTAAATAACAGGGTAAATATAATGCATGCTGAATGGTATAAATGAGAGGAAACACTAGTGAAATATGGAGGTAATGAGGGGAAAGGGGTGTTATGCATTTTTCATCCTGACTAACAATTAATGCTATCATCAACGTCAAAAGAAACGCAGCAGAGCTGCATGACGCACGAAGGAGGAATCACCTCACGGCTCTTCCCCTCCGAACAAAGCTCTCACTCATATCATTCGCCTGTTTAGACTAAAGCACTTAACTACTACTTCCGAAATTAAATAACCCTGTTCCAATGTCTTTTAACTGTTGCTATACCTAGCCCTAATATCTCACTCACGGCTTGCTGTGTCATTCCCTCAGCCTTATAGCGCTGTACATCCCTAGTGGTGGAACCATCCCCCGGCCTCCCTTTATACACCCCTTTATCCTTAGCTAGAGCTATCCCCTCAGCTTGACGCTGATTGATAAAGCCCCTCTCAAGCTCACCTACAGCCCCAAGCATAGTAATCATAAATTTACTAACAGGGTTATTACTAAACGTCATGTTGGTATCAATGAAGAATACAGACACATCCTTCTCCAGCAGATTATCTAACAGAGTGAGAAGATCTTTTGTATTACGCGCTAGCCTGTCTACACTCTTAATGCGTACAACATCCCCAGCCACTACGTCATCCATCATCTGACGTAATGCAGGACGCTCTGTATCTTTACCTGAGAGCCTATCGGTGTAGACACGGTCACAGCCTTCAAGGGCTACAAGCTGACGCTCTATATTCTGTTCCTGCGTTGATACACGCACATAACCTACAATAGCCATACATCCCCCTTTAATCTATGTATAGATAATAGCATGGTATCACTAGGGTGTACTCAGGTGATGCTAAAATAAATATATTGACAGAAGAGGAGTGAGTTGATCTATTAAAGGGTTCTCATGACGGAGAGGAGGGGGTAGATAAAATTGGGAGAGGTCTGCTGGAGGGGTAATAAGGGGGGTATACCGGGGGTGACTTCTATGCATAATGCCCCTCAAATTTATCTAGCAAAAATTCTGACGTGTCCAAGCTTGATTATTACATAGCTAGTATGAGGACAGCTATGCGATAGATACAAAAAAGCCCCCATACACAGTTGAGTATATGAGGGCGTGATAAGACTTTCTAGTTATTCTTTCTCATTATATTTATTACGGAGTTTATCTATAAAATCCTGCCTGCTCTTCTCTCTGCGTTTCTTTCTGGCTTTGAAATAGTGATGATATATATAACCAGTTATAGAAACGATAAAGGAGATAGAAATAGCTACAGCTTCTATAGTGAGGCGCATAGTTTTACATCCTTATAATTTTTGCCTCCAACGCTTCAATGCGTTGAGTTAATAATCGTATGGTGGAGATTAAAGTGGATACAGGCATATCAGCGATTTGTGCGCCATAAGGTATTACGGCATTCATTAGCGCTTGCCCGTTGCAATCTAATGGATAGTGTAACGTGGAGCGTTCAGCTAAAAGAGAGTTAACTGTTGACTCAATCTTTTCAAAGTTGGTGTTTATTGCCCCAATCATTGAAGATTGATTTGCCATGTTACCTATTGCAGAAAGTTTAATGCTCATTAATTATTTGTCCTTAAAAGGAATTGCACAGACATAAGATTTCCATCTTCATCATAAGTAGGAAGGATTAGCTCAGACTGTATTAATTTGTTAGTGTAATTGATAAACGCCGATTTAGAACTAAAGCCCATATAGGTAAGCTCCAATTGATTATTAGCGTCCAGTGTTCCCTTCCCCTGTAAGCGTAAAGCATATTTGTACAAGTGCCCATCCCTAGGCACGTTATGAGATATAAAGATATTAGTAAGATCTTTATGCGTAAGCTTATCTGCCATTAACTGCACTACCATCTACAGGAGACTCTTTAACACCAAACATCTCAGCTTCACTCATCTTGAAATATTTGGTGTAATCGTTGCTACCATCTAAATGCGCGCGCATCATAACGCTTTTGTTAATAACAGGGGCAAGCTTGCGCTGTAATTCCCCCGCCTTAGCACGAACACCAGCGTTATTCTCATAACCCTTAGCCGGACGGAATTCAATAGTGTTCCCGCTCCAGATATAAACAAGAGTATCACCTGCTGGCTTGCTGTTCTCTACAGGCATTTGAACCATGCCATAGTTTTTAACTTGCTGAGGGAAACCAACAATAGCTTTACCCTGTTCCCATTCCTTCTGTACGGCTGGGACAAGCTTCTCTAGATAGTTTACGGATACAACGTTCTTAACACTCTCTAGATTGCTCTGGTCAATCTTGCCGCCCATCTTCTGGTAAGTTAGGAAAGCGGGGTCTGCCATATAGTCAACCACTTCATTATAATCTTTAGGGTTGCTATGAGCACCAGAGAAGCTACCTACACCGCGTAAGAGTTGGTTAACATGAGTTTCTAAATCTGCCATAGTCCCTTTAGGGTCATTAATGGAGGGGTTCTTAGCGGCTAGGTTATTAGTTACATCTTTCAGCGTACCTGTGTAGTTTTTGGTATCTGCTTTAGTCTCGGGGTCATCGTCCAGGGGGTTAGCTGGGGTGCGGTTCTTATCGCCATTACGCTTTAAGAATTGCTCCATAGCTTTACCGTATTGACCAATAATAGATGGGTCATTAATACCCTGCATAAATTTGCTCTGAGTAATGATGTTTGCCATTAATGGGTCTGACATATACGGCAATGCAGATTTAGCTTCTAAACCGTCTAACTGAGTCTTAAGAGTATCAGCGGTAATTTGTCCAGAGAGAAACTTATTACGTGCGTCAATAGAATCAAAAATTGGTTTAGCAATGCTATCGGCAAAGTCTCCACCTGTAGCACCCCGGATTCCTTGCATCTGTCCCATCAGCTTATCTTTAAGGGAATTACTCTCAGCAAGAGCTTGAGCATTATCAATCTGACCAGCTTCTAAACGCTTCTGAATGTCATTAAGCTGCGTCTGAGTGTGCTGGAATGCGTTATTCCCAAAGTCTGCCAGAGACTGCTGCGCATACATCTTATTCTTCTTAATCTGCAAGTCTGCTGCTGCGTTAGCACGGCTAACACGCGAGGCTGCAATAGATTCCTGTGACGCTTGCATACTTAACTTCTGCTGCTGAATTCCTAATTGCTTAGAGTAGAAATTCATTTCCGCAAGTTGCTGCTGACGCTGCTGATAAAGGTTAAGTCCCTTCTCCTGTTCTTCCTGAGACATACCTTGCGTAATAAAACCATCTGCCGTAGCTGCTTTGGTATCTGCTACGATTTGCTGGTCTACTGCTGTACCTTCTGCTAGCGTGTCGCCAATCCCTGCTGTACCTGCAAGGCTTTTGGTGAAGTCTGTAAGCTTCTCTGTAAGAGCTGGGTTGTTAGCAACAATGGAGCTGTAAAGCGCACGCTGTTGACGCTGTGCTGCTGATTGTTTCATGCTTCCTTGTTCTACCGCTGCATTCAGGGATGCCACCTTACGGGCATAATCAGAGAGAACGTTGTCCTGTAGCTTCTGAGCTGCCTCTTTCTTAGCTGCCGCTGCACCCTGAGCGAATCCACCTAACAACGTACCAAGGCTCTGAGCCACGCCAGAGGAGGCAATAGTGGTTGCTGTAGAGGGGGCTGGAGCTGTAGCCTGCTGAGGCTGTGAATTGTATTGAGCGATGCTATCGCCGCTAGTATCAAATAAACCATTAGCCATAATAATTACCTTCCTTTCTATTAATGGGAGTATTTAGATTCTGTGTAAAATAAACGCCCTTCGTCAGAGCATTTAACTAACTCGGCGGCATAAGCTAAGTTGCCCATCAAGTCACAAATGGAATCAACCTCAGCCTTATCACCCCCTGCAATAGCCACCATCAAGGCAGCATCCAGAATAGTTTTGTTTACATCTAGAATAGAAAGGGTTGTTTCGTTATCAGCATTCTCAGGGATGCGAACTAATTCATATTTCATATTATAATTTTTCTCTTGGTTGTTATTTGTTAGTGAGTGTTTATATAGGAGGCTTCCGAGAAAGAAACTAGCGGGAGCAATTATTGGTGACGCTGAGAGGAAGAACATAATCATTAACGCATCACCTCATCACCAACGTACTCTACATCCTGTGTTAATGTATCATGACCACAGTACAAGCAAGGAATTCTACGGAAACCTGTATCCGTCTTAATTTCTTCCTTCCATTCATTAGCTGTATAGCGGTAGACGATATATACATGGGAGGAATCATAAAGCCCTTGTGAATTGCAATGGGGACATTTCCAGTTACGATACTTTTCTCTCACTGCGTCATGACGTTCTTTATCCACAGAGAGCAGAGCTAAATCAATAACCCCTTTCATTATCTCACCAGAATTGTAGGAGCCGGAGAGCTGCTTTAAGCTTTCCTCTGGGAATCCTTTAATCTTTATCTGGCGGACTACTGTATACATGTTCTTAATCTTTTCAATCACCAGTCCTTTATAAGCAAAGAGGCAATATCCTCCACGCGTTCTAAAGGTGTTTTCCTCTTCGTACTGCTTACCAAGTCTGTATTTCTTAGGGACAGCCTTAGCAGGTGGGGCTTTCGGAGCGTTGAATAAAGCCATTTATAATATCCTCGTTGTAGGACTTCCCTGTCCTTTTATTATTCTTATTCTGCTTTATCACCAGCGAGGTGTTTTGCCCATGCTTTATAATTCTGGCGTTCCTCTGGAGAGAGGTTAGGGACATCATCTAACATCTTCTGTATCTCCTCTGGCTTATCCCATCCAGCGGCTTTCATGATACGGTCAATTAAACGTGAATCCCCATCGTCCATTTTCTTCTTAAGCATGTCCATCCACATCTCACGCGCTTGTGGGTCATCCTTATAAACAGACATAGCCGTTTGTGACATTTGAGCCATATAATCAAACTCGTCTGCGCGTGTACCTTCCGCTACGAGTATTCGTGAGGTTTGGTTAAACAGCTCTTGAATATCCTCTTTACGCGTCTGGTATTTCTCAACGAGTTTTTCAGTAATAGCCCAATTCACTTGACCATCCTGCACAGGAAGACCAAAGGCAATAGCTAATGCTTCTGGTGTGGATATTTCATCAGCAACGTTAGCCCCTGTAGCGGAATATTGTTTCCTATACTCCAGAGCTAATTTAGCCTTAAGGCCATTAGAAGCGCCTGAGGAAAGGTTAGCTACATCCTTCCACACTTGCCCCCACAGCTTAGGCTCCATGTTTTCCCCAGCTGGCATTACACCCGTTAATTGTCCAACTGTACGCAGAAGGTTAGTAATGCGTGGGTTGGAACCAAACAGGAGGGAGCCAGAAGGAGACTCCGTTACCAATGACACTAGGCCATTGTTCATTGCTTTCTGTACAAACTCCACAGCACCATACGCGTTAAACGGGTTAAGTGCCCCAAAGTCAATACGGCTTGAATCACCAGAAACACCACGGATAAATCCATTTGCTGCCGCACTCAAGAGGCCTTTGGTGACGAGTTCACGCGCGAATGGGTCAGACGGTAAATCGTCCCCAAACAGGTTGTAAACATCCTCAGTGCCAAAGCCAAACAACACGGAAGCACTCACGCCCATACCTACCCGATTCTTAAGCGGGATGGCCTTATTAAACAGGAAGAGCTGCGCCAGCTTGATTGGCACCTGTAAGTATTGCGTAACCACTGAAAGGGTATTCTGGTTCATAGCGAGGTTGCCGCTACGCCCAAAGTTACCTGTAAAGTTACGGGCTAAGTGAGTTACATTGTCCAGCTCTGCTTTGGTAAGCGCTTTGCCTCCCTTAGTGGCGTCAGTATAATGAGCCATAAAGGAACCAGCTTGAACCATGTATTCACCTGCATCAAAACCAATCTTACGCGAGCCAGCAGTAATAGCACGTCCCGCTGTGACGGGGGCTTTTAATGCTTTCTTTAGCTTGCTGTCTCTTACCGCTTTCATAGAGCGGATAGATGAATCTGCGGTGGAATCAACTAAGCCTTTCGCAAGGTCATGCTTGCTAATGCCTTTCGTAAGCCCGCTCTCATCAAGAGCTTTCATCATTGCTTTCCATTCTTCTTTGCTGCGTCCAAAGGTTTTGTAAACAGCTTCTGGAAGATCACGTCCGGCAGATAGATGATGAGTGATGAGGAGGACATTATCCCCAATCAAGCGCGGAGCGTATGACGGGAACCGGGTAGCTAACAGAATATTCTGAGAGCTTTGCAACACTAATTGACGGAGAGGGGCAAGGGCAATCATCAGGTTAAACGAAACGCGTTTAGGAATATTAGACGGAGTAGCTTCTGAACCTTTGCGAGCAATCTGCTCCAGCTTACCAAAGCCCTTCTCACCTAACATTTCAGCGACGTTATTAACAACAGCTTTATAACCATCATCAATCAAATTAGTGTAGCCATTTTCCATTGCTCGAATATATTCAAATGTAGCCCTTGCATCAGCTGCATCTTTAGACGTTCCTTTAATCTCAGATACGTTTGATGGGTATTGAATGCGTCCATCCTTTTTAGGGAGAACATCTGAATAAGTGGCAATGAGGCGACGCTTGGAGGTTTCCAACCAATCCCGATAAGAAATACGGCTACTAACAGCGTTAATGCTGTTAAGCATGGATTCACCCGGAGACTCAATGTGTACGGCATCTGTCTCAAAGTTGCTTCCAAGGGAGTCTTCCAGACGCTTACCACGGATACGCTGAGAGCTTAGGCCGCTAGCTGTATGAAGCTGCGTATTAGCTTTCTCGTATTCCTCGCCTTTCAGGTTATTACGGAAACGATATTCTCCCCCATTGGTAGCTGTATAACGCCCGATAGCCTTTTGCGCAGAAGGGATATCTGGGGCAGTTGCTACAGTCTTCCAGATTTCATTACCGTTACTGTCTTTGAGAGGTGCGCCGTTCTCATCAACAAGTTTACGCTCAATGAAATGCGGGTCTTTGTATCGTACCGCGTAATAGCCATGACGGTAAGACAGCACTGGCTCACCTGCACTTAATGCACGGATGTAACCAGAATTAGGTGCGTTGTGGTTAATTACATATTGAATAGGCATACCATCAATATTCATGACATCAGCAGTTTCAGCCACAGAAGCATTACGTGAATACATTTCTGTGATTTCCTGCTTAGATAAAGTTCTTACCTCATCCGTTACAGGGTCATAAGCTTTAATATCCCCCGCCACTTGGTTACGTGGGAGGGGCTTAGCCACCACATCAAAGCCGCTCTCTTTATGTGTCAGCTTCCCATAGCCACGGTTTTTATAACTCTTAACCATATCGGCATTGGTGAGACTCCAGAGAGTGTCCTGTGTATTGCGGAAGGAAAGCAGACCAGCAATTTCCTCTGTATTAAAACCATCAGCGCGTAATCCCGCCTCTGTCAGAGCTTGCCCCTTCAGGTTAGCCGCTTTAATACGTTGTTCCATTGCGAAATGGCGCTCTGCTGGGATACGCTTCATAGCCTGAATAAATGGTTTGGAAGCGTCTAATAGCTTCTGGCTTACGCTGTCAGCTTTAATATCTGCTAATACTGCCCCTTTCAGGAATTCAGGAGAGAACATAGACGCGGGGTCAATCACCGAAGATGTGAGGGAACCTTGTCCAGTTTTACCATTAGCAAATTCAAAGCGGTTAAAGACATTCAGAATATTACCTACCCCGAATTTCTCAAACTGCTCATCTCGTAAATCATTGCCATTATATTCATAGCGCTGCTTAACTTGCAGAAGGTAATCACCTTTAATCTGCGTGTTATTTCCTTTCAGGAGAGCGTCCTGTGCCTCACGTCCTACAGGAACATAGTCATCACCGCTACGCACAAGGATGGTAATGTCTTTCTCGTCTACGCCATATTTAGCTAGAGCATATTGAGCCTGATTAAATGCATCCTGTACGTTAGCCCACCCACTATCTGAGGGACCATATACAGCGGAAACATTCAAGCCACCGTCCACGCTCTCAGCAACGCTTGTCATTTCCTTGCGGGAATGCATTCCTGTAGCGTTAAGGAAGTCGTTAGTAACGTTAGCGGCTAATGCCCGTTTCTCGCGCTGGGAGATATGAGGAGCCGCTGTGTTAACGGCAATATCCAGCATATCAGGGTCAGCCATTGTAGCCATGTCACTGGTAATTTCAGGACGGCTAACTTTGCTCTTAACTCCGCCTGTCACCGCTGAAGGCTGAGGGGCTAGGTCATGGGCTAATGCTTCCTCTCGTGAGGTGCCATAAAGGTTAGAGGCCAACTCTCCAGATTCATCAGCATCAGTCATAGCGTGGAGCTGTCGAGCCTTGGACGGGTTAGCATCTTTAACAACCTGAGCTGGGGCGGTAGGCTGCACATCTGAGGCAATAAAGCGACGCTGCCAGCTACGGGCTAAATCTGTAGCCGCTGCTGCTTCTTCAACACCCTCCGCCACCTTAGCTGCTCTACCCGCTGCCTTAAACCCTTTGCTGATTGCACTACCAATGCCTGTAATATCCAGCAGGCCAAAGATGTTATCTAAATACTTATCTGAAATGGTATAAGAGCCATTAGAAACAATCTGCTGGAATGCTTCATAATTCTCTTGGTCAATGCTGTCAGGGAGGAGGATTGTCTTGCCGTCTTTATTTAACGCTGCTGCAATACTTTCCATTGCGGCCTGACGTTCTGCCAGAGGGAGATTATTAAAGGTGGATACAATCTTCTCTTTACCAGAGCCGGGGAGGAAGAAAGCCTTTAATGCCTCAGCACCTGTACCCCCTAAAGCTGTAACCTGTCCAGCAGTTTTAGCGCCAGATACCAGAGGGAGAAGATCTTCGGCAAATCCTACAGCATCAGGGAGAGCGCTTTCGTTATCCTTCTGTTGCATCGCGTTAAATTGCTTCTGCTGTTCACGCTGATACTGAAGGACATCACCAACGCCTGCCGCCCATACTCCACGTAAATTAGCTGATTCCTCTGTCTCCCCTTGAACAGGCTGGGAGGCCTCTTTGGTTGCCAATAACGCGCGTGGGTTGTACAGCGGGTTATCTTTACTGTTAATGCTCTGGATAGCTTGTGCTTTCCATTCATCTGATACAGCGGGATTGGATAGGAAGTCTGCTGTGGCTCTGCGGTATGCGTTCTGCTCTTCTACCACATACTTATCCGTTACCTGCTTCATGGTGGAGCTAGTCCCCTGATTCACCAGCTCCGTATTAATTGCTTGGTAGGTCGCCATTTGCTGCTGTGGGTCATTGGAATTAAGTAGAGCAGTAGTGGTGGCACGGCTGCGGTTGGAAGCTAGGGACGTGGCAGGAGGGGGCGTTTCTCCAATTGCGTCCACATCCTGAAAATCTTCGATAGAATAGGAAGCTGTATCTGTGAAATCGTCCAGAGAGAAATCTTGTGCTGGGGTCTGTGTTGATTGCTGCTGTTCTAAATTATCTGCCATGAATTAGCGCTCCAGTTTTACAGGGATAACGTTATAAGGGAAAGTGTTGTCAGGATAATTGACACGGTATTTAAACTTGACGCGTTCCCCATCGAATAACGAGGCTGGAACATAGGCCAATAATTCAAAGGCCATTAACCAGCCAAAGATCTCAGCCATTTCTTCTACATCAGCAATGCCCGTTTTCTTGCATACGGAAAGATAGCTAACAGAAATATCCCCGAAGCGACTACCGAGTGATGCCAGATACGCAAATACAACACGGTGATTCATAGGGAATTCAATTTTCTTTTCTTTGAATTTGAATTCATTCACAGCAAGGATAGACCAGATGCGGAAAGGGGTTGAAGCTTCTTCAAAAATTGCTTTGCTCATAAGTGTTTTCTCTCTCTTATTCTTTCACAAGCTTTGCATCTTCGTGCAATGCTTTAATAACTTTCTCAACGATATAAACATGGGAGCTTTTACCCTGTTCGTTCGCTGTCTTAATTAATAGCTCAAACATTTCTTTAGGGAATTTAAGGAACATAATAAAACCTCGCATGTTCAATTGATGATAGCATTAACAAGATGCCTCCCTTTCAGGAGGCGCTCTTAATTACTTCCCTTCGCGGAGGCTTTTAAAGAAGTCAATCCCGTCCTGCACATTGCGTAAAGGGTTAGGCTTATGGGACTCTTTGCTACGTCCAGTAATAATATCCATCTGCTCTTTCTTAGTGAGGGTGTCGATACTCTCAATACCGTCTAACGGGTCAAAGTATTTCTTAGCCAGCTCTTGCTTATTTGTATGAGAAAAGAATTCCGCATGAGCCTTGGTGTTAAGGCGTCCGTATTGGTCACGCATTGGAGGCGGGGTGTCTGCTGCTGGGGCGCTTTGCTTGGTAAGTTCTGCTGCTACAGTGGCATGTGCCTCTTCTTCTGGCATACCCTTCTCAATGAGGGCGTTAACTACTTCTAAATACTGGTCTGCTGTAATAGCCATAATGGTTTCCTTTTGTTGGAATATTTAATTAGGAGAAGCTACGGATATCTACGGCTTTACGTAGAAGTTTCTTAGTTATTTTATCCCATGCACACATTTCCAAATTCTTCTCAGCAGAAATGAATTGGCAGGTCTGAGGGGAATACACTTTAAATCCAAGGCGCTTAGACAGTTCATCTTTATCAAGCTGGTAATCACTTCCTTGCTCACACCATTTGTCATAGCCATTCAGTGTACGGATATCTTCGAGGAAATGTTTAAAGCAGAACCAGCGAGCGCAGACAATAACATCTTTATAGGAGGCATTCTGTTTGTAGCCACCGTATACACGGGCTAACAGGCGATTCCATAACGCGTACTCACGCTTGCTGTATGTCAGGGTTTTAGGGTCTGCACCCCAATAGCCTACGCCATAAACATCAGGCTCCATATAATCTTTAATACTTCCCGCATTGATATGGAATTGAGTTACCAGCGTTTCATACTGAGTGTTAAGGAATCGAATACGGTGCAGTGCGTTGCCGTGCTTGTCGCTTTTAACGTGACGCTCTACAACGGCAAATGCATAACCAGCTTTGTTAACAAAAATCTCAGGGAATAAATGAGGCATGATAATTTCCTTTTTTCTTATTGAGGCGTTGTGCCTTTTTATTATTTGGATGTAGAAATAAAAGCGGTAAGGAGGCTGGATAGATCGTCCAGCTCTTTTTGAGTAAACATATCGTCTGGGCTTGTCTCCCCTACAGGAGAGCAATAGCGGCGTTCATACAGGGAAGGGGGAAGACCTGTAATATATAATGCCTCTGCTATGTGGGTGATATGTTCGCTAGGGAGCGTGGGATATTTGGCTGAGAGGTGGGAGGCAATGCCAAAGGCGCTGTACACCACTGCCTCCTCTGCTGAGAGAATGCGAATACTGTTTTCATTATAATTCATAGAATGCTCATAGAAGTGTTTTGTTAGTGGGGTGGTACGCTTTGATTTCTTAAAATAGAAAAGCCCGTATACGTTGACACAGGAGTTCTAAGAGGTTATTTAGCGATGGGTGTTAGTCCACGAAAAAGTGGCTGAGATATCGTAAATACCTTTTGCCTCTAGGACACGATAAACAAGATCACTATCCCGATATGATTTAAAGGCTTTAGGAGTGTGCTGTTTACGTGGAGAGGAGTTCTGCATTGCTTGTGTAATACCGGACGGGATTGTATGCATCAGTCTTTATACCCCAACATTTTTAGAAGGTGTTTGACAGTGCCAGCGTTAAACTCTTTACCGTGGCTTGTAAGGACGCCTTTATTATTCAACGCATTTGCAAGAGCTGTTTCTCCGTAACCATACTCCAGAAGCTCCTCAACAATAGGACGCACTTTGAAATAGTATTTCTCACGGGCTGCCGCTCTTGCTGCTGCCAGAGAATTAGAAGGGTACTGGTATTCGATAATAGACATATTTATATTCCTAATGTAATTTTCAGTAGGGCTGACACTACCAGAAGGAATAAACCCGTTTTCCAGTTCAACCATTCAAGTGTCATAATGTATATGAGTTTTTCATTTAGCTTCTTCATAAGGTGGATTGTCTTAGAAGTTATGTTAGGAACATAGCCGGACGGTTCAGGCGACCAAACCTTTACCGTCCATCACAGGGCTGGGTTAGAGCTGCTAGGCTATGTTTTATTAGGTGGGCTAAGAACATCACCACAAGGGCGAGTGATATTCTAACGTATATCCCTTATACGCTGCCCGTATTAGTATTCACTAAGGTAAGGATCGTATGGAAACTCTAGACGCATCTCATTTTCTATCTGCCTAACAGACGGAATAGCTATCCGCTCAATCATACGCTTCTGTGTGTCTGCTACTTTCTGGATATAAGCATCCGCTGCCACTGTGTTACCGGCAAGAGCCATTCTACGAATAACCATTCTGTCACCCTCTGTAAATGGGGCTGGGGCAATTACACAATTAGGAATGCATCCATATTTAGCGTTATCAGCAGCGTCCTGATTGAAATCAAATGCTGAATTCTTTTCAATGTTGCCACGTTCGATGTGATATGAAAGGCTTTCAATAACACTCTCACATTTACGCAGGAGATAACGACAATATCTTTCTCCCGGTACATCGTCCCCTTTTAATGCACGCTTAGCGGTTAACAGCGAGGAGACACTCTCAACAGATAAACGCTCTAGATGGGACAATACAAACAACAACTGATTACGGGGAATCTCTGTGTTACCACCATCAGTGTTAAGGCGTAACGCTCCAGTAACTACATCGTCAATAACCGAGGGCAAAACAGCCACTGATTTAATGTCGGAAGTGGTAGTATATAAATCCTTACGCTCTAGGTTTTGGAAGATTGAACAGTAGGGGTTGTCAATCACTTTGGGCTTACGTCCTCTACCTGATTTAATTTCGGAAGTAGTAGTTAAAGTCTCTTTCAAAGGGAGGCCAGTTAAAGCCATCTCTACTGCGTTACTGACATTATAGTCAGGTGGTAAACATCCATACTCATATGGGTCTACTAACTCCCCTGTAGACGTGTCTACAAAGAAGCCTTCAATCGTTTTTATCATCCTTCGTTTCCTTTTTATTATTCTTATTGGAAGGCTCTTATTAGTTAGGCTACTTTTTTATTTTTTATTACTACCTATGTATTTCTAATGTACATCTAATATTTTATACCCTATATGTATATACACTCGAAAAAGTGACAATTGTTCCATTTATTTTTAAATTATTTTATAAGTGTCTGTATTCTGGATGAATTTATTTTTATTAAATTTATCCTTTAGAGGGCTTGCACATCAGTGCGTCTAATTTATGAGAGGAATGTAGGTAGGTAGGTAGGTAGGTAACGCAGGGGAGAGTCCCCCGCACCCCCTTGACGCAACAAGACTATACTCACCTGACGGTTCGTCTAGCTTGGCAAAAGAAAAGGCTACCACTTACATGATAACCCTTCTGTGTAAGACTGTTGATGATAGTATTAACCTCTCTGCGTAACTGTCAGATTGTGCAGCCACAGCTGCGTCTGTTTGGACATTAACTACTACTTCCGAAATTAAAATTATAGAAAGAGATAATCAGGGAAAGAAGGGTTTTGTTACAGGAGTGCGTGTAACGCTCTGCAAGCGTTTCTGTCATATACCCTGTGGGGTATTGCTGCCCTATATTAGATGAAGGCGTGTAGGTGGCATACAGCTCGTTTTAGATGGGGTATTGTAACAGGTTACGATGATATAGGAGTTTAGCTAGAATCTTGCCATACCCTTCACCTGTTAATGGCTTGTCTCGTAAGCCATACGGAGAATCCATTCCCGCATATTGTGCTCCTGAAAGATTCAGGCTGCGTTATCTAATCAAGCCTTGCAATTATGGCGGGGACATATGGTATCCCGGCTTTCTGGATTCGACGCATTCCTTACAGGCTCAAGCTTTTATCGCCATACATAGCCATGTTCCCCAGCAAAAGATTTCATGCATCTAGCATCACTCAATCTCTTCTGGACATCTAACTAGCTGGGTCAACTACTCACTCTATGCGTTTCCGTCACGCTGATTATCTAACCATCTTTAGTTAATTTCTCCATCGAACAACATTCCGTCTTCATTTGCAAGAAGTTTTAGCATTAATTGCATTCAATACAGCCATAATAAATCTAAATATCCATTTGATTGATGTAATTACACCTATAAAAAACATCCACTCACAAAATCTAGGATGGTTTAAATAAAATATTAAAGCGTTCATGCGTATTTCTCCTTATTGCTCTGGAGGGTAGCAAGTTACATCTAGATGGGGCTAGATATTTGAAAACAATATAACCTGTTAGCTGTGATTATCACTGTGATAAAACTGGTATAAAAGTGAGATAGTGCGTTGCTCCTTCTGCGTGAAGAAGCGATGACCGGGAAGGCGGGCTTGTGCTAACGAGCCACTTACCTTAAGCTGGCGATATATCAGAAGATTGTTTTACCAAATGACTCGGGGTGCCCTTCTTTGTGAAGGCTGAGAAATACCCGTATTACCTGATCTGGATAATGCCAGCGTAGGGAAGTCAGATGCCTTCCCGGTCATCGCTTCTTCACGCAAGGCAGGAGCGAAACCATGCAGCCTGACCTGCTCGATTTACACGTTTTACATCACTTCCGAACCCGTTCTCCGCTGACCCATTGTATGACCAACGATGTCGTACAGACCTTTACGGCCAACGTTTTGCTGGCGCTTGGCGCGTCACCCGCCATGGTGATTGAGGCAGAAGAGGCTGAACAGTTTGCCGGGATTGCCGATGCGCTGCTGATTAACGTTGGCACGCTGACCTCGCCGCGGGCCCAGTCGATGCGTCGGGCAATTGAAAGCGCGGTGGCGGCCGGCAAGCCCTGGACGCTGGACCCGGTTGCCGTGGGCGCACTGACGTTCCGCACCCGTTTTTGCCATCAGATCCTTGCCCTGAAACCTGCCGCCATTCGCGGCAATGCGTCCGAAATCCTGGCCCTTGCCGGGATGAGCGCGGGCGGGCGCGGCGTCGATACGACCGATACCGCCGCCAGCGCGCTGCCTGCTGCCGAAGCGCTGGCTCGCCAGACCAATGCCGTAGTGGCCGTCACCGGCGAGGTGGATTACATCACGGACGGACAACGTACACGCACGGTTACGGGCGGCGATCCGCTGATGACGCGCGTGGTGGGCACCGGGTGCGCGCTCTCTGCCGTTGTGGCGGCGAGCTGCTCGCTGCCGGGTGACCGGCTGGATAACGTCGCTGCCGCCTGCGGATGGATGAAACGAGCCGGAACGATCGCCGTCGCGCAGTCACGTGGGCCAGGCAGTTTTGCCAGCGCGTTCCTCGACGCGCTCTACACGCTGGAGGAGCAGGCATGAAGCGGATTAACGCCCTGACCATTGCCGGCACCGATCCCAGCGGCGGTGCGGGTATCCAGGCTGACCTGAAAACGTTCTCCGCCCTTGGCGCGTACGGCTGCTCGGTCATCACCGCGCTGGTGGCGCAAAACACGCGCGGCGTGCAGTCGGTCTACCGTATTGAGCCGGATTTTGTTGCCGCGCAGCTGGATTCGGTGTTCAGCGACGTGCGCATCGACACCACAAAAATAGGTATGCTGGCCGAGACGGACATTGTGGAAGCGGTGGCCGAACGGCTTAAACGGTATCAGGTGCAAAACGTGGTGCTGGACACCGTGATGCTGGCGAAAAGCGGCGACCCGCTGCTCTCCGCCTCCGCCGTTGCGACGCTGCGCGCTAAGCTACTGCCGCAGGTGGCGCTCATTACGCCTAATTTGCCGGAAGCCGCCGCGCTGTTAGGCACAACGCACGCGAAAACTGAACGCGAGATGAAAGCGCAGGGGAACGCGCTGCTGGCGATGGGCTGTGGGGCGGTGCTGATGAAGGGCGGTCATCTCGACGACGCTGAAAGCCCGGACTGGCTTTTTACCCGCGATGGCGAGCAGCGTTTTACCGCCCCGCGCGTGCAGACCAAAAATACCCACGGCACGGGCTGTACGCTCTCTGCCGCGCTGGCGGCGCTGCGCCCACGACATGACGGCTGGGCCGATGCGGTGCGCGAAGCGAAAATCTGGCTCTCGGCGGCGCTGGCAAAAGCCGATACTCTGGAGGTCGGTCACGGTATTGGGCCGGTACATCATTTTCATGCATGGTGGTAAGACAGTATACTGGCAGGAAACACCACGCCTGAGAAAACAGAGATGGAACAAGCGCATACCCGGTTAATCGCTCAGCTGAATGAACGGATCGCCGCGCCTGACAATACCCCGCTGTACCTGAAGTTTGCCGAAACGGTAAAAAACGCGGTGCGCAGCGGCGTGCTGGAGCACGGCAATATTTTGCCCGGCGAGCGCGATCTGAGTCAGTTAACCGGCGTGTCGCGCATTACCGTGCGAAAAGCGATGCAGGCGCTGGAGGAAGAGGGCGTGGTGACGCGCGCCCGTGGCTATGGCACGCAAATCAACAATATCTTCGAGTATTCCCTGAAAGAGGCGCGCGGGTTCTCACAGCAGGTCGTGCTGCGCGGCCAGAAGCCCAATACGCTGTGGGTCAACAAGCGGGTAGTGAAGTGCCCGGAAGAGGTGGCGAATCACCTTTCAATCCCCCCTGAGAGCGAGGTATTCCTGCTCAAGCGTATTCGCTACGTTGACGAGGACGCCGTCTCGATTGAGGAGTCCTGGGTGCCGGTCGGTCTCATTCCCGATCCGGATGCGATCGGCATTTCGCTCTACGATTATTTCCGCAGCCAGAATATTTTCCCGCAGCGCACCCGTTCACGGGTCAGCGCCCGCATGCCGGACAGCGAGTTTCAGGCGCACATTAAGATGGATGAAAAAATACCGGTGCTGGTGATCAAGCAGGTTGCGCTTGACCAGCAGCACCGGCCGATTGAGTACAGCATCAGCTACTGTCGCAGCGATCTATACGTCTTTGTGTGCGAGGAGTAATTCCTCACGAGTGGGGGCGCAATCCCCGCCGCGATGGCTGACCACCCAGGACGCCACGGCATTTCCCAGCAGAACGGCGTCTGCCAGCGGCCATCCCGCCGCCAGCCCGGCAAGCGTGCCGCCCGCGTGGCTGTCGCCCGCGCCGATGGTGTCCACGACCGTAGCCGGGAACGCCGGAACCACGCCCGAACAACCGCCGTCATACCAGACCGCACCGTCTTTATCGTGGCGCACAATCAGCGCGGCCCCAAAGCGCTGCTGCCACTCCGTCCCCAGGTTTTCAGCCCCGACGCCTAGCCGTCCGGCTGCGATTTCCGCTTCCTGACGATTAAGGGAGACGATTGGCCGACAGGCCATGATCCGCGCCATCAGCGCGTCGGGGATGTCCGCGATGCGGGGGCCAAAATCAATGAATGCCGTCACGTCCTGCAACCCCTCCAGCCAGCCCGTCAGCAGCTCGCCGCACGGCGAAGCCAGCTGATAGCCGGACAGGTAGACGAGGCTGTTCGATGGGATATTCAGCACATCAAGCCAGCCCTGCTGCCACTGGTTCTCCACGCCGCTAAAGGACATAAAGGTGCGCTCGCCGTCAGGCTCCACCAGCGCCAGGCACCAGCCGTTGTCGCCGGTTTCGGCCTCGATGGCGCTGTGCAGATCCTGCTTCGCCATGGCGTTGCGGATGATATCCGCCCATACGCCGTGGCCGACGGGCAGGGCGTTTTGCGCCGTAATGCCGAGCCGCTTCAGAGCGATGGCGATATTCAGCGCGCAGCCGCCAATATTCACACCCTGCTGCTTGAGCTCGATATCGCACCCGCGCCAGGGCAGGGCGTAGGCGTCGGCGATGACGTCAATCACCGCGGCGCCCAGCACCGTCACCGGGCGCGTGGCGTGCAGGGCGTCAAGACGCTGGGCAAATGACGTCATACGCCCTCCCTTTGCTCCCGGTAGTGCAGGAGCTTCTCGCAATAGTGGCCGAAATCGAGCCGGTTAACGGCGTCGAGCTCGGCTTTGAGCGCCGGATCAATCGCCTGCACGCCGTGCAGCGCGCCGCAGATGGCGGTCGCCATGGCGCCGATGGTGTCGGTGTCGCCGCCCAGGTTAGCGCATAAAATGGCGCAGCGGTTCGGATCGGTTCCCGCCAGTTCGACCATCGCAATGGCTGCCGGAACGGACTCAATGGTGCTGGTTCCCGCGCCAATAAGCTGATAAATCCGCTCGCTGGCAGAGTCGATACCGTTGGCTTCCCGCACGGTCTTCAGCGCCAGCTCAATACGTGCCGCCAGCGATGCGCTGAAGGTGGTGGTTTTCGCCTCCTGCGCATAGCGGGCGATACCCGGCAGCGCGTCGACGATGTTCTGCCAGCTTTCGCCGTCGATAGCGCGGGAGACTGCCCAGGTAATCACCACCGCGCCGGCAATGGCGAGGTCGGATTTATGGGTCGGGCTGGAGGCCAGCGCCACCTGCTCAACAAAGTGTTCCAGACGCGTGGCCGGGAGCAGGCAGCCCAGCGGGGAGGCGCGCATCGCCGCCCCGTTGGTTACGCCGTTGTTTTCCAGTTCGCTGACCGGCTTTCCGTCGCGAATCGCGTTTAGCGCGATTTTGGAGGTCGGGCCGAGCACGTTCTTATTAAACGCGTCGAAATCGAGCGCCCAGTTAAGGATATGTTTGCCGATAACGTCCGCGTTAATGTCTCCCTCACACTCAATAATCGCATCCGCCAGGCACAGCGCCATGGAGGTATCGTCGGTGAACTCTGCCTGTTTGAAATAGCAGGCCGCATTATTCTCTGCCGGGCCGGGTAGAAAGCGATCGATCCAGCCGAAGTGCGCCTTGACGCGCTTTCTCGGCCACAGCTCCGACGGCATGCCCATCGCATCCCCTAACGCCTGCCCGTAGAGGGCACCGAGAACACGTTCTTGTTTCATTTAACTTCCCCTTGTGTCAGCGCGGTATCGCCATCAATCACCTCAATTGCGGCGATCTCTTTATCCGATTCGCGGAAAAACAGCATAAACAGCACGGCAATCACGGCAATCATGATTGCGCCAAACGCCCACATTCCGGCCCAGTTGAAGGTCAGCCCGTTCACCGGCTCTTTGTATGCGAACATTTTTTCCATCATTACGCCGCCCAGGCGGTAACCCAGCAGGCTACCAAAGCCCTGGCAGCACAGCGTAATCAGGCCCTGCGCGGCGGTGCGCATATGCACCGGCGCTTTTTTGTCCACGTAGATGTACGCGGTGACGTAGTAGAAGTCGTAGCTCACGCCGTGCAGCAGAATGCCGAGGAACAGCAGGGCGTAGGTGAAGTACTGTTCCGCACCGCCGTACACAAAGAACCCGTAGCGGATGGCGGCAGTGATCAGGCCCAGCAGTAAGACCTTCTTAATACCAAAGCGTTTGGTAAAGAACGGCAGGGCGAGCATAAAGAAGATCTCGGAGAACTGGCCGAGCGTCATCCAGCCGGTGGCGTTTTTCATTCCCACTTCGGTGAGATAGCCGTTGGCGAAGATGTAGTAGAAGGCCAGCGGCATGGCGAACAGGAACGAGCAGAAGAAGAATACCAGGAAGTTTTTGTCGCGCAGCAGGATCAGCGCATCCAGCCCCAGCATCACTTTGAAATCCAGCTTGCCGGTGCTCTTTGGCGGCGTGTTCGGCAGGAACAGGGCAAAGACGCCGAGCAGGGCGGAGCTGGCTGCCGTCATCAGCAGCGGAATATTGGTATCGGAAATATCGCTGTAGCCCAGCATCTGCGGCAGGAAGCCGCACGCCAGCCCGGAGGCGATCCAGCCGATGGTGCCCATCACGCGAATGCGCGGAAAATCGGCCTCGACGTCGTCCACGTTGGCGAAGGCGATGCTGTTGGTCAGCGCGATGGTCGGCATGTAGGTCAGGGAATAAACCAGCAGCAGCGGGAAGAAGGTGCTGAACTGGGTTTGCTGCGCGGCGAAGTACATCAGAATGGCTCCGGCAAACATCAGCACCGCCAGCACCTTCTGCGCGGCGAAGAAGCGGTCCGTCAGCGAGCCGACCAGAATCGGGGAGAGGATCGCCGCAATCGCGGTACAGGCGTAAGACCAGCCAATTTCCCCGGCGGTAAACCCGCTTTTGCTCAGCCACAGCCACAGCGGCACAAACCACGCGCCCCAGATAAACCATTCAACAAACATCATGAATGACAGTTGGACTTTCGTTTTCATTTTTTAATCCTGCATGTCAGAGAGGGTACTCCTTTAACATACCACTTAATAATACCTTTTAAATACCTTTGTGGTGATTGTTTGATCAATGTAACAGTTTTGTTGTACACGAATCGAGCCAGCAGATTGTGCTGAAAAAGAATGCAAAAGGTGGAAAATCTGTTAAGTCGGTACCAGGCTTAGTCTGCCCATAAAAGATGGGACTGGATAAACACACACCGACACGACGTCGGACTTACGGGAGTATCACATGACTGATATTGCGCAGTTGCTTGGCAAAGACGCCGACAGCCTTTTACAGCATCGTTGTATGACCATTCCAGCCGACCAGCTGTATTTGCCTGGTCATGACTACGTTGACCGCGTGATGGTCGATAACAACCGTCCGCCTGCGGTCCTGCGAAACATGCAGACGCTCTACAACACCGGGCGGCTCGGCGGCACCGGGTACCTCTCAATTCTGCCGGTGGACCAGGGCGTAGAGCACTCGGCGGGCGCGTCCTTTGCGGCGAACCCCCTCTATTTCGATCCGAAGAACATCGTTGAGCTGGCGATTGAAGCGGGCTGTAACTGCGTAGCCTCCACCTATGGCGTGCTGGCGTCGGTTTCGCGTCGCTATGCCCACCGCATTCCGTTCCTCGTGAAGCTGAACCACAACGAAACCCTCAGCTACCCCACCGAATATGACCAGACCCTCTACGCCAGCGTCGAGCAGGCGTTCAACATGGGGGCGGTAGCCGTCGGGGCGACGATTTACTTCGGCTCTGAGCAGTCTCGTCGTCAGATTGAAGAGATCTCCGCGGCGTTTGAGCGCGCGCACGAGCTTGGCCTGGTGACCGTGCTGTGGGCGTACCTGCGTAACCCGGCGTTCAAAAAAGACGGGGTAGATTACCACGTCTCCGCTGACCTGACCGGACAGGCGAACCACCTGGCGGCGACCATCGGCGCAGATATCGTGAAGCAGAAAATGGCCGAAAATAACGGCGGCTATAAGGCGGTGAACTTTGGCTATACCGACGATCGCGTGTACAGCAAGCTGACCAGCGATAACCCGATTGACCTGGTGCGCTACCAGCTGGCGAACTGCTATATGGGGCGCGCGGGGCTGATTAACTCCGGCGGCGCGGCGGGCGGAGATACCGACCTGTCAGACGCGGTGCGTACGGCGGTGATCAACAAACGCGCGGGCGGCATGGGGCTGATCCTTGGCCGTAAGGCGTTTAAGAAATCGATGGCCGACGGCGTGAAGCTGATCAATGCGGTGCAGGACGTCTATCTGGACAGCAAAGTAACGATTGCCTGACCTGGGGACGAAACGTAGGCCGGGTAAGGCGTAGCCGCCGCCCGGCAATACACTCAGCGCAAAAGCACACAGTCCGGCGGCAGCCTGCACTGCAGCGCGCCGGGCAACACCTCTATGCGGAACTGCGTCCCGCTCAGCGGCTCTCCGTCGAGGTTAAAGGTCATCCCGTGCGGGGCATTCACCTCAAACCATGCCGATTTCCCGGCGATGATATTCGGACTCTCTTCCGGCTGCGTCAGCGTGGTAAACAGCGCGGGCAGCAGACCGTCGCCCGTGAAAATACGCAGCTGTAGCTGGCCGTCATTAATCAGCGCTTCCGGGCACAGCTGCTGGCCGCCGCCCGCCTGGCGGCCATTGCCAATGCCGATCACCAGCGCGTCACCCTGCCACTGAAAATCCTCGCCGCGAATTTCACAGCGGTCAGGCTTGAGGGTATCCATGCGCATCAGGCCGTGGATCAGGTACGATACGCCGCCCAGCGCCGCCTTCAGCTTTTCCGGCGTTTCGCTGGTGATGCGCGTGCCGAACCCGCCGGTCGCCATATTGATAAAGCAGGTTTTGTCATTTACCTGCGCGATATCCACGGCGGTAGCCTTGCCGAGGATCGCAAGCTGTAGCGCCTTATCTAACGTCTCAGGGATCCCGGCGCTGGTGGCGAAATCATTGGCGGTGCCGAGCGGTAAAATGCCCATGACCGGGCGGTCTGTCGGCGGCAGGTCGATAAGCGCAGACGCGATCTCATTGATGGTGCCGTCGCCGCCGCCGGAAATGATGGTGCTGACGCCTAGCGTTAAGCCTTCGTTGATATAGCGTGCCGCGTCGCCCTTTTCCCAGGTTACCCGTACGTGAATGCGCGCGCCGTCGTCACGCAAATCCTGAATGGCCTGACGCAACAGATCGTTGCCTGCACTTTTGCCGTTGAGAATCAATAAACTGTCTGGATAGGTTGCCATCCGCGCTGCTCCCTTTTTTAGCGTTAGTAACAGTGTATAGCAGAGCGGAAAAAAGCGGGTAAGAACAGGATGAAAGGGAAAAAATAAGCCCGCGTAAGGGAGATTACGCAGGCTAAGGAGGTGGTTCCTGGTACAGCTAGCATTTATGGGTTATGTTTTTCAGCGGGGGGATAATACCCGTATTGAACGAAGCGGTATGTGATCCGTTTCTAAGAATTATCCCAGCGCGAAAAAATTTCCCTGATTGACTATTTACCGTGCGGATTTCGGGTACTTTCACCGTTGAAGTTACGCATCAGGAGCGCGAACTTCAGCTCCACCTCTTCCGGCACAGGCAGCCAGACGGTATGCCCGTCGCCCGGCGCCACGTCAATCGCTTCGCCTTTACCGTTTTCCAGATGCTCCAGCGTGAAGTTCATGTTGCCCTGCGGGGTCATCAGCTCCAGGCTGTCGCCTTTGGTGAACTTGTTTTTCACCGCCACGGCCGCCAGCGCGCCTTTGCGCTCGCCGGTAAAGTCGCCGACAAACTGCTGGCGCTCGGAAACGGAGTAGCCGTGCTCGTAGTTCTGGTAGTCGTCGTGGGTATGACGGCGCAGGAAGCCTTCGGTATAGCCGCGGTGGGCCAGGCCTTCCAGGGTTTCCAGCAGGCTGGTATCGAACGGTTTACCGGCGGCCGCATCGTCGATGGCTTTACGGTATACCTGCGCGGTGCGCGCGCAGTAGTAATAGGATTTGGTGCGGCCTTCAATTTTCAGGGAGTGCACGCCCATCTGGGTCAGGCGCTCGACGTGGGCGATGGCGCGCAGATCTTTCGAGTTCATGATGTAGGTGCCGTGCTCGTCTTCAAAGGCGGTCATGTACTCGCCCGGACGTTTGGCTTCTTCAATCATAAACACGCTGTCGGTTGGCGCGCCGATGCCCAGCGTCGGCTCAACGTTGGTGACCGGGATCGGCTCGTGCTTGTGGACGATGTTGCCGATATCGTCCTCTTTGCCTTCCTGGACGTTATATTCCCAGCGGCAGGCGTTGGTGCAGGTGCCCTGGTTCGGGTCGCGCTTGTTGATGTAGCCGGAGAGCAGGCAGCGGCCGGAGTAGGCCATGCACAGCGCGCCGTGGACGAAGATTTCGATTTCCATATCCGGAACCTGGGTGCGGATCTCTTCGATCTCTTCCAGAGAGAGTTCGCGAGAGAGAATGACGCGGGTCAGCCCCATCTGCTTCCAGAACTTCACCGTCGCCCAGTTGACGGCGTTAGCCTGAACGGAGAGGTGAATATCCATCTCCGGGAAGTTCTCCCGAACCAGCATGATTAAACCCGGGTCTGACATGATCAGCGCGTCCGGCCCCATATCCACTACCGGCTTCAGGTCACGGATGAACGTCTTCAGCTTGGCGTTGTGCGGCGCGATGTTGACCACCACGTAGAATTTTTTGCCCAGGGCATGCGCTTCGTTGATGCCGAGCTGCAGGTTCTCGTGGTTGAATTCGTTGTTGCGCACGCGCAGCGAATAGCGCGGCTGGCCCGCGTAAACGGCGTCGGCACCATAGGCGAAAGCGTAACGCATATTTTGCAGCGTTCCCGCCGGGGAAAGGAGTTCCGGTTTAAACATGTTTGTTCTCGTTCTGATGACAGGTCAGATCCGCGTGCACCAGGTGCAGCGGTAAGGGGAGATCCCCCACTTTAAGGGCGGGCATTGTAGCGCTGCGGGAAGGGGAGGTAAAGTGATTGTGCCGGGTGGCGGCTTCGCCTGACCCGGCCTGGATTAGCTCTCTGCTGGCTACGCAATCCTGCACGCGTCCGCTTCCCAGCGGTACCCAACGCCGTACACCGCGCGGATAAACGACTGCTCGGCGTCCAGCGCCTCAAGCTTGCGGCGCAGGTTTTTGATATGGCTGTCGATGGTGCGGTCGGTCACCACGCGGTAATCGTCATACAGGTGGTTCAGCAGCTGTTCACGGGAAAAGACTTTTCCCGGCTCGTGGGAGAGGGTTTTCAGCAGGCGGAACTCCGCAGGGGTCAGGTCCAGCAGCTTGCTGCGCCAGCTCGCCTGGAAGCGGCTTTCGTCGACAATCAGCGGGCTTTCGGCGTCCAGCACCTGAAGCTCGCGCTGCGGCCTGCAGCGGCGCAGAATGGTTTTCACGCGGGCGACCACTTCACGCGGGCTGTAGGGTTTGCAGATGTAATCATCCGCGCCAATTTCAAGCCCCAGCAGGCGGTCAATCTCTTCAATTTTGGCGGTGACCATGACGATCGGCACGTCGGAGAAACGACGAATTTCTTTGCACAGGGTCAGGCCATCGGTACCGGGCAGCATCAGGTCCAGCAGGATCAGGTCTGGCGGCGTCTGGCGCACGTAAGGCAGCACCTGGTCGCCGTGGCTTATCAGTGACGGGGCATAGCTGGCCGCGCGTAAATAGTCGATCAGCAGTTGCCCCAGCTTGGGTTCGTCTTCCACAATCAAAATGCGCGGCGTGTTTTCGTCAATCGGTAACTCGGTCATGCTTCTCTCGATAAATCCCGTTCCAGAGGTAACTCTACTGTAATGCTAACCCCGCCAAAAGGCGAATGGGCGGCGCGGATCGTGCCATTATGCGCCTCGACGATGTTAACGCAAATCGCCAGCCCCAGGCCGGAGCCGCCGCTGGCGCGGTTGCGGGAGCCTTCGGTGCGGTAGAAACGTTCAAACAGTTTTTCCAGCTGCGCGTCCTGCACGCCGGGGGCGGAATCCGCGAAGGTCAGGGCAAAGCGCCCGTTTTCCTGCCTGCCGGAGATGTGCAGCCCGCCGCCGCTGTCGGTGTAGCGCAGGCTGTTTTCCAGCAGGTTGTTGAAGAGCTGCATCAGACGGTCCTTGTCGCCAAACACCACCGCGCTGTCCGGCAGGGAGAGGTCGATTTTCAGATTTCGGCTGGCAAACCGCTCGCGGAAGGCGCCGCTGATCACTTCCAGAATATTAATCACGTCTACCGGCGCTTTCTGGTAGGCCAGCGCCCCTTCGTCGGACATGGAGAGCTGGTGGAGGTCGTCCACCAGCTTGGTCAGCGTGCCTACCTCTGCCTGCAGGGAGGCCACCGATTCGGGCGTAAACTGGCGCACGCCGTCCTGAATGGCTTCCAGCTCGCCGCGCAGCACCGCCAGCGGGGTGCGCAGCTCGTGGGAGATATCGGCCATAAAGTCGCGGCGCATCTGCTGGTTCTTCTCCAGCGTGCTGGCGAGCTGGTTAAAGTCCTGCGCCAGCTTGCCCAGTTCGTCCTGGCTGCGGGTATCGACGCGGGTGGTGAAATCCCCGGCGGCGAGCTTGTGCGTCCCTTCCACCAGCCGTTTCACCGGGGCGAGCAGACCGCGCGCCAGCGGGAAGGTGGCGAGCGCGGCGAGCAGGGTGGAGAGAGCGACAATCAGCCAGCTTGTGCGGCGCTGCTGGCGGTCAAAGTTGATGTCGGTGTTGCGCGTCAGGCGCTCCACCGGGGAGGCGATAACCCAGCCGACGATGGCGTTATTGACCTTTATCGCCCGACGAGTGCCGTCCGGGGGGATCGGCGCGCGCGGGCCAACCAGCGTGCGCATGTCCTGGTCGATTACCCAGAACTGAGTGCGCCAGCCGTGCGGCGGCATGCCTGGCCCCGGGCGATCGTCACCGGTGTCGTGCTCCAGCGAGCGCAGGATCTGGAAAATAAAGCGGTCGTTATTGCGCAGAAAGCGCCAGTTGCCGTGCTGGGCGTACTGTTCGCTCAGCGCATCGCTTAGGCCCTGCAAGCGCTGCTCGTTACCATGCTTGATGTAATCAATAAAGCCGCGCTCAAAGCTTACCCGCACCGCCCAGTGCATGGTGATCAGCAGGACGATACAGGTGGCAAATATCGCCACGAAGAGCTTGCCGGTAATGCCCGGGCGCCAGAATTTCATGAGCCACTCCTTTTGCCGCGCCGAATCACGACGTTCTTGCTGGTATCATCCGGCACGCGGGCGAAGATGAAGGCGGGCAGGGCGATGATGACCGCCATGCTGAAATAGGTATACATAAAGACCTGATGCGCCACCGGCGTGTCGACGCTGAGATGGTGCTGGCCGTACATGCCGAGCAGTAAACCGGCGATGGTCACCCCTACGCTCATGGAGAGCTGCATGATCATCGACAGCAGGCTGTTGCCGCTGCTCGCCAGATCGTCCGGGAGATCCTTCAGCGTCAGGGTATTCATCGACGAGAAGCGCATGGAGTTGATGATCCCCTGGCAGAACAGCACCAGCGGCAGGACGTAGTACCAGCCCATCAGCGCCACGGCCATAAACAGCATGCTCACCAGCGCCAGCCCCAGCGTGGCGGTCACCAGCACGTGACGGTAGCCAAAGCGGTTCACCACCTGCACCACGATGCGCTTCATTCCCATGCTGCCGAGCACCATCGGGATCATCATCAGGCCCGCGTGGAACGGCGAAAATCCCATGCCAATTTGCAGAAAAACGGGCGTCATAAACGGCAGCATGCCGCTGCCGATTCGTCCGGCGAAGCTGCCGAACAGCCCGAGACGGTAGGTCGGGTTTTTAAACAGGTTCAGGCTGAACAGCGCCTTATCGTTACCGCTGGCATGCCGCAGATACCACAGTATTGCGGTAACCCCGAGCGCGATCAGCAGCCCGAGCGTCAGGGGCGAAATCCCCAATCCCTTTTGCCCATCGAGCGCCAGGGTGAGGGTGGCCATGCCCGCCGCCAGCAGGATAAAGCCGAAGAAATCAAAGCGCCGCGTCTGCATTTTGTAGTTTGGCATCAGCGTCAGGGTGGCGATGGCGCCGATGATGCCAACGGGAAGATTGATTAAGAAGATCCAGTGCCAGGAGGCGTACTCTACCAGAATGCCGCCGAGCGCCGGGCCCAGCAGCGGCCCCACCTGGCCGGGCAGGGTGACAAAGGTCATTGCCGCCATGTACTGCTCGCGCGGCACAATCTTCATCACCGTTAACCGCCCGACGGGCACCATCATCGCCCCGCCAACGCCCTGCAGCACGCGCGCCATCACCAGCTGGTCGAGGGTACTGGCCTGGGCGCAAAACAGCGAGCCGGTGGTAAACAGCACGATGGCGGTAAAGAAGATATTGCGCACGCCCACTTTGTCCGCCAGCCAGCCGCTGGCGGGCAGCATCACGGCCACCGTCAGCACGTAGGCGACAATCACCATATGCATATGCAGCGGACTCTCCCCCAGGCTTTTCGCCATGGAGGGGAGGGCGGTATTGACGATGGTCGTATCCAGCGACTGCATAAAGAAGCCGAAGGCGACTATCCATAACTGCCAGCGAACGTTAGCGGGGAGGTCGGTCATTTACTCGGTCACCGTGTTTCTGTTTTTACGCGAAAAACGCAGCCGCAGGCGGTCGAAGAACAGATAGACCACCGGCGTGGTGTACAGCGTCAGCAGCTGGCTCATCACCAGGCCGCCGACGATGGTGATCCCCAGCGGCTGGCGCAGCTCGGAGCCGTCGCCGCCGGAAATCACCAGCGGCAGCGCGCCAAACAGCGCCGCCAGGGTGGTCATCATGATCGGACGAAAACGCAGCAGGCACGCCTGGAAGATCGCCTCTTCCGGTGAGAGGCCGCCGTTGCGCTGGGCGTCCAGCGCGAAGTCGACCATCATAATCGCATTTTTCTTCACAATACCTATCAATAGCATAATGCCGATGAGCGCGATGAGGCTGAACGGCGCGCCGAACAGCTCCAGCGCCAGCAGTGCCCCCACGCCCGCCGACGGCAGCGTCGAAAGGATGGTCAGCGGGTGCACGTAGCTCTCATACAGCACGCCCAGCACAATATAGACCGTGGCGATGGCGGCCAGAATCAAAATCACCTGCGAGTTCATCGTCTCCTGGAATACCTGCGCGGTCCCGGCAAAGCTGCCGCGGACGGTGGACGGCACGCCAAGCTGGGTCATCGCGCGGTTGATTGCATCGCTGGCTTCAGACAGCGACGAACCGGCGGGCAGGTTGAAGGAGATGGTCGACGCCGCCGACAGCCCCTGGTGATTGACCGACAGCGGCGCGTTGGCTGGCTGCCAGCTGGCGAAGTAGGAGAGCGGAATCGCCTTGCCGTCGCTGTTAATCACAAACATTTTGTCCAGGGCGCTGATGTCCTGGGTATAGCGCGGGTCTACCTCCATCACCACCTTGTACTGGTTCATCGGCTGGTAGATGGTGGAGATCTCGCGCTGGCCGAAGGCGTTGTTCAGCAGGCTGTTGGCGGCCTCAACGTTAATGCCCAGACGCGACATGGTTTCGCGGTCGTAGGTCAGGGCCATCTCGGCGCCGTTGTCCTGCTGATCGGAGTTCACGTCCGCCAGCTCCGGCAGGGCGGCCAGCGCCTTGCGGATCTTCGGCTCCCACTCGCGCAGGGCGGCTAAATCGTCCGAAAGCAGCGTGTACTGATAGCTGGCGTTCGCCTGACGCCCGCCGACGCGGATATCCTGAACGGCCATCAAAAACAGGTTCGCGCCCGGTTCTTTAGCGAGCTTCACCCGCAGGCGGTCAATCACCTGCTGGGCGGTTTCGTTGCGCTCGCCGCGCGGTTTAAGGGTAATAAACATCATCCCGCTGTTAACGCGTGACCCGCCGGTAAAGCCGGTGACGTTATCCACGGCTTTGTCTTCACGAATGATCTTCATAAAGTCCTGCAGCTTGCCGCGCATCGCCTGGAACGAAATGCTCTGGTCCGCCTGAATGCCGCCCATCAGCACGCCGGTGTCCTGCTCCGGGAAGAAGGTTTTCGGGATGGTGATGTACATCCAGACGTTGAGCACGATGGTGCCGATCAGCACCAGACCGACCAGTCGGGTATGGTTCAGCACCCACTTCAGCGATTTGCCATAGCCTTCCTGCATCGCCATCAGGACGCGACCAAAGCCTTTGCGGCGCGGCTGCGAGTGCGGCTTGCTGCGCTTGAGCATCCAGCCGCACATCATTGGCGTCAGCGTTAACGAGATCGCCAGAGAAATGCCGATGGCGACGGAGAGCGTGACGGCAAACTCGCGCAGCAGGCGGCCCGGCAGTCCGCCCATCAGCAGCAGCGGCAGAAACACCGCCACCAGCGACAGGCTCATGGAGAGCACCGTAAAGCCCACCTCGCGCGTCCCCTGCAGGGCGGCCTGAAGCGGCTTCACCCCCGCTTCCAGGTGGCGGGAAATGTTTTCCAGCACCACGATGGCGTCATCCACCACGAAGCCCGTCGCAATCGTCAGGGCCATCAGCGACAGGTTGTTGAGGCTGAACCCGCACAGGTACATGGCGGCAAAGGTGCCGATCAGCGATACCGGCACGGCCACCGCCGGGATCAGCGTCGCCCGACCGGAGCGCAGGAACAGGAAGACCACCAGGATCACCAGCGCGACGGAGATCGCCAGCGTCTGCTCCACCTCCTCAAGCGAGGCGCGAATGGTCGGGGAGCGATCCTGGGCAATTTGCAGGTCGATCGCGGCCGGGATAGTCTCCTGCAGCTCCGGGAGGCGGGCGCGAATGCTGTTCACCGTCTCGATAATGTTGGCTTCCGGCAGCTTGCGGATCATCAGCAAAATGGCGGGTTTAGCGTTGGTCATCCCGGCGTTGCGCACGTCCTGCACCGAGTCGGTGACGCTGGCAACGTCGCTTAAGCGCACCGCCGCGCCGTTGTTGTAGTGGACGATCAGCGGCTGGTATTCCGCGGCGGTTTTCAGCTCGTCGTTGGTGTGGATCTGCCAGCGGTGGCTGGTGTCCTCAATCGCCCCCTGCGGTTTGCGCACGTTGGCGTTGCTGATGGCGGAGCGCACGTCGTCCAGCGATACGCCCTGGTTGAACAGCGCCTGCGGGTTTAAGCCCACGCGCACGGCGGGCAGGGAGCTGCCGCCGACGCTCACGTCACCCACGCCGTTAATCTGTGAAATTGTCTGCGCCAGCTGGGTAGACGCAAAGTCGTAAAGCTGTCCCTGCGAGTAGGTGTCTGACGTCAGCGTCAGGATCATGATCGGCGCGTCGGACGGATTGGCCTTGCGGTACGTTGGACGGCTCGGCATCCCGCTCGGCAGCAGGCTTTGCGCGGCGTTGATGGCCGCCTGCACGTCGCGCGCCGCGCCGTTAATATCCCGGTCGAAGCTGAACTCCAGAATGATGCGCGTGCTGCCGAGCGAGCTGCTGGAGGTCATTTCGTTGACCCCGGCAATTCGCCCGAGCGAGCGTTCCAGCGGCGTGGCGACGGACGAGGCCATGGTTTCCGGCGAGGCGCCAGGCAGCGAGGCGCTGACCATGATCACCGGGAAATCCACCTGCGGCAGCGGCGCCACCGGCAGCAGCCGGAAGCCCAGCACGCCGCAGAGGGTAATGGCGAGTGAGATTAAAATCGTCGCCACCGGGCGATAAATGAAGAGGGCGAAAAACTTCACTTATGCCTCCTCTTCACGTTTCGGGAAGCGGCTTTTGGCCCACAGCGCCAGGCGGTCAAACAGCAGATATATCACCGGCGTGGTGAACAGGGTTAATACCTGGCTCACCAGCAGGCCGCCGACCATGCCGATACCCAGCGGACGGCGCAGCTCCGCCCCGACGCCGGTGCTGAGCATCAGCGGCAGCGCGCCCAGCAGGGCCGCCAGCGTGGTCATCAGGATCGGACGAAAACGCAGCAGGCAGGCCTGGAAGATGGCATCGCGCGGCGACATGCCCTGCTCGCGCTCGGCGGCCAGGGCGAAGTCGATCATCATGATGGCGTTTTTCTTCACGATCCCAATAAGCAGGATGATGCCGATAATGGCAATCACGTCCAGCTCGCTGCCCGCCAGCATCAGCGCCAGCAGCGCCCCCACGCCCGCCGTCGGCAGGGTAGAGAGAATAGTGATTGGGTGGATAAAGCTCTCGTACAGCACGCCGAGCACGATGTACATCGCCACGACCGCCGCGACGATAAGCCAGATGGTATTCCCCAGCGCGGCCTGGAACGCCAGGGTGCTGCCCTGGAACTGGGTCTGAATATCGGACGGGAAGCTGAGCTCTTTTTCAGCCGCCTGAATGGCCTCCACCGCTTCGCCGAGAGAGTAATTGTCCGGCACGTTGAAGGAGATGGTGGTGGACGGGAACTGATCCAGATGGTTAATCGACAGCGGGGTATAGCGTTCTTCCACCGTGGCGATAGCGCTCAGCGGCACAATCCCGCCGTCTTTGCTGGTCAGGCGCACCGAGTCCAGCCCCGCCAGGCCGGGCGTATTCTCGGTGTTGTGCTCCAGCACGACGCGATACTGGTTCGCCTGGGTGTAGATGGTGGAGATCAGGCGCTGCCCGAAGGCGTTATACAGGGCGTTGTCCACGTCCGCCATGGTAATGCCGAGACGGCTGGCGGTATCGCGGTTGACGTTCACGTACGCCGCCAGGCCTTTGTCCTGCCAGTCGCTGCTGACGTCGGCGAGCTGCGGCAGGGTGTTAAGCTTATTCACCAGCTGCGGCACCCAGGTGCTGAGGTCATCCAGCGAGGTGGCCTGCAGCGTGAACTGGTACTGCGTGCGGCTGACCTGGGTATCAATGGTCAAATCCTGAATCGGCTGCAGGTAAAGCTCCACGCCCGGCACGCGCGCGACGGCGCTTTGCAGCCGCTCAATGACGGCGTTGACGCGATTGTCGCGCTCGTCCAGCGGCTTGAGGTTAATCTGCAGACGCGCGCTGTTGAGCGACGGGTTGGTGCCGTCGACGCCCACGTAGGAGGTCAGGCTCTCTACCGCCGGGTCCTTCATGACGATCTCAGACACCTGCTGCTGGCGCTGGGCCATATTGGCGAAGGAGACCGACTGCGGGGCCTGAAGCGTGCCCTGAATAATGCCGTTGTCCTGGATGGGGAAGAAGCCTTTCGGAATGAAAATCCACAGCATCACGCTGAGCGCCAGCGTGCCCAGCGCCACGCCGAGCGTGGCCCACGGATGGTTCAGCACTTTCGCCAGCACGCGGCCGTAGGCGGCAATAATGCGTTCGAACATGCGCTCGGAGGCGCGGGAGAAGCGGTTTTGCTTGCGCAGGGACTCGTGGCTCAGCATGCGGGCGCACATCATCGGCGTCAGGGTCAGCGACACCACGGCGGAGATCAAAATGGCCACCGCCAGCGTGACGGCAAACTCGCGGAACAGACGCCCGACGATGTCGCCCATAAACAGCAGCGGGATCAGCACCGCAATCAGCGAGAAGGTCAGGGAGATAATGGTAAAGCCGATCTCGCCCGCGCCCTTCAGCGCCGCCGCCAGCGGTTTTTCGCCTTTCTCGATATAGCGCGAGATGTTCTCGATAACCACGATGGCGTCGTCCACCACGAAGCCGGTGGCGATGGTGAGCGCCATCAGCGTCAGGTTGTTAATCGAAAAATCGAGGAACACCATCACCGCAAAGGTGCCGACCAGCGAGAGCGGCACGGCGACGGCGGGAATAATGGTCGCCGGGACGTTGCGCAGGAACAGATAGATGATCATCACCACCAGCGCAATGGCCAGCATCAGCTCGAACTGAGTGTCGGTAACCGACGCGCGAATGTTGGTGGTGCGGTCGGAAAGTACTTTTACGCTAACCGATTTCGGCAGGCTGTCGATCAGCTGCGGTAGCATGGTGCGGATGCTGTCGGCGGTTTCGATGATGTTAGCGCCCGGCTGGCGCTGGACGTTCATCACGATCGCCTGCTGCTTGTTGGCCCATGCGCCGAGCCAGCTGTTTTCCGCCCCTTGCTCCACCGTCGCCACGTCGCCCAGACGGACCGGCGCGCCGTTCTGGTAGGCGATAATCAGCTGACGGTATTCATCCGCGGACTGCATCTGGTCGTTGGCGGAGAGCGTCACCGCGCGGGTCGGGCCGTCCAGCGAGCCTTTCGCCGAGTTAACGTTCGCATTGCTGATGGCGCTGCGGATGGTTTCGCTGGTCAGACCGAGCGCGGCAATCGCCTGCGCGTTCAGCTTCACGCGCACGGCCGGGCGCTGGCCGCCTGCCAGCGTAACGAGGCCGACGCCGGAAACCTGAGAAATCTTCTGCGCCACGCGGGTTTCAACCATGTCTTCGACCTGCGTCATCGGCATGGCGGAGGAGGTAACGGCCAGCGTCATGATCGGCGGATCCGCCGGGTTCACCTTGCTGTAGACCGGTGGGTTAGGCAGGTCAGACGGCAGCAGGTTGGTGGCGGCGTTGATGGCGGCCTGCACCTCCTGCTCGGCGACGTCCAGCGACAGCGTCAGCTGGAACTGCAGCGTCACGACGGAGGCCCCGCCGGAACTCTGGGAGGACATCTGTTTTAGCCCGGACATCTGCCCAAACTGGCGCTCCAGCGGGGCGGTGATGGCGGACGTCACCACGTCCGGGCTGGCACCCGGATACAGCGTCACCACCTGAATGGTCGGGTAATCCACCTCCGGCAGCGCCGACACGGGCAGGAAGCGGTAGCCGATAATCCCGGCGAGCAGGATCGCCACCATCAGCAGCGTGGTGGCGACAGGACGGAGAATAAACAGGCGTGACGGCCCACCTGTAGAGCCTGGCGGCATCACCTGCATCAGGATTTCTCTCCCTGTTTTGCAGGTTCAACCACTTCCACTTTGGCCCCTTCGGTCAGACGGTCGATGCCGTCGGTGACCACGCGGTCGCCTGCGGAAAGGCCTGCGGCAATCACTACCGTCTGGCTGTCCTGAATACCGGTTTTCACCAGGTGCTTGCTGACCTTATTGTCGCCGTTAAGCACCCAGACGAAGTTACCCTCGTTACCCATCTGCAGCGCGGCGGTGGGGATCACCACCGCGTTCTCTTCGGTGGCAACCAGCATGCGCGCATTGACGAACTGGTTCGGGAAGAGGGCATCGTCCTGATTGTTAAAGCGCGCCTTCAGCTTGATGGTGCCGGTGGTGGTGTCGATCTGGTTATCCAGGCTGAGCAAGGAACCTTCGCTGAGCTTCTGCTTGTTGGTGCGGTCCCAGGCTTCGACCACCAGCCCCTGTCCGGCTTTTTGCGCCTGCATGACGGTCGCAATGTCGCTTTCCGGCAGGGTGAAGACTAAATCAATCGGGTGAGTCTGGGTGATTACGACGATGCCCGTCGTGTCGCCGCTGGAGATCTGGTTGCCGATATCGACCTGCTTCAGGCCGACGCGCCCGTCAATCGGTGCGGTGATACGGCTCCAGTCCAGCTGCAGCTGCGCGCTGGCGACGGCGGCCTCGTCGGCTTTGATGGTGCCCTGCGTTTCGCTCACCAGCGACTGCTGGGTGTCCAGCTCCTGACGCGAAACGAGGTTGGTTTTCACCAGCTGCTGATAGCGCGCTAAATCACGCTGGGCATTGGCGAGCGTGGCTTTGTCTTTCGCGAGCTGACCCTGCGCCTGGGCCAGGGTGACCTTAAACTGGCTCGGGTCGATTTCCGCCAGCAGGTCGCCGGCTTTAACCTGCTGACCTTCCTGGAAGTGGATCGCGATGAGCTGGCCGTCGACGCGGCTGCGCACCGTCGCGGTGTTGGCGGCGGTGATGGTCCCGAGACCCGTAAGATAGCGAGGAACGGCTTTATTCACCGCGGTGGCCGCCTGTACCGGCGCCAGCGCGCCGCCGCGCATGCCGTGACGCCCTCCGCCTGCCGTGCGCTGTGCCTGACCGCTGGCGCCAGCGGGCGCAGCGGAGTTCGCGGATTGGCTGTGCCAGTACCAGGCGGCGGCAAGCACCACCACAATGATGCCAGCGGCGATTGCCCAGCGGGTTTTGTTACTGCCTTTCATCGTTATAGGTTCTCATCCTGAATACTTCGGGGAATGATACTAGTTTAGTCAGTTAACACAGCGGAAAAATGGAGGAAATATGGAAGACTGTCTGGAATTGTCTGAGTGTGGCGCTCTTTTTAGCCGGGTGGCGGCTTCGCCTTACCCGGCCTACGGTTCGGGGATCTTGTAGGCCGGGTAAGGCGAAGCCGCCACCCGGCACAACCGCACTACCTAAACATCACCTGCGCCCAGCGCGCCAGCCCTGCGGTTACGGAGCCAAAGTCATCCCCGCCGGCAATTGGAATGCCCGGCAGCTGTTCGGCCAGCGCTTTCTTGATCAGCGGCGAACGGGCGCTCCCGCCGGTCAGGTAGATAACGTCCGGCTTCTCTTTGCCGTTCTCCAGCGCCAGCTGCGCCTGCTCCAGAATACGCTGCAGCGGCTGCGCGAGCGCTGTCTCCAGCCCGTCCTGTGAAATCGCGGTGGCCAGGTCGTCGCTGATAAACGGCAGGGAGACCGCGTGCTCAGCGCGGTCGGAAAGGGCAATTTTGCTCTCCTCCGCGGTACGCACCACGCGGTAGCTCAGGCGCTGACGCCACACCTTGTACAGCAGCGCGACCTTATCCGCGTCCTGCGCGTCGCGCACCAGATCGTTGAGGAAGCGACCGTTCGCACTGCTGTAAAAATCACTCTGTGCAGGCACGTCGTTGATGGCAATCGCGTTCCACCACGGCAGGATCGGCAGCGCGATGCCTTTTTCCGTTTGCCCGCCCATGCCGAGCAGCGGCATCAGGCTCTTGAAGGCCAGCGCGATGTCGAGATCGTTACCGCCTACGCGGCAGCCGCTGTGCCCGAGCAGGCTGTTTTCACGATCGCGACGGCTATGCCACTGGGGGCCCATCAGCAGCAGCGAGCAGTCCGTCGTGCCCCCGCCGATATCCACGACGAGTACGCGCTTCTCTTCGGTCAGCGTGGCTTCAAAGTCCAGGCCTGCGGCAACCGGCTCATACTGGAACACCACGTCGCGAAAGCCCGCGCGGTGCGCCGCGCGTTCAAGGATCCCCTGCGCCTGCTGGTTAGCCTCGTCGCCGCCCAGCCCCTGGAAGTTGATCGGGCGGCCAATCACCGCCTGGGTGATCGCATCCGGGACCTGCGTCTGCGCCTGATTGCGAATATGCAGCATCATCGCGCACACCAGATCTTCGAACATCGCCACCTGCTGCGGCTTCAGGCCGCTGGCGCCGAGGAAGGATTTTGGCGACTTCACGAAGTAGACCTCTTCGGGGTCTTCAATGTAGTGCCCGAGTGAAGAGAGACCAAACTGCACGCTGGACGGCGTAACGTCAATATCTTCCTCGCGGTTAAAGCTAACCGCCCGGCGCAGCAGCGCCTGGGTCTCTGCCGCCGTCGCCGGAACCTGATGGTGACGGAACAGCCATTCGCTCACCGCTTCACGCGTCGGCGCGCAGAGCATTGAGGGCAGCAGCGTGCTCTCTTTTTCCATTTTCAGAAGCTGCGGCTGTCCGTTTTGCATAATCGCAACCGAGCAGTTTGCCGTACCGTAGTCGAATCCAATAAACACAATAAATCCCCATGCCGGTGAGAAGGGGCGAGACTTTAGCGGAATGCCTGTCCTGCGACAACAGGAATATGAAAGCAAGGCGCAGCGCGCCTTTTGCGTTTATCCTGAGGAGAACAAAAAAGGAGTAACGATGTATACCCTGACCTGGCTTCCCCCTTACGACTGGCAGTGGATGTTTGGCTTTCTTGGCGCACGTGCGGCGACGGGTATTGAAACCGTCACGCACGACTACTACGAGCGCAGTTTTGCCTGCGAAGGCCATCAGGGGATTTTCCGCGTGACGCCGGATATCGCCGCCCATACGCTGACCGTGACCCTCAGCCCGGGGTTAATTCCGGTTGCGAAGACGTGTCTTGCACGCATAGAACGCCTGTTCGATCTCGCCTGTAATCCGCAGCGCATCGCGGATGCGCTGGGCGATCTCGGCGCGGCCCGGCCAGGCTTACGCCTGCCGGGGGCGATGGATGCCTACGAGCAGGGCGTCCGGGCGATCCTCGGGCAGCTGGTGAGCGTGGCGATGGCGGCGAAGCTGACGTCGCGCGTGGTGGCGCTGTGCGGTGAACCGATTGCGGATTGTCCAGGCTATCTCTGTTTTCCCACGCCGCAGGCGCTGGCGGCAGCGGACCCGCTGGACCTGAAAGCGTTGGGCATGCCGGTAAAACGCGCGGAATCGCTGATTCATCTGGCGCAGTCGGTCGTTGACGGGACGTTTCCGCTGACGCCGCCTGAGAACGTTGAGGCGGGCATGAAGGCGTTGCAGCAGCGGCCGGGGATAGGGCGCTGGACGGCAAATTACCTGGCGCTGCGCGGCTGGCAGGCGAAAGATGTGTTTCTGCCCGATGATTATCTGATTAAGCAACGCTTCGCCGGAATGACTCCCGCGCAAATTCGCCGTTATGCCGAGCGCTGGCAGCCGTGGCGCTCTTACGCGCTGCTGCACATCTGGTATACCGACGGCTGGTCGCCGTCAGTTGATGGCGAAATAGCTGGCGTTGAGCAGTAGATCCAGCGGCTGCGGCTCGGCGATAGTGTCACCGTAGATAAAATCAATGCCAATGCCGGAGAGCGTGTCCATCATGATGGGCTGGTTGCAGGGGCCCGCGATGGTTTTCATTCCCAGACGCTGGGCGTGGCCCTGAACAATGGTCACCATCATCTCATCCATCAGGTTGCCGTACACGTTGCTCACCACCTCTGCGTCCAGCATCAGATAGTCGGCCATATTCGCGGTCAGGTGGGTAAAGACGTTCATGTCGCGTCCCACCTGGCTAAAGATGACGCGGCAGCCCGCCTGGCGAAGCTTTTGCAGGCCCCGCTGCAGGTTTTTCTCCGCGCTGCTCACCACATCGGCAGAGATAACCAGATGCAGGAGGCGGCCCGGCATGGGGCTTTTATCCAGCAGGTCGAGAAGTTCATCGACCAGCGTCACGCTGGCTAAGCCAGCCTCAGAGAGCGGCAGCGCGACGCCCATGCCTTTGCTGGCAATCTGGGCGGCATAGGTGCGGAAAAACTCGCTAAAGATACGTCTGTCGAGGGCATGCAGAAGCTCAGGCTCCGCCAGGCCCGAGCGGAAGGCGTGCTCCTCCTGTACTTCACCCTGGCTGGTCCACAGGCGTAACGACAGCAGCCAGAAATTGCTGCTCTCCGGAATGCGCGGAGAGGCGACGCTGCGGGCAATCATCATCAGATGATTGTCTTTAATCATATGCCACTGTTCATCAAGCGACATCATGCTGCGCGTGTGGCGATCCCGCTCCTGCTGAGGCTCGTAGACCGTTACCCTGCCACGGCCGCTGTTTTTCGAGGCATAACAGGCAATGTCCGCCTGGGACATGATCTCCGACGCCTGATGGTTATTTTCATCAATCAGCGTGATGCCGGCGCTGGCGCCGATACGGTGCAGACGGCCTTCCCACGTAAAGTGATAGTCATTGATCGTATGGATCAGGCGACCGGCGATGTAGCGCGCGCTTTCTATATTGCAGTCCGGTAGCAGTAACCCGAACTCGTCCCCGCCAAGACGTGCCAGCACGTCGCTGGAGCGGAGCATGGTTAACATCAGGGAAGCGAGCTCCCGCAGCAGGGCATCACCCGCCGCATGGCCAGCCGTATCGTTGACGGCTTTGAAGCGATCGAGGTCGATAAAGACCAGGGCATGACGCTGGCGCGTTTCGCGAACGGTCTGCAGGAGCCGTTTGAGATGGCTTTCGAAGCTGACCCGGTTTGCCAGATGGGTCAGGGCATCGTGGGAGGCGCTGTAGCTCAGCTGGCGCAGCATTTTACGCGACTCGGTCACGTCCTGAATCACGATAACTGAACCAATATTCTGGCCGTCCAGCGTGCTGAGCGGCGTAATGCTGTAATGAATGTCGAAATTACCCCCGGTGCGGCAGTTCAGCACCACGTCCTGATCGATATCGGAACGGGACATATCGCCGCTGTGAATATTTTCCATCAGCGGCCCTTTTTCACCAAAGGTAATGTGCAGCACCTTCAGGATCGGCTGGCCTATTGCCTCGGTCTGCAGCCAGCCGCTCATTTTCTCGGCCACCGGGTTCATAAAGGTGACGTTCATGTTGATATCGGTACACAGCACCGCCTCACCGATGGAGTCCAGGGTAATGTGCAGACGCTCTTTTTCCTGGAAGAGGGCCTCGTTAAGCTGCTTAACCTCGGTCATGTCCATGTTGATACCGAGCAGGCGTTCGACTTCTCCCTGCTTGTTGAGCACCCGGTTCGCCAGGGAGCGAATATGGCGCACGCCTTCCTTCACGCGGATGCGGAATTCCAGCTTAAAGGGCAGACGGGAAATCAGCGAATCGCGCAGCACCTGCTCAGCGTGGGCGCGGTCTTCCGGCAGCATCGTGTCGTGCCAGAGCTGCCAGGTGGGCTTGATGTGCGGCGGGATCTCGTAGAGTTCAAACATCCGCTTGTCCCAGCTGATAATGTCGGGCTCCAGATCCCACTCCCAGATGCCGATGCCGCCCGCTTCGTTGGCGAGCGTAATGCGCTCCATCAGGCGTTTATTGACCCACTCGGTCTGCTTCAGGTCGTTAATGTCTTCAATCTGCGCAATAAAATAGAGCGGCGAGCCGTCGGCATGGCGCACGACGGAGACGGCAAGCAGCGCCCAGACCACTTCTCCGTTGCGGGTGTAATAGCGCTTCTCGAGGGTATAGGTATTGATCTCGCCGTTGACCAGCTGTTCGAGCTGCTCGAGGTCGGTGTCCAAATCTTCCGGCCAGGTGAGCTGCTGGAAGGTTAGGGACTGGAGCTCCGTCTGGCTGTAGCCGAGGAAATTGCACAGCGCCTTGTTAGCCTGAAGCCATTTGCCCTCAATGCTGACCAGCGCCATGCCGATGGCGGAATATTCCATCGCGTTACGAAAACGCTCCTCGCTTTCGGTGATGTGTTTGCGCTCGGCGCGGAAGGCGTACATCACCATGGTCATCACGTTTGCGGGCAGGAGCAACATCAGGAACGGCAGCCAGGGGGCGTTCAGCATGGGCCCGGCGTGTTGGGTGGTTAGCGCTAACGGATTACGGGCAATCATCAGCGACACAACCATCACGGTGACCAGGAACACCATGAACGCTTCCATCCGCGGCAGGCGCACGGCGCTCCACATCAGCAACACGATCACGCAGGTGAAGGGCCACGGCAGCCAGGTGATGGCTGCCCAACTGAGGGCCAGCGTCACGGCCAGCGTGGTCAGCGTTTCCAGCAGCAATCGCGGATCACGGTGGCGCAACAGATAATGCGGCTTAAATAATAGCCCGAGAGGCACCAGCGCCAGCGCGCCAATAGCTTCGGACAATACCCAGACGAAGAAATTACGCATTGGCTCAGGGCCGGGAGCCAGCAGGGACACCAGAATGCCGCCCACCAGCGGCGGCACCAGCGCGCTGCCAACGGCCACGCGGATCCAGTCGTTCAGATTCTGCAGCGGGTTGTACCAGGGGAGCAATCTGCGCAGCAACAGCGCGCCGATAGCGGCTTCAATGACGTTGATAGAGGGATAAATGAGGCTGACCGAACCCCACGAAAACAGCATCCACGAGGCCAGAATATTGCCAAACGAGCAGGCCAGGGCGATGCCCGGCCACATTTTTCCCGCATGGCGGTAAAACGCCACCATCATAATGGCGGTGGGGAACCAGAGCGGGGCCAGCAGGGTACCGAAGCGGGTGAGCTCCAGCGAAAAAAGGGTAAAGATAAAGGTGACCAGGCCCAGACAGACAAGTCGTATTAAAGGATGTGGGGTGGTAACCAAAACCCGCTGGTATTGTTTATTCATTACCGCTTTATCCAGAGACGCCATGCCGTCAGGGAAGATGTCCGAACGCGTGAATTTGATAATTTGGTTTATGCTAGTACAAACAATTTACAATTCATATGGTGACTGCTCAGAATTTGACACCGCAGACTTATTAAATAGAGACGCCGTGAAAAAAAACGGTTAAATGCTGAAAAAACGCGCATTTAAATTTCACTCAGGGAATAAAGCGCCACTTTTCGGCCCGTCTCGCAGAAGCTGTGCATTCGACTGGTATCACGCCCGCTAAATCCCTATAATTGCCGCGTTTGACGCTCCGGCGTCGTCCTTCCTTAACATCCAGGTTAATCAGGTCGCTAAATTTATGACTGATAAGTCTCATCAGTGCGTCATTATAGGCATCGCCGGCGC
Source organism: Enterobacter sp. PP-008-ECC_S150 (assembly GCF_045257065.1). Lineage (NCBI taxonomy): Bacteria > Pseudomonadati > Pseudomonadota > Gammaproteobacteria > Enterobacterales > Enterobacteriaceae > Enterobacter > Enterobacter sp. PP-008-ECC_S150. The sequence goes on along the minus strand of NZ_JBJHHG010000001.1, from coordinate 135,457 downwards.
ATCGGCTTCAGGTAAAAGTCTAATTGCCAGTACGCTTTATCGCGAACTGCGTGAACAAGTAGGTGATGAGCATATCGGCGTCATTCCCGAAGACAGCTATTACAAAGATCAATCCCATCTGTCGATGGAAGAGCGCGTCAAAACCAACTATGACCACCCCAATGCGATGGATCACAGCCTGCTGTTCCAGCATTTAGAAGCGCTCAAGAGCGGCCAGGCGATTGAACTGCCCGTTTACAGTTATGTAGAGCATACCCGCACCCAGGAAACCATCCGCATCGAGCCGAAAAAGGTCATTATCCTTGAAGGCATTCTGCTGCTGACCGACCCCCGTCTGCGTGAATCCATGAACTTCTCGATTTTCGTTGATACCCCGCTGGATATCTGCCTGATGCGCCGCATCAAGCGTGACGTGAATGAACGCGGCCGTTCGATGGACTCCGTCATGGCGCAATACCAGAAAACGGTCCGCCCGATGTTCCTGCAGTTTATTGAGCCCTCCAAACAATACGCCGATATCATCGTGCCGCGCGGGGGTAAAAACCGCATTGCGATTGATATCTTAAAAGCGAAAATCAGCCAGTTTTTTGAATAAGCCGCGCGAATTGTGTACCGTTCAGAGATAACCTGGTTTTACCCTGAGCGCTTGCCGCCTCAGGGTACGATGCATAAAAGGAGAAAGTGCCGTGCGTCTTTGCGATCGCGATATTGAAGCCTGGCTGGATGAAGGCCGTTTGTCTATTACCCCACGTCCACCTGTTGAGCGCATCAATGGCGTGACCGTTGATGTGCGGTTGGGGAATAAATTCCGCACCTTTAGCGGCCACACTGCGCCGTTCATTGACCTTAGCGGGCCAAAAGACGAAGTTAGCGCCGCGCTCGATCGCGTGATGAGTGACGAAATCATCATCGACGAAGGCGAAGCCTTTTATCTGCACCCGGGTGAACTGGCTCTGGCGGTCACGTTTGAGTCCGTGACCCTCCCTGCCGATCTCGTTGGCTGGCTGGACGGCCGTTCTTCGCTGGCGCGACTGGGGCTGATGGTTCACGTGACCGCACACCGTATCGATCCAGGCTGGTCCGGGCGTATCGTACTCGAATTCTTCAATGCCGGTAAATTGCCGCTGGCGCTGCGTCCGGGCATGATGATCGGTGCGTTAAGCTTTGAACCGCTGTCAGGCCCGGCAGACAGGCCCTACAACCGTCGGCAGGACGCAAAGTATCGCGACCAGCAGGGCGCGGTTGCGAGCCGTATTGATAAAGACTGATCGTTAGTCCATTGAGGATGCCATGAGAAGAGTTCTGACAACGCTGATGATTTTGCTGGTGGTGCTGGTGGCTGGCCTTTCGGCGTTGGTACTGCTGGTTAACCCTAATGATTTCCGCGATTACATGGTGCGGGAGGTCGAGGCGCGCAGCGGTTATCAACTGAAGCTTGACGGACCGCTGCGCTGGCACGTCTGGCCGCAGCTCAGCATTCTCTCTGGCCGCATGTCGCTCACGGCGCCTGGGGCGTCCCAGCCGCTGGTGGCCGCGGACAACATGCGTCTTGATGTCGCGCTGATCCCGCTCATTTCCCATCAGCTGCAGGTTAACCAGGTGATGCTGAAAGGCGCGGTGATTCAGCTCACCCCGCAATCCGAAGCCGTACGCGATGCCAATGCGCCGGTTGCGCCGCGCGAAAATACCCTGCCTGATGAACCGTCCGATACGGGCTGGTCCTTTGATATCGGCAAGCTGAAGGTGGCCGACAGCGTGTTGGTTTTCCAGCACGAGCACCAGGAGCAGGTGACCGTTCGCAACATCAGCCTGCAGATGGAACAGGATGCCCATCATCTTGCGTCGGTGGAATTTAGCGGGCGCGTGAATCGCGATCAGCGCGATTTGACCCTCTCGCTGAACGCCAGCGTCAATGCCTCAGACTATCCGCATCAGCTTACGGCCGACATCCAGCAGCTGAACTGGCAGCTGACGGGTGCCGATCTTCCCACTCAGGGGATCGCCGGGCAGGGAACGCTGCAGGCCGTGTGGCGCGAAGAACAAAAGCAGCTGGAACTGGATAATCTTAACCTGCAGGCAAATGACAGTAGCCTGAAGGGGCAGGCGAGCGTCACGCTGGAAGAGAAGCCGAAGTGGGTGCTGAACCTGCAGTTTGACAAGCTCAACCTGGAAAACCTGCTTCCGCCTCAGCCATCCAGCCCGACGGACAGCGATGCTGCGCAGACGGGACAAAGCCAGGCGCCGGTATCACGTCCGGTTATTTCGTCCAATCTTGACCAGCCTGAGTATAACGCCCTGCGCGGATTCACGGCGGATATCCTGCTGAAAGCCAATAGCCTGCGCTGGCGCGGTATTGATTTTACCGACGTGAGCAGCCAAATGTTTAACCATAACGGTTTGCTGGTGATCTCCGAACTGAGCGGTAAGATGGGCGCAGGGAACCTCTCGCTGCCCGGCACGCTGGATGTCCGTAAAGACGTTGCAAGCGCCGAATTCCAGCCGCGTCTCGACAACGTTGAGATAGGGACCATCCTTAACGCGTTTAACTACCCGATATCGCTAACGGGGCAGTTGTCGTTAGCGGGCGACTTCTCGGGTACGAAAATTGATGCCGATGCTTTCCGCCGCGAGTGGCAGGGGCAGGCGCATCTCGACCTGAAAAATTCCCGTATGGAAGGGCTTAACTTCCAGCAGCTGGTGCAGCAGGCGGTGGAGCGCAGCAGCGATGTGAAAGCCCAGGAAAACTACGACAGCGCCACGCGCCTCGACAGTTTCACCGCGGATCTGACGCTGGATAACGGACAGCTCGCTCTCGAAGGCATGCAGGGCACCTCTTCGCTGTTATCGATCACCGGGGACGGCAAGCTGGATCTGGTGAAAGAGACGGCGGACACGCGCTTTAACGTGCGGGTACTTTCTGGCTGGCAGGGTGAAAGCAAGCTTATCGACTTCCTTAAAGAGACGCCGGTTCCGCTGACCGTATATGGCAAATGGCAGGCGCTGAATTACAGCCTGCAGGTTGACCAGATCCTGCGTAAGCATCTGCAGGATGAAGCAAAACGTCGGCTTAGCGACTGGGCGGATCGTAATAAAGATTCACAGGGCGGCAAGGATGTGAAGAAGCTGCTGGATAAACTGTGATGCCTGTTGCGCCGGGTGGCGGCTTCGCCTTGCCCGGCCTACAAAAATCTGACGCCGTTGTGCCGGGTGGCGGCTTCGCCTGACCCGGCCTACACAAACCGAACACCGTAGGCCGGGTAAGCGAAGCGCCACCCGGCTTTTTTACACCTCAAAATCCAGTTCTTCCTCATCCCGTAACGGTATTAACTGCACCTTCTGCACGCGATGGTTTTCAATTTGCAGCGTTTTAAGCAGGTAGTCGCCTACCTGAACCTCTTCCCCCGGCTGCGGAATACGCTGCAAATACTCCATCAGCAGGCCGGCAATCGTGTGATATTCCCGCTTTTCATCCAGCGGCAGCGGCACATATTGCACCAGGTCTTCAAGCGGCATATGGCCGTTAGCCGTCCACGAGCCGTCTGCATTTTTCTGAATATCATGGCGGGCATCAATTTCATCCACCTCGTTTGGCAAGTTACCGGCGATGGTTTCCATCACGTCGCTGAGCGTCACCAGCCCTTCTACAGAACCAAACTCATCGACCACAAAGGCAAAGTGCGTGCGCGCGTTGCGGAATTGCTCAAGGGCGGAAAGCAGCGGTAGCCCCTCCGGGAAAACCAGCGGCTGGCGTACCAGGGCGCGCAGATTGAGCGCCTCGCCGTGAAGCTGCTGCTGAAGCAGGTCGATAACGTGCACCACGCCCAGCAGCTCCTCTTCCTCTTCACCGCCGGTCACCACCACGCGGGTGTGCTGGTTTTTATCCAACAGGGCACGGATTTGCGCTTCCGGGGCCGTCAGGTCGATATGCTCAATGTCATGCCGCGACGTCATGATGCTGCTGACCGTTCGTTGATTCAGGTTAAGCACCCGCTCGATCATCCGTCGCTCCTGCGGGTCAAAAATCTGCCCGTCGCTGCGATCGGCCAGCATGGCGGAGGATTCGGGGTCCAGCTCCGCATCCTCTTTCTTGCCGCTGAGCAGGCGCATGACCGTGTCGGCCGTGCGCTGGCGCAGGGTCTGATTGGCGGAAAGGAAGCGGCGGCGGTTAAATATCGCCAGCTGGTTGAGCGCTTCAATCATGACGGAGAACCCGATGGCGGCATACAGGTAGCCTTTCGGAATATGGAAGCCGAAACCGTCGGCGACCAGGCTAAAGCCAATCATTAGCAGGAAGCTCAGACACAGGATCACGATGGTAGGGTGGCTGTTCACAAAGCGGGTCAGCGCCTTGCTGGCCATTACCATCAGCGTGATGGCAATAATGACCGCGGCCATCATCACCGCAAGATGGTCCACCATCCCAACGGCGGTGATCACCGAGTCGAGGGAGAAGACCGCATCCAGCACCACAATTTGCGCCACCACCGGCCAGAATTTCGCCCCGCGGCGCTGGGTCGGGTTCTCGCTGTCTTTGCCTTCCAGCCGCTCATTCAATTCCACGGTGGCTTTGAACAGCAGGAACAGCCCGCCAAAGAGCATAATCAGATCGCGTGCGCTGAAGCTCAGACCGTGAAGGGAGAACAGCGGCTGCGTGAGCGTGACCAGCCAGGAGATAGAGGCCAGCAGCAGTAAGCGCATCACCATCGCCAGCAGCAGGCCCGTCACGCGCGCGCGGTCGCGCTGGGAAGGGGGCAGTTTTTCAGCGAGGATGGCGATAAAAACCAGATTATCAATCCCGAGCACGAGCTCGATGACGACCAGCGTAACCAGCCCGGCCCAGATTGAGGGATCGGCAATCCATTCCATAGTAATAGCAATACCTTCTGTTATATGACGAATGTCACACTTCGATCATGGATAAAGCCGGGGGAAATTGCAATGCCGGGGTGAGATTTCTCTTAATACGTCGGGTGAAAAAGAGAGCATTCCGATGCTGCTGTAAATAAGGGGAATACGTATATTTAATTACCGGAATAGCATTTTAGGATATATCGCAGGTAAAGGTTTTTGCCCTGTTATTGTCAATATAAAGAAAATCCTAAAAGGTCAAAAGTTTGCTCTTAATATTAATCTTAAAAACGGATATTAGGACAGTTGTCTCCTTGCCTGCTATTAGGTTAGCTGCAACAATTCTCCCAGCATCAAATGTTAAATCTCGGTGTTGCTATTATTGTTCGGTCTTGTGGAGTGATTATTCATTATCCGTCGGGTATTTGCAGCGGCTGATATATTCCAACAAGACCTTACTTAAGAGGGTGTCTATCCATAACACATTGTTTAGTCAGTGGATTGGTAACTGAAAGCCAAGGGCGGTAGCGTGCCTGAAAGCGTGTGAATCAGCATCGATTATTCTGTCAATAGCCAATGGATGAATAAGCTTTTTTTAGGACTGATGCCAGTTAAATTTCTATTTGATTAACTGCATGCTGAAAACCAATACGACCCGAGCTTATTTAAATTGCACAGGATAATTACTCTGCCAAAGTGATAAATAATCAATGATGAAATCCAAAATGAAATTGATGCCATTATTGGTGTCTGTGACCTTGATGAGTGGTTGCACGGTCTTTCCCGGCAGCAATATGTCAACAATGGGTAAGGATGTGATCAAGCAACAGGATGCCGATTTTGATCTCGACAAAATGGTGAATGTTTATCCACTTACGCCACGTCTGGTCGAACAATTACGTCCACGTCCGAATGTTGCTCAGCCGAATATGTCTCTGGACCAGGAAATTGCCTCCTACCAGTACCGCGTGGGGCCGGGAGACGTGATCAACGTGACCGTCTGGGACCACCCGGAACTGACCACGCCAGCAGGCCAGTACCGCAGCTCAAGCGACACCGGTAACTGGGTGCAGTCAGACGGCACCATGTTCTATCCCTACATTGGCAAAGTCCACGTAGCGGGGAAAACGCTTGCCGAGATCCGCAGTGATATTACCGGCCGCTTAGCGCAGTACATCGCCGATCCGCAGGTGGACGTTAATATCGCCGCATTCCGCTCGCAAAAAGCCTATATCTCCGGCCAGGTGAACAAGTCCGGCCAGCAGGCCATCACCAACGTTCCTCTTACCGTGCTGGACGCCATCAACGCCGCGGGCGGGTTAACCGACGGCGCCGACTGGCGCAACGTGGTGCTCACCCATAACGGGAAGGAGCAGCGTATTTCGCTGCAGGCGCTGATGCAAAACGGCGATCTGACCCAGAACCGCCTGCTCTATCCGGGCGATATTCTTTACGTCCCGCGTAATGACGATCTGAAAGTCTTCGTGATGGGCGAAGTGAAGAAACAGAGCACGCTCAAGATGGACTTCAGCGGCATGACGCTGACCGAAGCGCTGGGCAATGCGGAAGGCATCGATCTGACCTCCTCCAACGCCAGCGGCATCTTCGTGATTCGCCCGCTGAAGGACGACGCCAGCAACAAAGGCAAGATTGCCAACATTTACCAGCTCGATATGTCCGACGCCACTTCGCTGGTAATGGCAACGTCGTTCCGCCTCCAGCCATACGACGTGGTGTATGTCACCACCGCGCCGGTTGCCCGCTGGAACCGTCTGATCAACCAGTTGCTGCCAACCATCAGTGGCGTTCGCTACATGACGGATACGGCGCGCGACATTCATACCTGGTAATCCGCGATGTTTAACAAAATTCTGGTGGTATGCGTGGGGAACATTTGCCGTTCCCCTACGGGTGAACGGCTGTTGAAGCACTACCAGCCCGAACTGATCGTTGAGTCGGCAGGGCTGGGCGCGCTGGTCGGTAAAGGTGCCGATGAGCGCGCAGCCAGCGTGGCGCGGGATCATCACCTCTCCCTCGACGGCCACGTGGCGCGCCAGGTTACTGGCCGCATGTGCCGGGAATATGACCTGATCCTGACGATGGAAAAACGCCATATTCACGCGCTGTGCGATATCGCGCCGGAGATGCGCGGCAAGGTGATGCTGTTTGGTCACTGGGACAATGAACGTGAAATCCCCGATCCGTATCGCAAAAGCCAGGAGGCCTTTGAGGCGGTTTACACCTTACTTGACCAGTCTGCCCAACAGTGGGCGCAGGCACTGAAAGTTCAGCAGGGATAACAATGACAGAAAAAACAAGACCTTCTGCCGCCCCGACATCGGGCAGTGATGAAATTGATATTGGGCGCCTGGTCGGCACGGTCGTAGAGGCAAAATGGTGGGTGCTTGGCATTACCGCCGTGTTTGCCGCCGCGGCTGTCGTCTATACGCTGTTCGCCACCCCTATCTACAGCGCCGACGCGCTGGTGCAGATCGAGCAGAATACCGGCAACTCGCTGGTGCAGGACATTGGTTCCGCGCTGGCGAACAAGCCGCCGGCCTCCGACGCTGAAATTCAGCTTATCCAGTCACGCCTGGTGCTGGGTAAAACGGTTCACGACCTCGGGCTCGATATCTCCGTCACCAAAAATACCTTCCCGATCTTTGGTGCGGGCTGGGATCGTCTGATGGGGCGAAACAACGACACGGTGAAAGTGACTGACTTCGTGCTGCCGAAAGGGGCTGCCGATCGGACGTTTACCCTGACGGTGCTTGGCCCGAAACAGTATCAGTTGACCAGCGACGCGGGCTTTAGCGCGCGCGGTGAAGTGGGGCAGATGCTGAGCAAAGACGGCGTCAGCATGATGGTCAGCGCGATTAACGCCCAGGAGGGCGGTGAATTCACCGTCACCAAATTCTCCACGCTGGGGATGATCAACAATCTGCAAAACAACCTCACCGTCACCGAAAACGGTAAGGACACCGGCGTGCTGAGCATGACCTTTACCGGTGAAGATAAGGATCAGATCCGCGACATCCTGAACAGCATTACCCGCAACTATCTTGAGCAGAACGTTGAGCGTAAGTCGGCCGAAGCGGCGAAAAGCCTGGCCTTCCTCGCGAAGCAGCTCCCGGAAGTGCGCGCTCATCTGGATGATGCCGAGAACAAGCTGAACGCCTACCGTCAGGATAAAGACTCCGTTGACCTGCCGCTGGAGGCGAAATCGGTCCTCGATTCAATGGTCAACATTGACGCGCAGCTCAACGAGCTGACCTTTAAAGAAGCCGAGATTTCCAAGCTTTATACCAAACGTCACCCGGCCTACCGCACGCTGCTGGAGAAACGCCGTACCCTCGAAGAGGAGAAGGCGAAGCTCAATGATCGCGTGACCGCGATGCCGAAAACGCAGCAGGAGATCGTGCGTCTGACCCGCGACGTGGAGTCCGGACAGCAGGTGTACATGCAGCTGCTGAACAAGCAGCAGGAGCTGAAAATCACCGAAGCCAGCACCGTGGGCGACGTGCGCATCGTCGACCCGGCCATTACCCAGCCCGGCGTGCTGAAGCCGAAGAAAGCGCTGATTATCCTCGGCAGCATTATTCTCGGCCTGATGCTCTCCATCGTGGGCGTGCTGCTGCGTTCCCTGTTCAACCGCGGCATCGAAAGCCCGCAGGTGCTGGAAGAGAGCGGTATCAACGTCTATGCCAGCATTCCGCTGTCTGAGTGGCAAAAATCCCGTGACAGCGTCAAAACCATCAAGGGCGTTAAGCGCTACAAGCAGAGCCAGCTGCTGGCGGTGGGTAACCCGACCGACCTCGCCATCGAAGCGATCCGCAGCCTGCGTACCAGCCTGCACTTCGCCATGATGCAGGCCAAAAACAACGTCCTGATGTTGACCGGCGTTAGCCCGTCAATCGGTAAAACCTTCGTCTGCGCCAACCTGGCGGCGGTGGTGAGCCAGACCAACAAGCGCGTGCTGCTGATCGACTGCGATATGCGTAAGGGCTATACCCACGAGCTGCTCGGCACCGATAACGTTAACGGGCTGTCGGAAATCCTGCTCGGCAAGGGTGAAATCAGCCAGAGCGCCAAGCCGACAACGATCCCGAAATTTGACCTGATCCCGCGCGGGCAGGTACCGCCTAACCCGTCCGAGCTGCTGATGAGCGAACGTTTCAGCCAGCTCATTGAATGGGCGAGCAAACACTACGACCTGGTGCTGATCGATACGCCGCCGATTCTGGCCGTGACCGATGCTGCCGTCGTGGGCCGCCATGCGGGCACCACGCTGATGGTCGCGCGTTACGCGGTGAACACCCTGAAAGAGGTGGAAACCAGCCTGAGCCGCTTCGAGCAGAACGGGATTGAGGTGAAAGGGGTGATCCTGAACTCCATCTTCCGCCGCGCGACCGGGTACCAGGATTACGGGTATTACGAGTACGAATATAAGTCTGACAGTAAATAACAAATGATTCCCCCTCACCCTAACCCTCTCCCCAGAGGGGCGAGGGGATAGTCCGGTGCCGCCTTTCACCCTCTCCCCTCAGGGGAGAGGGCCGGGGTGAGGGGTAGGAGGAAGATATGACCACACAACGCCCTTTGATTTCTATCTATATGCCGACATGGAATCGTCAGCAGCTGGCGATCCGCGCAATTAAGTCGGTCTTACGTCAGGATTACGATAACTGGGAACTGATCGTCGTGGATGACTGTTCTTCTTCGTATGAACAGCTGCAAAAGTTTGTCACCGATCTCAACGACCCGCGCGTGACGTACACCCATAACCCGATGAACTCCGGCGCCTGTGCGGTGCGCAATCAGGCGATCATGCAGGCCAAAGGGCAGTATCTGACCGGGATCGACGACGACGATGAATGGACGCCGAACCGCCTGTCCGTCTTTCTGTCCCATAAAGAGCAGCTGGTCACGCACGCTTTCCTGTATGCCAACGACTATGTCTGCCAGGGCGAGGTTTACTCGCAGCCTGCCAGCCTGCCGCTGTATCCAAAATCACCGTACTCTCGCCGCCTGTTCTACAAGCGCAACATTATTGGTAACCAGGTCTTCACCTGGGCGTGGCGTTTCAAAGAGTGCCTGTTCGATACCGAACTCAAGGCTGCACAGGATTACGACATCTTCCTGCGCATGGTGGTGGAGTACGGCGAGCCGTGGAAAGTGGAAGAGGCCACGCAGATCCTGCACATCAATCACGGGGAGATGCAAATCACCTCGTCGCCGAAGAAGTTCTCCGGGTACTTCCACTTTTACCGCAAGCACAAGGACAAGTTTGACCGTGCCAGCCGGAAGTATCAGCTCTTTACCCTCTATCAGATCCGCAATAAGCGTATGAACTGGCGCACGCTGCTGACGCTGCTGTCCGTGCGTAACGGCAAGCGTCTGGCTGACGGGCTTCGGGGGAAATAATGTTTCTGGAAGATTGCCGCGCAAACAGCTGGAGCCTGCGCCCGTGCTGCATGGTTCTGGCGTACCGCATCGCGCACTTTTGCTCGGTGTGGCGTAAGAAAAACGTGCTGAACAATATCTGGGCGGCACCGGTGCTGGTGCTGTACCGCATCATCACCGAATGCTTTTTTGGCTATGAAATTCAGGCCGCTGCCACCATTGGCCGCCGCTTTACCATCCACCACGGCTATGGAGTGGTGATCAACAAGTTCGTGGTCGCCGGGGATGATTTCACCATTCGCCATGCCGTCACCATTGGCAACCGCGGGCCTGACAGCCTGGCCTGCCCGGTCATCGGCAATAACGTCGAGCTGGGGGCAAACGTGGTGATGATTGGCGACATTACGATTGGCAATAACGTCACGATTGGTGCGGGCAGCGTGGTGCTGGACAGCATTCCGGATAACGCGCTGGTGGTGGGTGAAAAAGCCCGCGTGAAGGTGATTAAATGAATATTCTGCAATTTAACGTACGCCTCGCAGAAGGCGGAGCGGCGGGCGTGGCGCTGGATCTGCACCAGCGCGCGCTGCAAAAAGGGCTTCAGTCTCGCTTTATTTACGGCTACGGCAAGGGAGGCAAGAAAAGCGTCAGCCACGATAACTTCCCGCAGGTGCACAAGCTCACGCCGCGCCTGACCTCGATCGCCAACATTGCGCTGTTTCGCCTGTTTAACCGCGACCTGTTTGGCAACCTGAACACGCTTTACCGCACGGTGACCCGCACCACGGGGCCGGTTGTGCTGCATTTTCACGTCCTGCACAGCTACTGGCTGAATCTGGAAGAGGTGGTGGCGTTTTGTCAGAAGGTGCAGGCCCACAGGCCCGACACCCGCTTTGTCTGGACGCTGCACGATCACTGGAGCGTAACCGGACGCTGCGCGTTTACCGACGGCTGCGAAGGCTGGAAAGATAACTGCCAGAAATGCCCGACGTTAAGCAACTATCCGCCGGTGAAGGTGGATCGCGCCCATCAGCTGGTGGCCGGCAAGCGTCAGCTGTTCCGCGACATGCTCTCGCTCGGCTGCACGTTTATCTCTCCAAGCCAGCACGTGGCCGATGCGTTCAACAGCCTGTACGGGGCAGGGCGCTGTCAGATTATCAACAACGGTATCGACGTGGCGACGGAAGCTATTCTGGCCGAACTCACGCCGGTGGCGGAAACCGCGGGCAAGCCGAAGATCGCCATCGTTGCGCATGACCTGCGCTACGACGGTAAAACCAACCAGCAGCTGGTGCGCGACATGATGGCGCTGGGCGACAAGATTGAACTGCATACCTTCGGCAAGTTTTCGCCGTTCGACGGGGCCAACGTGGTGAACCACGGGTTTGAGACCGACAAGCGCAAGCTGATGAGCGCGCTAAATGAAATGGACGCGCTGGTGTTCAGCTCCCGCGTGGATAACTATCCGCTGATCCTCTGTGAGGCGCTCTCCATCGGCGTGCCGGTGATTGCTACCCACAGCGACGCGGCGCGTGAAGTGCTGGAAAAATCCGGCGGGAAAACCTTCGCGGAGCGCGAGGTGCTGCCGCTGGTGCAGCTGCCGAAGGCGCAGATCGCCGAGGCTGTTTTTGGCACTGACCTGGAATCGTTCCGCAACCGCAGCCGCAAGGCCTACAGTGGACAACAGATGCTGGAGGAGTATGTCTCGTTCTATCAGAATCTGTAGTTATCTGCTGCTGCCGCTGATCTATCTGCTGGTCAACGTCAAAATTGCCCAGCTCGGCGAAAGCTTTCCGATAACCATCGTCACCTTCTTGCCCGTTCTGCTTCTGCTGTATGTCGATAAAATCAACCTGAAGAAGCTGATGATTGCCCTGGGGCTGGGCACGGGCCTGACGCTGTTTAACTACATCTTTGGCCAGTCGCTGGATGCCAGTAAATACGTCACGTCGACCATGCTCTTTGTTTATATTGTCATTATTATCGGAATGGTCTGGAGTATTCGGTTTAAAACGATTTCTCCGCACAATTATCGGAAGATCCTCAGGTTCTTTTATATTGCCGTAGCGTTAATTGTTATGCTTGCTGCCATGGAAATGGCGCAAATTATTCTCACCGGCGGCAGTAGCCTGATGGAGATAATTTCGAAATATCTCATTTACAGTAACAGCTATGTATTGAACTTCATCAAGTTTGGCGGGAAGCGCACCACGGCCCTCTATTTTGAACCGGCGTTTTTCGCTCTGGCGTTAATCTCAATTTGGCTCAGCATCAAACAGTTTGGTATCAAAACGCCTAAGACCGATGCTATGATTCTTGCAGGAATTGTTCTGTCTGGATCGTTCTCAGGGGTAATGACATTTATCCTGTTTTACCTGCTGGAGTGGGCGTTTCAGTACCTGAACAAAGAAGCGATTAAGAAAAAACTGCCGCTGGCGATTATCTCCCTGACGGTATTTATGGTAGGCGTGATATTTGCCTTCCCGTACATCTCAGAACGTCTGGGTGATTTGGGAACGGAAGGGTCTTCATCCTATTATCGCATCATCGGGCCACTGGTGATGGTGGGTTATTCCTTAACCCATATTGATGGGGTTGTAAGATTCGGCTCACTTTACGAATATGTTGCATCATTCGGAATCTTTAACGGTGCGGATGTCGGTAAAACCATAGACAATGGTCTGTATCTGTTAATTATTTATTTTTCGTGGTTCGCCGTACTGTTGACCCTGTGGTATCTGTTTAAAGTTTTCAAAATGATGATTAACGCGTTTGGTGATAACCAGAACTTTCGCGTGCAGCTTTATCTTTTTACGCCGGTGTCGCTGTTTTTTACCGGGTCAATATTTAGCCCGGAATATGCTTTCTTAATTGTTTGTCCGTTTATTTTGCGCAAAGCGCTTAATATTACGAATTCATGACGAGGTGGTCTTATGTTTCTTAGCGTCATTACTGTCGCTTTTCGTAATTACGAAGGGGTGGTAAAAACCTGGCGCTCGCTGCGCAACCTGGCGCGCGATCCCAGCCTCACCTTTGAGTGGATTGTGGTCGACGGCGGCTCGAACGATGGCACGGCGGAGTTTCTGGAAAAACTCAACGGTGAGTTCAACTTACGCTACATCAGCGAGAAAGATAAAGGCATCTACGATGCGATGAACAAAGGCATCAGCATGGCCCAGGGCCGTTATGCCATTTTCCTCAACTCCGGCGATATTTTCCATGATGACGTGGCGCTGTTCGCCCGCCAGCTGGCGCGTCAGAAAGAGGACGCCATGTATATTGGCGATGCGCTGCTCGATTTTGGCGACGGGCATAAGGCGTGCCGCAGCGCGAAGCCGGGCTGGTATATTTACCACAGCCTGCCCGCCAGCCATCAGGCCATTTTCTTTCCGGTAAAGGGTCTGAAAAAACAGCCATACGATTTGCAGTATAAAGTATCTTCCGATTATGCGCTGGCTGCCAGCCTGTATAAATCCGGTTACCCGTTCCGTCGAATTAAAGGGCTGGTGTCTGAATTTTCAATGGGCGGCGTGTCAACCTCGAATAATCTGGAATTGTGCCAGGATGCGAAAAACGTGCAGCGCAAAATATTACGCGTGCCGGGTTTCTGGGCGGAATTGTCTTATTTATTACGCCTGCGCACCACCGGCAAAACCAAAACCTTATATAACAAAGCCTGAATATAAGGACATGCAATGCAGGATTTAAGCGGTTTTTCCGTGCCGAAAGGCTTTCGGGGCGGGAACGGTATTAAGGTACAGCTGTGGTGGGCCGTTCAGGCAACGTTATTTGCCTGGTCACCACAAATACTGTACCGCTGGCGAGCCTTTTTATTGCGCCTGTTTGGCGCAAAAATCGGAAAAAACGTAGTCATTCGACCTTCGGTAAAGATTACCTACCCCTGGAAATTAACGCTTGGGGATTACGCCTGGGTAGGGGATGACGCGGTGCTATATACCCTGGGCGAGATTACGATTGGCGCAAATTCGGTGGTTTCACAGAAGTGTTATTTGTGCACCGGCAGCCACGACTTTATGAGTCAGCATTTTGATATTACCGCTTCGCCTATTGTGATTGGTGAAAAATGCTGGCTGGCAACGGATGTTTTTGTTGCACCGGGTGTTTCTGTTGGCGATGGCACGGTTATTGGTGCCCGCAGCAGCGTTTTTAAATCGCTACCGGCAAATAAAGTTTGCCGTGGCAACCCCGCAGTGGTGATACGCGAACGCGTTGAAACTGAAAAACTTTGATAAGTACAGAGGAATATAAACATGTCTAAAGTCGCTCTCATCACCGGCGTTACCGGGCAGGATGGTTCTTACCTGGCAGAGTTCCTGCTGGAAAAAGGGTATGAAGTACACGGTATTAAACGTCGTGCGTCTTCTTTCAACACCGAACGTGTGGATCATATTTATCAGGATCCTCACGCGGCGAACCCGAAATTCCACCTGCATTACGGCGACCTGACCGATACCTCCAACCTGACCCGTATCCTGCAGGAAGTGCAGCCGGATGAAGTCTACAACCTGGGCGCGATGAGCCACGTCGCGGTCTCCTTCGAGTCCCCGGAATACACCGCTGACGTTGATGCCATGGGTACGCTGCGTCTGCTGGAAGCAATCCGCTTCCTCGGCCTTGAGAAGAAAACGCGCTTCTACCAGGCGTCCACCTCTGAGCTGTACGGTCTGGTGCAGGAAATCCCGCAGAAAGAGACCACGCCGTTCTACCCGCGCTCTCCGTATGCTGTCGCCAAACTGTACGCCTACTGGATCACCGTGAACTACCGTGAATCCTACGGCATGTACGCCTGTAACGGCATCCTGTTCAACCACGAATCCCCACGCCGTGGCGAAACCTTCGTAACCCGCAAAATTACCCGCGCTATCGCCAATATCGCGCAGGGTCTGGAGTCTTGCCTGCACCTCGGCAACATGGATTCCCTGCGTGACTGGGGCCATGCCAAAGACTACGTGAAAATGCAGTGGATGATGCTGCAGCAGGAACAGCCGGAAGACTTCGTGATCGCGACCGGCGTGCAGTACTCCGTTCGCCAGTTCGTTGAGATGGCTGCGGCACAGCTGGGCATCAAGCTGCGCTTCGAAGGCACCGGCGTGGAAGAGAAGGGTATCGTGGTTTCCGTAACCGGCCACGACGCGCCGGGCGTGAAGCCAGGCGACGTGATTGTCCAGGTTGACCCGCGCTACTTCCGTCCTGCTGAGGTGGAAACCCTGCTGGGCGACCCAACCAAAGCGCACGAGAAGCTGGGCTGGAAACCTGAGATCACCCTGCAGGAGATGGTTTCCGAGATGGTCGCCAAAGATCTTGAAGCAGCGAAAAAACACTCCCTGCTCAAGTCTCATGGCTACGAGGTTGCCATCGCGCTGGAGTCCTGAGAATGACAAAACAACGTATTTTTGTCGCCGGCCATCGCGGAATGGTGGGTTCCGCGATTGTTCGACAGCTCGAACAGCGCGGTGACGTCGAGGTAGTTGTCCGCACCCGTGACGAGCTGAACCTGCTCGACAGCCGTGCGGTACAGGACTTCTTTGCCAACGAACGCATTGACCAGGTGTATCTGGCGGCGGCGAAGGTGGGCGGTATTGTCGCCAACAACACCTACCCGGCGGATTTCATCTACGAAAACATGATGATTGAGAGCAACATCATTCACGCGGCGCATCTGCACAACGTGAATAAGCTGCTGTTCCTCGGCTCATCCTGTATTTACCCGAAAATGGCGAAGCAGCCGATCGCCGAGAGCGAACTGCTGCAGGGCACGCTTGAAGCGACCAACGAGCCGTACGCGATTGCCAAAATTGCCGGGATCAAGCTGTGCGAGTCCTACAACCGTCAGTACAACCGAGACTATCGTTCGGTGATGCCGACCAACCTGTACGGACCGCACGATAACTTCCACCCGAGCAATTCGCACGTGATCCCGGCGCTGCTGCGCCGCTTCCACGAGGCGACCGCCGAGAACGCGCCCGACGTGGTGGTGTGGGGCAGCGGCACGCCGATGCGTGAATTCCTGCACGTGGACGACATGGCTGCCGCCAGCATTCACGTGATGGAGCTGGATCGCGAAGTGTGGCAGGAGAACACCGAGCCGATGCTGTCGCACATCAACGTCGGTACCGGCGTGGACTGCACCATTCGCGAGCTGGCGCAGACCATCGCGCAGGTGGTGGGCTACAAGGGCCGCGTGGTGTTTGACGCGACGAAACCGGACGGCACGCCGCGCAAACTGCTGGACGTCACCCGTCTGCATCAGCTGGGCTGGTATCACGAGGTGTCACTGGAGCAGGGGCTGGCCAGCACCTACCAGTGGTTCCTGGAAAACCAGCACCGCTTCCGGGGGTAACGATGTTTTTAAGTCAGGAAGATTTTGCCACGGTGGTGCGTTCCACTCCGCTCATCTCGATTGATCTGATCGTGGAGAACGAACGCGGCGAGTTCTTGCTGGGGAAACGAACCAACCGCCCTGCACGGGGCTTCTGGTTCGTGCCCGGCGGGCGCGTGCAGAAGGATGAGACGCTACATGACGCGTTTGAGCGTCTCACTCTGGCGGAGCTGGGCCTGCAGCTGCCGATGGCAGCGGGCCAGTTTTACGGGGTCTGGCAGCACTTCTATGACGATAACTTTTCAGGCACCGGGTTCACCACGCACTACATCGTGCTGGGGTTCCGCCTGAAGGTGACTCAGGCAGACCTGCGTCTGCCTGATGCCCAGCATGACGACTACCGCTGGCAGACGCCAGAGGCGCTGCTGGCAAGCGACAATGTGCATGATAACAGCCGTGCCTATTTCCTCGTGGAACGTCAGGCTGAGGTGCCGGGCCTATGAAGATCCTCGTGTACGGAATCAACTACTCGCCGGAGCTCACCGGCATCGGGAAATACACCGGCGAGATGGTCGAGTGGATGGCGAGCCAGGGACATGACGTGCGGGTCATTACCGCGCCGCCGTACTACCCGGAATGGAAAGTCGGGGAGCGCTACTCAAGCTGGCGCTACCGTCGTGAAGAGGGTGCAGCGACCGTCTGGCGCTGCCCGCTGTATGTGCCTAAGCAGCCCTCGACGCTGAAGCGGCTGCTGCATCTTGGCAGCTTTGCTCTGAGCAGTTTTTTCCCGCTGATGGCGCAGCGTCGCTGGAAGCCGGATCGCATCATCGGCGTGGTGCCGACGCTGTTTTGCACGCCGGGCATGCGCCTGCTGGGCAAACTCTCCGGCGCGCGCACCCTGCTGCACATTCAGGATTATGAAGTTGACGCCATGCTGGGCCTGGGGATGGCAGGCAAAAGCAAAGGCGGCAAGGTGGCGAAGCTCGCCAGCGCCTTTGAGCGCAGCGGTCTGCACAACGTGGATTACGTTTCGACCATCTCGCGCTCGATGATGAACAAGGCGCAGGAGAAGGGCGTCCCGGCACAGAAGGTGATTTTCTTCCCGAACTGGTCCGAAGTGACGCGTTTTCGCGACGTGACGGAGCAGGACGCTCAGGCGCTGCGCGCGCAGCTTGGTTTGCCTGATGACCAAAAAATCATTCTTTACTCAGGCAATATCGGCGAAAAGCAGGGCCTTGAGAACGTGATTGAGGCGGCTCAGCTGCTGAAAGAACATCCATGGATGTTTGTGATTGTCGGGCAGGGCGGGGGAAAGGCGCGGCTGGAAAAACGGGTCGGCGAACGCGGCCTGACCAACGTGAAGTTCTTCCCGCTTCAGTCTTACGAGGCGCTGCCTGCGCTGCTGAAGATGGGCGACTGCCATCTGGTGGTACAAAAACGCGGCGCGGCGGACGCGGTGCTGCCGTCCAAGCTGACCAACATTCTGGCAGTGGGCGGTAACGCGGTGATTACGGCCGAAGCCGAAACTGAATTAGGCCAGCTGTGCGACAGCTACCCGGGGATTGCGGTGTGCGTGGAGCCGGAATCGGTCCCGGCGCTGGTCTCCGGCATTGAGCAAGCGCTTGCCATGCCAAAAGTAAACACGGTGGCACGTGAATATGCCGAACGCACGCTCGAGAAAGAGAACGTGCTGAGCCAATTTATTGCAGATATACGGGGATAAATCATGAGTCAAACCACTTTGTATCCGGTTGTGATGGCTGGTGGCTCTGGTAGCCGGTTGTGGCCGCTGTCCCGCGTGCTCTATCCAAAACAGTTCCTCTGCCTGAAAGGGGATCTCACCATGCTGCAGACGACGGTAAACCGTCTGCACGGCGTGGAGTGTGAAAGCCCGGTGGTGATTTGTAACGAACAGCACCGCTTCATCGTTGCCGAGCAGCTTCGCCAGCTGAATAAACTCACCGAAAACATCATTCTGGAGCCTGCCGGTCGTAACACCGCGCCAGCTATCGCCCTCGCGGCGCTGGCGGCAAAGCGCAGCAGCCCGGACTGCGACCCGCTGATGCTGGTGCTCGCAGCAGACCACGTGATCCAGCAGGAAGACGCGTTCCGCGACGCGGTGCGTGCGGCCATTCCTTACGCCGAGAGCGGCAAGCTGGTCACCTTCGGCATCGTGCCGGATCTGCCGGAAACCGGCTACGGCTACATTCGCCGCGGCAGCGTGACGCCGGGTGAAGGCGACAGCGTCGCCTTTGACGTGGCGCAGTTTGTCGAAAAACCGAATCTGGAAACCGCCCAGGCGTACGTTGCCAGCGGGGAGTATTACTGGAACAGCGGGATGTTCCTGTTCCGCGCCGGACGCTATCTGGAAGAGCTGCGCAAATACCGCCCGGATATTCTGAACGCCTGCGAGAAAGCGATGGCGGTGGTGGACCCGGATCTCGACTTCATCCGCGTGGATGAAGAGGCGTTCCTAGCCTGCCCGGAAGAGTCCATTGACTATGCGGTAATGGAGCGCACGGCAGACGCCGTCGTAGTGCCGATGGATGCGGGCTGGAGCGACGTGGGCTCCTGGTCCTCCCTGTGGGAGATCAGCGCCCATACCCCGGAGGGTAACGTCCATCACGGCGATGTCATTAGCCACAAAACGGAAAACAGCTACGTTTACGCCGAATCCGGCCTGGTCACTACGGTCGGGGTGAAGGATCTGGTGGTGGTCCAGACCAAGGACGCCGTGCTGATTGCCGACCGTAACGCCGTGCAGGACGTTAAAAAAGTGGTGGAGAAGATCAAGGCCGACGGTCGCCACGAGCACCACATTCACCGCGAAGTGTACCGTCCGTGGGGGAAATATGACTCCATCGACGCGGGCGAACGCTATCAGGTGAAGCGCATCACCGTGAAGCCGGGCGAAGGGCTGTCGGTGCAGATGCACCACCACCGCGCCGAGCACTGGGTGGTGGTCGCAGGTACGGCCAAAGTCACCATTGACGGCGAAGTCAAACTGCTCGGCGAAAACGAGTCCATCTATATTCCGCTGGGGGCGACGCACTGTCTGGAGAACCCGGGGAAAATTCCTCTCGACCTGATTGAGGTGCGCTCCGGCTCGTATCTGGAAGAGGACGATATCGTGCGCTTCCAGGACCGCTACGGGCGGGTGTAGCACTCTGCATTATGCCCGGTGGCGCTGCGCTTGCCGGGCCTACGAATGACAAAAAAATTAATTTGGCCATTTAGTGGTCAGGGCCGACTGTTGCCTGAAAAAGGGGTCATCATGGAAAAATTAACCTGTTTTAAAGCCTACGATATTCGCGGCAGGCTGGGCGAAGAGCTGAATGAAGACATCGCGTGGCGCATTGGCCGCGCGTACGGCGAATATTTAAAACCGCAGACCATCGTGCTGGGCGGCGACGTGCGTCTGACCAGCGAATCCCTCAAGCTGGCGCTGGCGAAAGGGCTGCAGGACGCGGGCGTGGACGTGCTGGACATCGGTCTTTCCGGGACCGAAGAGATTTACTTTGCCACCTTCCACCTGGGCGTGGACGGCGGTATCGAAGTGACCGCCAGCCACAACCCGATGGACTACAACGGCATGAAGCTGGTGCGCAAGGGCGCGCGTCCTATCAGCGGCGACACCGGCCTGCGCGACGTGCAGCGCCTGGCGGAAGCCAACGATTTCCCGCCGGTCAACGAGGCGAAGCGCGGTAGCTACAAAAAAATCAACCTGCAGAAAGAGTACATTGACCACCTGCTCGGCTACATCAACGTGGCGAACCTCAAGCCGCTGAAGCTGGTCATTAACTCCGGTAACGGCGCGGCCGGTCCGGTTGTCGATGCCCTGGAAGCCCGCTTTAAGGCGCTGAACGTGCCGGTGACCTTCGTCAAGGTGCACAACACCCCGGACGGCAACTTCCCGAACGGTATTCCTAACCCGCTGCTGCCGGAGTGCCGCGACGACACCCGCAACGCGGTGATTGAGCACGGCGCGGATATGGGCATCGCCTTTGACGGCGATTTCGACCGCTGCTTCCTCTTCGACGAGAACGGACAGTTCATCGAGGGCTACTACATTGTCGGCCTGCTGGCGGAAGCGTTCCTCGAGAAGAACCCGGGTGCAAAAATCATTCATGACCCGCGCCTCTCCTGGAACACCGTCGACGTGGTGTCTGCCGCAGGCGGCACGCCGGTGATGTCCAAAACCGGCCACGCGTTCATTAAAGAGCGTATGCGTGAAGAAGACGCCATTTACGGCGGCGAGATGAGCGCCCACCACTACTTCCGTGATTTTGCCTACTGCGACAGCGGGATGATCCCGTGGCTGCTGGTGACCGAGCTGCTGTGCCTGAAGGGCCAGACGCTGGGCGAGCTGGTGCGCGACCGCATGGCGGCGTTCCCGGCGAGCGGGGAGATCAACAGCAAGCTGGCGCAGCCGGCCGAGGCCATTGCCCGCGTGGAGCAGCATTTTGCGATTCACGCGCTGGAAATTGACCGTACGGACGGCATCAGCATGGCGTTCCCGCAGTGGCGGTTCAACCTGCGCTCGTCGAACACCGAGCCGGTGGTGCGCCTGAACGTGGAGTCTCGCGCTGACGCGGCGCTGATGGAAGCCCGAACGAAGGACATTCTGGCGCTGTTGAATCAGTAACAATTGCCCCTCACCCCAGCCCTCTCCCCAAAGGGGAGAGGGTGTTCAAGTTCCCTCTCCCCTTTGGGGAGAGGGTTAGGGTGAGGGGTAAGGTTTAGAACTAAAGGAACAACGATGACGAATCTAAAAAAACGCGAACGAGCGAGAACGAATGCATCGTTAATCTCTATGGTGCAGCGTTTTTCTGATATCACCATCATGGTCGGTGGATTGTGGGCAGTGTGTCGAATCAGCGGGCTGCCGTTCTTATATATGCATCTGCTGATGGCCCTGATTGCGCTGGTCGTGTTTCAGATGATCGGCGGGATGACCGATTTCTACCGCTCGTGGCGCGGCGTCAAAATGACCACCGAACTGATGCTGCTGCTGCAGAACTGGACTCTCAGCCTGATTTTCAGCGCCGGCCTGGTGGCGTTCAGCCATGATTTTGATAACCGCCTCGTGACCTACCTCAGCTGGTATCTGCTGACCAGCGTCGGCATGGTGGTCTGCCGCTCCCTGATCCGCTTTGGCGCAGGCTGGCTGCGCAACCGCGGTTATAACCGTCGCTTTGTGGCGGTGGCAGGCGATCTGCCGGTCGGGAAGGTGCTGCTCGACGGCTTCCGCAACGAACCGTGGTTAGGGTTTGAAGTGGTGGGGATTTATCACGACGCGAAGCCGGGCGGCGTGCCGTCGGACTGGGCGGGCAATTACGACCAGCTTATTGAAGACGCGAAGGCCGGTAAAATTCACAACGTCTATATCGCCATGCAGATGAGCGACGAATTCCGCATCAAGCAGCTGATGCGCGAGCTGGCGGACACCACCTGCTCGGTGATCCTGATCCCGGACGTGTTTACCTTCAATATCCTGCATTCCCGAATTGAAGAGGTGAACGGCGTGCCGGTGGTACCGCTATATGACACGCCGCTGTCGGGCATTAACCGCGTGCTCAAGCGCGTGGAAGATATCGTGCTCTCATCGCTGATTCTGCTGCTCATCTCCCCGGTGCTGTGCTGCATCGCGCTGGCGGTGAAGCTGAGTTCTCCCGGCCCGGTTATTTTCCGCCAGACCCGCTACGGCATGGACGGTAAGCCGATTATGGTGTGGAAATTCCGCTCCATGAAGGTGATGGAAAACGACAAGGTGGTGACCCAGGCCACGCAGAACGATCCGCGCGTGACCCGCGTGGGGAACTTCCTGCGCCGCACCTCTCTGGATGAACTGCCGCAGTTTATCAACGTCTTTACCGGCGGGATGTCGATTGTGGGCCCGCGTCCGCACGCGGTGGCGCATAACGAGCAGTACCGCGCGCTGATTGAAGGCTACATGCTGCGCCATAAGGTGAAGCCGGGCATTACCGGCTGGGCGCAGATCAACGGCTGGCGCGGCGAAACCGACACGCTGGAAAAAATGGAAAAACGCATCGAGTTCGATCTGGAGTACATCCGCGAGTGGAGCCTCTGGTTCGATATCAAGATTGTTTTTCTGACCATCTTCAAAGGCTTCGTGAACAAAGCGGCGTACTAAGATGAGCTTACGTGAAAAAACCATCAGCGGCGCCAAGTGGTCAGCGATGGCGACCATCGTCATCATTGGCCTCGGCCTGGTGCAGATGACCGTGCTGGCGCGCATTATCGATAACCATCAGTTCGGCCTGCTGACCGTCTCGCTGGTGATTATCGCGCTGGCCGATACGCTGTCTGACTTTGGTATTGCCAACTCGATTATCCAGCGCAAGGAGATCGGCCATCTGGAGCTGACCACGCTCTACTGGCTGAACGTGGGCCTGGGAATTTTCGTCTTTGTGCTGGTGTTCCTGTTGAGCGACACCATTGCCAGCGTGCTGCACAACCCGGATCTCGCTCCGCTGATGCGCACGCTGTCGTTTGCGTTCGTGGTGATCCCGCACGGGCAGCAGTTCCGCGCGCTGATGCAGAAAGAGCTGGAGTTCAACAAGATCGGCATGATCGAGACCAGCGCCGTGCTGGCGGGCTTTACCTTCACCGTGGTGAGCGCCCATTTCTGGCCGCTGGCGATGACCGCCATCCTCGGTTACCTGGTCAACTCTGCCGTGCGTACCCTGCTGTTTGGCTATTTCGGCCGCAAGATTTACCGCCCCGGGCTGCACTTCTCTCTGGCGTCCGTCTCGTCCAACCTGCGCTTTGGCGCGTGGCTGACGGCGGACAGCATCATCAACTATGTGAATACCAACCTGTCGACGCTGGTGCTGGCGCGTATTCTCGGCGCGAGCGTGGCGGGGGGCTACAACCTGGCCTACAACGTCGCGGTGGTGCCGCCGATGAAGCTCAACCCGATCATCACCCGCGTGCTGTTCCCGGCGTTTGCCAAGATTCAGGACGACACCGAGAAGCTGCGCGTCAACTTCTACAAGCTGCTTTCCGTAGTGGGGATTATCAACTTCCCGGTGCTGCTGGGGCTGATGGTGGTTTCAAGCAATTTCGTGCCGCTGGTGTTTGGCGAGAAGTGGAACGGCATCATCCCAATTCTGCAGCTGCTCTGCGTGGTAGGACTGCTGCGCTCCGTGGGGAACCCGATTGGTTCTCTGCTGATGGCGAAGGCGCGGGTGGACATCAGCTTTAAGTTCAACGTGTTCAAAACCTTCCTGTTTATTCCGGCGATTATCGTCGGCGGGCATATGGCGGGCGCTATTGGCGTCACGCTCGGCTTCCTGCTGGTGCAGGTAGTCAATACCGTTCTGAGCTACTTCATCATGATCAAGCCGGTGCTGGGCTCCAGCTACCGTCAGTACATTTTGAGCCTGTGGCTGCCGTTCTACCTCTCATTGCCGACCCTGGCGGTGAGCTACGGTCTGGGCATCATCCTCAGCGGTCACCTGCCGCTGGCCGCGCTGCTGGCGGTGCAGGTGGCCGCAGGGGCGCTGGCGTTTGGCGTGATGATTGTGCTGTCGCGCAATGCGCTGGTGGTAGAGATGAAGCGCCAGTTTTGCCGTAACGAAAAAATGAAAACGCTGCTTCGCGCAGGCTAGTTATTTAAGAGGCCAATATGAAATTATTAATTCTTGGCAACCATACCTGCGGCAACCGTGGCGACAGCGCCATCCTGCGCGGTTTACTGGATGCGATTAACACCCTTAAGCCTGAGACCGAAGTGGACGTGATGAGCCGTTATCCGGTCAGCTCATCCTGGTTACTGAACCGCCCGGTGATGGGCGACCCGCTCTACAGCCAGATGAAACAGCATAACAACGCCGCGGGCGTGATGGGGCGCGTGAAGAAGGTGCTGCGTCGTCGCTACCAGCACCAGGTGCTGCTTTCCCGCGTGACCGATACCGGCAAGCTGCGCAACATCGCCATCGCCCAGGGCTTTACCGATTTTGTTCGTCTGCTGTCCGGCTATGACGCGATTATTCAGGTGGGCGGTTCGTTCTTCGTCGATCTCTACGGCGTGCCGCAGTTTGAGCATGCGCTGTGTACGTTCATGGCGAAAAAGCCGCTGTTTATGATTGGCCACAGCGTGGGGCCTTTCCAGGATCCGCAGTTTAACCAGCTGGCGAACTACGTCTTCGGCCACTGCGACGCGCTGATCCTGCGCGAGTCGGTCAGCCTTGAGATGATGAAGCGCAGCGAAATTGACACCACCAAAGTTGAGCACGGCGTGGACACCGCCTGGCTGGTGGATCACCAGGACGACAGCTTCCAGGCAAGCTACGCGGTGCAGCACTGGCTGGACGTGGCGGCGAAACAGAAAACCGTCGCTATCACGCTGCGCGAACTGGCGCCCTTCGATAAACGCTTAGGCACCACGCAGGCGGCGTACGAGAAAGCCTTTGCCGACGTGGTTAACCGCGTACTGGACAGCGGGTACCAGGTGCTGGCGCTGTCCACCTGCACCGGTATTGACAGCTACAACAAAGATGACCGCATGGTGGCGCTGAACCTGCGCAACCTGGTCAACGATCCGTCCCGCTATCACGTGGTGATGGACGAGCTGAACGACCTGGAGATGGGCAAGCTGCTCTCCGCCTGCGACCTGACCGTCGGCACGCGCCTGCACTCGGCGATTATCTCGATGAACTTCGGTACCCCGGCGATTGCCATTAACTACGAACACAAGTCCGCCGGGATCATGCAGCAGCTCGGCATGCCGGAAATGGCCGTGGATATCCGTCATCTGCTGGACGGTTCGCTGGGTGCGATGGTGGGCGACACGCTTGGTCAACTGCCCGCTATCAATGAACGGCTGTCCGTGGCGGTGAAGGCCGAGCGCGAGAAGGGCATTGGGATGGTGAAATCGGTCCTCGACCGCGTGCGGGAGGGGAAATGAAGGTTGGTTTCTTCTTGCTGAAATTTCCGCTGTCGTCTGAGACCTTTGTTCTGAACCAAATCACCGCGTTTATCGACATGGGATATGACGTGGAGATTATCGCCCTGCAAAAGGGCGATACCCAAAACACCCATGCGGCGTATACCCAGTACGGGCTGGCGGCGAAAACCCGCTGGCTGCAGGATGAGCCGTCCGGGAAGCTGAGCAAGCTGCGCCACCGGGCCAGCCAGACCTTACGCGGGATCCACCGCGCGTCAACCTGGCGGGCGCTGAATGTTTCCCGTTATGGGTCCGAATCCCGCAATCTGATCCTCTCGGCCATCTGCGGCCAAACTGCGCGGCCGTATCGCGCCGACGTGTTTATCGCCCACTTTGGCCCGGCGGGCGTCACCGCCGCGAAGCTGCGGGAACTGGGCGTGATTGACGGCAAAATAGCAACCATTTTCCACGGTATCGACATCTCCAGCCGCGAGGTGCTGAACCACTATACGCCGGAGTATCAGCAGCTTTTCAGGCGCGGCGACATGATGCTGCCCATCAGCGATCTGTGGGCGGGACGCCTGAAAAACATGGGCTGCCCGGGAGATAAAATTGCCGTTTCGCGCATGGGCGTGGACTTAACGCGCTTTACCCGCCGCCCGGTGAAGGTGCCGGGCAAACCGCTGCAGATCATCTCCGTTGCGCGTCTGACCGAGAAGAAAGG
The DNA here is from genome assembly GCF_045257065.1 of Enterobacter sp. PP-008-ECC_S150. Taxonomy (NCBI): domain Bacteria; kingdom Pseudomonadati; phylum Pseudomonadota; class Gammaproteobacteria; order Enterobacterales; family Enterobacteriaceae; genus Enterobacter; species Enterobacter sp. PP-008-ECC_S150. The sequence goes on along the minus strand of NZ_JBJHHG010000001.1, from coordinate 109,231 downwards.
CCTGCACGTGGCCATTGAAGCCTGCCGCCAGCTGAAAGCGCGCGGGGTGGATTTCCACTACCGCATTCTCGGCATTGGGCCGTGGGAGCGCCGTCTGCGGACGCTCATCGAACAGTATCAGCTGGAAGATGTCGTAGAGATGCCGGGCTTTAAGCCGAGCCATGAGGTTAAAACCCTGCTCGATGAGGCGGACGTGTTTCTGCTGCCTTCCGTGACGGGCGCCGATGGCGATATGGAAGGCATCCCGGTGGCGCTGATGGAGGCGATGGCCGTCGGTATTCCGGTGGTGTCGACCCTGCACAGCGGGATCCCGGAGCTGATCAAATCCGATCATTCCGGCTGGCTGGTGCCGGAGAATAACGCGATGGCCCTTGCCGACCGCTTAGCGGCCTTCAGCGACATCGACCAGCAGGCGCTGGAGCCCGTGCTGCACAATGCCCGCCAAAAAGTGGAAACCGATTTTAACCAGCAGGTGATCAATCGCCAGCTCGCGAGCCTGCTGCAAACGCTGTAACGCCGAGGATGTATGCTGAAAAAGATTACCCGACGCACCTTTGTCTCTTCTCTGTCCGTTCTGGCTGCCACGCCGCTGCTGTCGTCACGCATTGCGCGTGCGGCAGCCGGAAGAACGGTCTCTGTTAATCAGTACAATAACAACGACTGGATTGCCGCGTTTAAGCAGGCGTTTAATGACGGTGACACGGTCGTTGTCCCTGCCGGGCTGACCTGTGAAAACATCAACACGGGCATTTTCATTCCCGACGGAAAAACGCTGCTGATCCGCGGGGCGTTAACCGGCAACGGACGCGGCCGCTTTGTTCTGCAGGAAGGGAGCAGGGTGATCGGCGAGGGAGCCGGGCGCACGGAGAACATTACGCTTGACGTTCGCGGCTCTGACTGCGTCATTAAAGGGCTGGCGATGAGCGGTTTTGGCCCGGTGGCGCAGATTTACATTGGCGGCAAGAATGCCAGCGTGATGCGTAATTTGCTGATTGATAACATCAGCGTGAGTCAGGCCAACTACGCCATCCTGCGCCAGGGGTTCCACAACCAGGTGGACGGCGCCCGCATCATCAACAGCAAATTTAGCCATCTGCAGGGCGATGCGATTGAGTGGAACGTGGCCATTAACGATCGTAATATCCTGATCTCCGATCATGTCATCGACAACATCAACTGCACCAACGGCAAGATCAACTGGGGCATCGGCATTGGCCTCGCCGGCAGCACCTATGATAACGACTACCCGGAAAAGCAAACCGTGAAGAACTTCGTCGTGGCCAATATCACCGGCAGCAACTGTCGCCAGCTGGTGCACGTCGAAAACGGTAAGCATTTTGTTATCCGTAATATAAAGGCCAAAAATATTACCCCTGACTTCAGTAAAAAGGCGGGAATAGACAATGCCACGGTGGCCATTTATGGCTGTGATAATTTCATTATTGATAATGTCGACATGGTCAACAGTGCGGGAATGTTAATCGGCTACGGGGTGATAAAAGGCGATTATTTATCCATTCCGCAAAACTTTAAGCTCAATAATATTCACCTCGATAATCGACAGCTTGCGTATAAATTGCGCGGGATACAGATTTCATCCGGCAACGCCACCTCCTTTGTCGCAATAACCAACGTGCAAATGCAGCGTGCAACGCTGGAACTGCACAACAAGCCTCAGCATCTTTTTTTACGGAATATCAATGTGATGCAGGAAGCCGCTGTGGGTCCGGCGCTGAAGATAAATTTCGACCTGCGCAAAGATGTGCGGGGTAAATTTATGGCGAAAGACGAGACGCTGCTGTCGCTGGCGAACATAAAGGCGGTGAATGAGAAGGGGCAAAGCTCGGTGGATATTGACCGGGTCGACCAGCAGGTGGTGAATACGGAACGGCTGAACTTTGCGCTTCCGCACAGATAATCGCCAGTCGTCAATTTTGAGACTATTCCTGGCATAAAAACGTGATCTAATCAGATTACAACTACGGAAATTTGTAGTGCCAGGGCGTAACATTACCCATGAATTACGGCAAATCATGCTGGCGAAAACAGGTTTAAGAGCTATAATTCGTCAACCATTTTAAGGTGGAAGAAATAATGATTAATTTGAAAGCAGTCATTCCGGTAGCAGGCCTGGGCATGCATATGCTGCCAGCCACAAAAGCCATTCCTAAAGAGATGCTGCCGATCGTCGACAAGCCAATGATTCAATACATTGTCGACGAGATTGTTGCTGCAGGGATCAAAGAAATCGTCCTGGTTACCCATTCGTCCAAGAATGCGGTTGAGAACCACTTCGACACCTCTTACGAACTCGAAGCGTTGCTTGAGCAGCGCGTCAAACGCCAGCTGCTGGCAGAAGTACAGTCCATCTGTCCGCCGGGCGTTACCATAATGAACGTGCGTCAGGCGCAGCCGCTGGGTCTGGGACACTCTATCCTGTGTGCTCGCCCTGTTGTCGGTGATAACCCATTTATTGTCGTACTGCCGGACATCATCATTGATACCGCGTCTGCCGATCCGCTGCGTTACAACCTGGCGGCCATGGTGGCGCGCTTCAACGAAACGGGTCGCAGCCAGGTGCTGGCGAAACGCATGAAGGGCGATCTCTCTGAGTACTCCGTGATTCAGACGAAAGAAGCGCTGGAGACGGAAGGGCAGGTGAGCCGCATCGTTGAGTTCATCGAAAAACCGGATCAGCCGCAGACGCTGGACTCAGATCTGATGGCGGTGGGCCGCTATGTTCTGAACGCAGATATCTGGGCGGAGCTGGAAAAAACCGAACCAGGCGCCTGGGACCGTATTCAGCTGACCGACGCGATTGCTGAACTGGCGAAAAAACAGTCTGTTGACGCGATGCTGATGACCGGCGACAGCTACGACTGCGGTAAGAAAATGGGGTATATGCAGGCGTTTGTGAACTATGGTCTGCGTAACCTGAAGGAAGGGGCGAAGTTCAGAACTCGTATTGAGAAGTTGCTGGCAAACGACTAAGTCCTCACCACGCATTGAAAAAGCGGCACTCCGCATTGTGGTTGTTGTTACACAACCATAATGAGGATTGCCGCTTTTTGTTATTAATCCCTGTAATAACATGGAGTTATCTGATTGTGTTTTGCTCTGATTTGTAACGATTTGTGCTTGTTTCTGAGGTCGTTTAGGACGACAATTAACGCCAGTTTCTTGTCTGTATCCAGACAAGAGAAAATCATTTAATCAAAAAACGCTCAGTGCACTGGTAGCTGTTAAGCCAGGGGCGGTAGCGTGCTCAATTTCTGAAACCGTTAATAATTGTTCAGGTTTCAGAGCGCCAGTATCCAGACATATACACTAGACGGAACAGATAACGTGAAAATTCTTGTGACGGGCGGGGCCGGCTTTATCGGCTCAGCGGTTGTACGACATATTATTAAAAATACCCAGGATGACGTCGTCAACGTGGACAAGCTGACGTATGCCGGCAACCTTGAGTCGCTGAGTGAAGTCAGTAACAGCGACCGATATGCCTTTGAACATGCGGATATTTGCGACAAAGACGCTATGGAGCGCATTTTTGCAAAGCATAAGCCTGATGCGGTGATGCATCTGGCCGCCGAAAGTCACGTCGATCGTTCTATTACCGGCCCGGCAGCGTTTATCGAAACCAATATCGTCGGCACGTATGTTCTTCTGGAAGCCGCTCGTGCGTACTGGTCAACGCTGGATGAGACAGCGAAGAAAGCGTTTCGTTTCCATCACATCTCTACCGACGAAGTATATGGTGATTTACCGCATCCTGATGAGCACCCGGCATCAGCTGAGCTGCCACTCTTCACTGAAACTACCGCGTATGCACCTAGCAGCCCATATTCAGCGTCAAAAGCCTCGAGCGATCATCTTGTGCGTGCTTGGCTGCGTACCTACGGTTTCCCGACCATTGTCACCAACTGTTCAAACAATTACGGTCCGTACCATTTCCCGGAAAAGCTGATTCCGCTGGTTATCCTGAATGCGCTGGAGGGTAAGGCTCTGCCAATTTACGGTAAAGGCGATCAGATCCGTGACTGGCTGTATGTAGAAGATCATGCACGTGCACTGTACGCCGTTGTCACTGAAGGGAAACCGGGTGAAACATATAACATCGGCGGCCATAACGAGAAGCAGAATCTTGACGTAGTGCATACCATTTGTGATTTGCTGGATGAAATTGTGCCGAAAGAGGGGTCATATCGCGATCAGATTACGTATGTGGCTGACCGTCCCGGTCATGATCGTCGCTACGCCATTGATGCACATAAAATTGGCGTTGAACTGGGCTGGAAGCCAGAGGAAACGTTCGAAAGCGGAATTCGAAAGACCGTGGAATGGTATCTGAGCAACCAGGATTGGGTTAACAACGTGAAAAGTGGTGCTTATAAAAGTTGGATCGAGCAGAACTACGGGGAACGTTAATAATGAATATTCTTCTGTTCGGTAAAACAGGGCAGGTGGGGTGGGAACTTCAGCGTGCGCTTGCCCCGCTAGGTAACTTGATAGCAGTCGATGTGCATTCTAAAGAATATTGCGGGGACTTTAGCAATCCTGAAGGAATCGCGGAAACGGTCCGTGCAATTAAACCTGACGTTATCGTTAACGCCGCAGCGCATACGGCCGTAGATAAGGCAGAGTCTGAGCCTGATTTTGCCAGACTCCTCAACGCAACTAGCGTTGAAGCGATAGCCAAAGAGGCCGCTAAGCTTGACGCATGGGTTGTTCACTACTCTACCGACTATGTATTCCCGGGGGACGGTGAAAAGCCATGGCGTGAAACGGATTTGACTGCTCCGCTGAATGTTTACGGTGAGACAAAGCTCGAAGGCGAAAAGGCATTGCAGGCGCATTGTCCTAAGCACCTGATTTTCCGCACCAGTTGGGTATATGCCGGGAAGGGCAACAATTTCGCTAAAACGATGTTGCGGCTTGCAAAAGAACGTCAGGAACTCTCCGTTATCAACGATCAGGTTGGTGCACCAACGGGCGCTGAATTGCTAGCAGACTGCACAGCGCATGCTATCCGTGTCGCAATGATGCAGCCAGAAGTTGCTGGCCTTTACCATCTGGTCGCCTCGAATACAACAACCTGGTATGACTATGCAGCACTGGTGTTTGATGAAGCCAGAAAAGCGGGGGTTGAGTTGGCAATTGAAAAGCTTAATGCTGTTCCAACATCGGCTTACCCAACGCCAGCACGCCGACCGCATAATTCACGCTTGAACACCGAGAAGTTTCAGGCGAATTTTGGTCTTTTACTGCCCTCCTGGGATATTGGCGTAAAACGGATGCTCGCTGAACTTTTTACGACTCAATCCATTTAATGAGATAAATGCCCTCATATGGGCATTTGATATTTTATATAGAGAAAAAAAGATGGCTACGCGTAAAGGTATTATTCTGGCCGGTGGTTCTGGCACTCGTCTGTACCCTGTGACCATGGCGGTGAGTAAACAGCTACTGCCAATTTATGACAAACCAATGATTTATTATCCGCTGTCAACACTCATGCTGGCTGGGATAAAAGATATTCTTATTATCAGCACTCCACAAGACACACCTCGTTTTGAACAGTTGCTGGGTGATGGAAGCCAGTGGGGACTGAATCTGCAATATAAAGTCCAGCCAAGTCCAGATGGCCTGGCACAGGCGTTTATCATCGGTGAAGAGTTTATCGGTGGTGATAGCTGCGCTTTGGTGTTGGGTGACAATATCTTCTACGGACATGACCTGCCGAAGCAGCTTGAAGCTGCAGTAAATAAAGAGGATGGTGCTACAGTCTTTGCCTACCATGTTAATGATCCTGAGCGCTATGGTGTGGTGGAGTTTGATAAGGACGGGATCGCCATAAGTCTGGAAGAAAAGCCATTAGACCCTAAGAGTAACTATGCAGTTACCGGTCTTTATTTCTATGATAATGATGTGATTGATATGGCCAAAAATCTAAAGCCATCTTCTCGTGGTGAGCTGGAAATTACAGACATTAACCGCATATATCTGGAGCAAGGGCGTCTTTCTGTTGCGATGATGGGTCGTGGATATGCATGGCTAGATACCGGCACTCATCAAAGTCTTATTGAGGCCAGTAATTTCATAGCAACAATTGAAGAACGTCAGGGACTTAAGGTGTCTTGCCCTGAAGAGATTGCTTTCCGTAAAGGCTTTATAGACGCTGACCAAGTTAAAAAATTAGCGGCACCACTATCCAAAAATGCATATGGTCAGTATCTACAAAAAATGATTAAAGGTTATTAAGTGATGAAAGTAATAGAATCAGATATTCCTGGTGTTTTTATATTTGAACCTAAAATTTTTGGTGATGATCGTGGCTTTTTCTATGAAAGCTTTAGTCAAAAAATATTTGAGGAAACAGTTGGGCACAAAGTCAACTTTGTGCAGGACAATCATTCTAAATCATCTAAAGGTGTACTTCGGGGGTTACATTATCAACTAAACCCATATGCTCAAGGAAAATTAGTCCGTTGTATAGTTGGGGAGGTATATGATATTGCAGTTGATATACGAAAGTCCTCTAAAACATTTGGTCAATGGGTTGGAGTGAATTTGTCGGCAGAAAATAAACGTCAGCTCTGGATTCCAGAAGGGTTTGCCCATGGCTTTCAGGTATTAAGTGAAAGTGCAGAATTTGTGTATAAGACCACAAATTATTATCACTCTCAATCAGAGCGAGGGTTGCGATATGATGATCCACAAATTAATATAAAATGGCCCTATAAAGGTAATTTGAATTTATCATCAAAAGATCAAGGCGCTCCTCTGTTGGTAAATATTCCAGAAGATGAGTTGTTTAAATGAGTGTAATAAGAAATAGTATCTGGAATATTGCTGGATATATTATTCCTGCTATAATTACCATTCCCGCGCTAGGTATATTAGGACGAGTGTTGGGGGCAGAAATATTTGGTGTTTTTACACTCGCTATGGCAATTGTCGGATATGCAAGTATTTTTGATGTAGGACTATCTCGTGCAGTGATAAGAGAAGTATCAATTTTTCGAGATGATACTGAAGAAAAACAAAGGATTATATTCACATCATCACTATTGGTCATTATAATGGGGCTAATTGCCTCGTCGATTCTATACATATTTAGTAATGAAATAACAAATTTGCTAAAAATTAGTCAAGATAAATATTTACATGTTGTACATTCGATGGGGATATTAGCGCTGTCGATACCAATTTTTTTGGTTACTCAAATATGGCTTGCCGTACTTGAAGGAGAAGAACGGTTTGCAATACTGAATGTATATAAATCTATTACAGGTTCATTACTCTCTCTGCTTCCAGTTATTTTTATTTATTTCGTTCCATCTTTGGAATCAGCTATTTGGGGGTTGGTGTTTTCACGTATATGTTGTCTTATCGCTGCTTTCTATTTGTGTCGAAAAATAATAATTAACTCCTTGCTAAAGTTTAGCCTTACAACTCTAAAACGGCTGCTTATGTTTGGTGGTTGGATAACAGTCAGTAATATTATTAGCCCAATAATGGCGTATTTTGATCGATTTATAGTATCTAATCAGTTGGGGGCTTCAGTTGTTGCTTTTTATACTGCGCCAGCTGAAATAATTGCAAGGCTAGGTATTATACCCGGTGCTTTTGCCAGAGCGATTTTTCCGCGTCTAAGTGCATCCAATATTGCAATTGATAGAAAGAAAAATAAAAGAATAATTTCTCTAATTCTTTTGGTTGTTACTTTACCTATTTTGTTACTGGGCACTTTGCTTGGTGACAAGTTTATGACTATTTGGATGGGGGATAGTTTTTCGGGTGTTCCCTCAATAATTTTGACTATTCTTCTGGTTGGTTTTGTTTTTAATTCACTTGCTCAAATTCCATTTGCGAGTATTCAGTCTCGCGGCTTTGCAAAAATTACGGCGTATATACATATGTTTGAATTGGTGCCATACTTATTGATGCTTTATTTTTTTATAAAACATTATGGTATAATGGGTGCCGCGTTTGCATGGTCCATAAGGATGTTTGTTGACTATTTAATATTATCAATTGTTGATAAAAGCATTGATAGACGGTAATTTTATCATTAAATTACAGTGATGAAATAAAGGCTAACCATGATATATGTTTTGTTACTTGCAATCATTTCCTCTTTAGGAATATTTGTTGCGCTTTATTTTATAAAAACTAATTTAACATCTCCCTTATCACTTCATTGTTTTGCATGGTTCTTAGTTAGTATTGTTGGTCTATTTGCATATGATGATTTTAATGAGTTTTCTGAAATAAGTTTTTATGCTTTCATTATTTGGTATTCAATTCTTTATTTTATTCTGATGATAGGGGAGTTGGTTGTTCTCACTACTGATAGCAGAAGTTTATTTATCAATAAAAGGTATGTATGTAGTCGATATTGGATTGTTGTATTGCCGTTATCTCTTTATTCAGTTTGGGAGATTTATAATGTAGGTAAGGGAGGGCCGGCAAGTTTTTTCCTTAATCTCCGCTTGGCTAACATAATCGATGATTATGATGGAGTAAAGTTTACTCTACTGACGGCAGTATATCCAGTTATGGTGGCAATATTTGCTATAGTTTGTTTGGCTGATACTACGAAAAAAAATAAGTATTCTATTTTATTATGGATTTTATTATTTTGTATTGGCACTATGGGGAAGTTTGCTATCGTCACACCGATTCTAATTTACCTAATAATTCGTGAAATGACAGTTGGTTTGAACAAGAGGAAACTATTCCTCTTGGCTCCAATAATAACTGTTACTATTCTTCTTTTACATTTCATAAGAATGTCTTCTGAAGATAATGCTACTGTGAGTTCAGTTTTAGGTGTATATATATACTCCCCGCTTTTGGCATTGAGTAAGTTATCTGAATTGGATAGTAGTGGTGATTCAGGGATATATACTTTTAGGTTTATTTTTGCAATTTTATATAAATTAGGATTATCTTCTACCGAGCCTGTAAAAACAATAATGGAATATGTAAATGTGCCGGTTCCTACTAATGTTTTCACTGTGATGCAACCTTTTTTTCAGGATTATTCTTTATACGGAGTCGCTTTTGGAGCGATGTTTTATGAGGTAATATACGCTTCAGTTTATATTTGTGCAAGGCAAGACAGCCCAGTCGCGATGCTTATATATGCTGTTCTTGCTGTAGGGCTGTTTACTTCCTTTTTTGCGGAAACCTTAATAACAAATTTCTCTGGCAACATGAAATTAATTATCTGTATATATATTTTATGGCGGTTTACAGTTAAATGCAAAATAAACGAATAACTATTTTAATGGCGACTTATAACGGTGGTGAGCATATTGAGAATCAGCTCCTTTCGTTGCAGCAACAAAAGTATAAGGACTGGATACTTTATATTCATGATGATGGTTCTAAAGACAATACTGTTAGCATCATAAAGAAAATGCAGTTAAATGATAGCCGTATTAATCTTATCGAAGATGGAATAACAAGGCTTGGTACCGGAAAAAATTTCCTTTCTACAGTAAAATATGTGCAAACAGATTATGCCATTTTTTGCGATCAGGATGACATTTGGCTTGAAAATAAATTGAGTTCTATGTTCTCTTTTGCAGAGAATAAGGGGCTAGCTACCTGTGATCTACCCTGTATTATCTATACTGATGGATATGCTTTTGATGATGAAACAGGCGATATAGATTTCTCAGGCATTTCTCATAATCACGCTGATAGTCTAAAAGATTTTTTGTTTTTTAATGGTGGCTATCAGGGTTGTTCAATTATGTTTAATAAAGCAATGGTAAATATTATTACTGACTACCGTGGCTATGTTCATTTGCACGACGATATAGTAAGCTTAATTGCTCATGCTGTAGGATATGTATATTTTTTACCAAAAAAATTAATGCTTTATCGACAACATGCTGAGGCAGTGACTGGACAAAAAACATTCAATAATGGAATCCGTGCTAAATTATCTTCAAAAGTCGATTACCTACTTTCTAAAGAACACTTTATCGTAAAAAAATCATTTTATGACAATTATAAGTATCTTCTATCAAAGGAAGTGAAAAATGATTTTGATAAATTTTTTAAAATTTGTTTTGCTAAAAATAAGTTTTTACAATTGGTTTTTCTAGTAAAATATGGCTTTAGACTTAATAATAGCCGGTTAAAGTTATTATTAAAATGTATGCTTAGAAGGACCTTTAGTAAATGATTTCAATTTTAACACCCACATATAATCGTGCTTATACTCTTAAGCGATTATATATTTCATTACTTAATCAGGTAACAAAAGATTTTGAGTGGATTGTCATAGATGATGGTAGTGAGGATGACACACAAGCGTTAATAGAATCATTTCAACAAGAGAATATTATTAATATATTTTATCACAAACAGATAAATTTAGGCAAGCCACAAGCAATAAACACTGGTGTTAAATTATGTAATTCTGAATATGTATTTATTGTTGATAGTGACGATGCCTTAACTACAGATGCTATAACTTCTATTACTGATAGTCTTCAACAAGTTGAAACCGAAAACAAAGCTATATCTGGAGTTGCATTTCGTAGAGCATATTTTAATGGGGATGTAATTGGTGATAATTTAGATTCTGCCGTTACTACTGATGTCTGTTATCTTCGCGCAACTGAAGCGGGACATTTATTTGCGGGTGATTTGGCATATTGTTTTAAAAGAGAAATGTTATTAAAATTCCCATTCCCTTCTTATGAAAATGAAAAGTTTGTTCCTGAGTTGTTTATTTGGAATAAAATCACTGACTGCGCACTTATAAAATATCATAAAGTCAAAGCTATATATTTAAGCGAATATTTGGATGATGGGCTTTCTAAAAATTTTTCTGCACAACTCAAAGCAAACCCAAAAGGCTTTGGCTTATATTATTTAGATCAATTAAAGCGAGAAGTAAGCTTTTTCAAAAAAGCTAAAATGCTAATGCGCTATATACAATGTCGTTTATACGAGATTAAAAAATGAATATATTATTTGTTATAACAGGACTCGGCTTGGGAGGTGCTGAAAGGCAGTTGTGCTTATTAGCCGATAGATTCGCAGAGGAAATGCATAATGTTACGATAGTAGCTCTTTCTGGTAATGCAGTAATTACACCTGCGAGGAAGGACATAAAAATTTATTGTTTAGATATGAAGAAAACGGTTATTAGCTTTTTATCTAGCTTATTTAAACTACGTAATATAATATCAGATACTAAACCAGATGTTGTTCATAGCCATATGTTCCATGCCAATATTATGACAAGAATGGTACGTTTAATATCTGGCTGTAATTTTAATCTTATATGTACTGCGCATAGTAAAAACGAAGGCGGTAGATTTCGCATGTTAGCGTACCGTGTTACCGATCATTTATGTGATATAAATACAAATGTCAGTCAGGAGGCTCTGGAAAAATTCATTGAATTAAAATCATTTTCATCGTCAAAATCATTTGTTAATTATAATGGTATAGATACGGACGTTTTTAATTTTAGTAGCGAAGTACGTAAGATACTCAGAAAGAAATTATGTATTGAAGATGAAGAGATTATGATTCTTTCTGTTGGAAGATTAACCCCTGCTAAAGATTACCCGAATCTTCTTGATGCATTTAATTTATTGCCGAAGCACTATAAACTAGTAATTATAGGTGAGGGAGAAGTCCGTACTGTACTCGAGAAGAAGATAAAAGATTATAATTTGGCATCCCGTGTGAAATTGCTGGGAAGCATAAATGAAGTGCAAGATTACTATTCTGCTTGTGATTTATTTGTACTATCTTCCGCATGGGAAGGTTTTGGTTTAGTTGTTGCTGAGGCTATGGCTTGTCAGCGAATCGCTGTTAGTACTGATGCTGGAGGTGTGAAAGAAGTTATTGGCAATAATGATTTTATTGTACCTGTTTCAAACCCTAAGGCATTAGCAAATAAAATTATTGAAATTGAAGGGTTAACGGAAGAACGTAAGTGCATTTTACAAACTAACAATAGGAATCATATTATAAATAATTTCTCCATCGATTCTGTCGTTAGCAAATGGTTGAGCATGTATAGAATGAAACAGGATACTTAATGAAAATTTTGCTCATTGGAAATCAATCTAATACCATTATCCTTTTTAGGAAAAAACTTATCGAAAGTCTTGTTTCTATGGGAGTAACAGTTCATACATTAACCATGGATCGCGATGAGGAAAAATTCCGTCAAATTTCAATGTTCGGCGCTATACCCGATCAGTATAAATTTTCGAGATCGGGTATGAATCCTTTTTTAGATATGTTGAATACAGTAGCATTATCTAAAAAAATACGAAATATAGGACCTGATGTCGTTTTTTGTTTTTTCCCAAAACCTGTTATTTTCGGCACGCTAGCTGCTAGGTTAGCGGGTGTAAAAAATATTTATAATCTATTAGAGGGACTCGGTTTTTGTTATACAAAACACCAAGGTCAGGATTCTTATAAGAAAAAAATATTAAGATTAGTCCAAACTTTTCTTTATAAAGTGACATTGCCAAGAGCGAAGAAAGTTTTGTTTTTAAATTCTGATGATTATAACGAACTCATTATGGAAAACAAAATTTTCATCTCAGATTCTGAAGTAATTGGTGGGATTGGTGTTAATCTTAATGAGTACTCGTACAAAAAACCTAACCGGAGTAACATTCATTTTGGAATGGTTTCGCGTCTCCTTGTTGAAAAAGGAGTTAGGGAATTTGTACAGGCTGCCAGGATCATTAAAATAAAATATCCATATGTAAAATTTAGTATCGCAGGAGCGATTGATGATAACCCAGGCGGCATTACCCAAGAGCAAATAAGTGCATGGAAAAATGAAGGGCATATAGAGTTTCTTGGGCAAATTTCTGATGTAAAAAGTTATTTGGAAGGATTGAGCATTTTTGTTTTGCCTTCTTATCGAGAGGGTATCCCACGTAGCACACAAGAGGCCATGGCTATAGGCAGGGCAGTGATCACTACTGATGTACCTGGCTGCCGTGAGACTGTTCGCGATGGTCTGAACGGTTTGATAGTTCCTCCCTGGACTGTTAATGAGCTTGCTGATGCTATGGCCTTTTTTGTCAATAACCCTGAAAATATCGTATCAATGGGGTTGGAAAGCAGACGTCTTGCGGAAGAACTTTTTGACGAGAATTACGCAACAGATAAATTAATTAATATATTAATAAATCAAAGTGATTAAATACTTTGTTTTTGCTACAACGTTTCTTATTAGTATATTGTTAACTGAAAAATTAAGGGCGGAATGCATATGTCTATACTTGTAACCGGCGGAGCTGGCTATATAGGCTCACATACTGTTTTAACCCTTCTTGAGAAGGGTGAAAAAGTTATTATTATTGATGATCTTTCTAATTCATCTTATGAAGCGTTGAACAGAATTAAGACAATAACTGGTTGTGAGCCGATTTTCTATCAAGGAAATATTCTAAACAGAGAATTACTTAGGCAGATATTTTCTGAAAATAGGATAACAGATGTTATCCATTTTGCTGGTCTTAAATCAGTTAATGAATCAGTTTTGTACCCACTTAAATATTATGAAGTAAACATTGCAGGGAGTCTTTGTCTATTTGAAGAGATCATAAATGCCGGTGTCAAGAATTTGATCTTTAGTTCTTCTGCTACAGTATATGGTGAGCCGGAGTCAATTCCATTGACTGAAGCTTGTAAAGTGGGTGGAACAACCAATCCATATGGTACATCTAAGCTAATGGCGGAAATGATTCTCCGTGATTTATCAAAAGCTCATCCTAGCCTAAATGTGACAATTTTGAGATATTTTAATCCTGTTGGAGCACATCCATCGGGCCAAATTGGGGAAAGTCCTACCGGAGTCCCTAATAATCTTATGCCTTTTATATGTCAGGTTGCCATTGGCAAGCGTGAACACCTATCAGTGTATGGAGATGACTATCCAACAAAAGATGGCACTGGCGTGCGTGATTTTATCCATGTTATGGATCTAGCTGAGGGACATGTTGCAGCATTGAAGCATCGACCTGGCTCGTCAAATCTGAAAATTTATAATCTTGGCACAGGTAAGGGATATTCGGTTCTCGAACTGCTGGATGCATTCAAACGTGTAACTACGTTGTCCATACCTTATCAATTGACAGCTAGAAGGCCTGGAGATATTGCAGAGTGCTGGTCGGATCCTTCTAAGGCGCGGATAGAACTTGGCTGGGAAGCGAAGCGTAATTTGGATGACATGATTAGGGACTCATGGAAATGGCAACAGCAGAACCCTAACGGCTATTGCTAGTTATAGTAAGTAAATGGCATTTTACGCAACCAGTAATGGTTATCGGTTTTCATTATCTTGGGTTAACATAAGTGTAGCTTTTGCATGCGAGATAGTTCGCATTTATAGAAACCTGACAGGAGTATGTAATGTCCAAGCAACAGATCGGCGTTGTCGGTATGGCAGTGATGGGGCGCAACCTGGCGCTCAACATCGAAAGCCGTGGTTATACCGTCTCCGTTTTCAACCGCTCCCGTGATAAGACCGAAGAAGTCATTGCCGAAAATCCAGGCAAGAAACTGGTTCCTTTCTATACGGTTAAAGAATTCGTTGAGTCTCTGGAAACACCTCGTCGTATCCTGTTAATGGTGAAAGCGGGCGCAGGTACCGATGCAGCCATCGACTCCCTGAAGCCATACCTCGAAAAAGGTGACATCATCATTGATGGTGGTAACACCTTCTTCCAGGACACCATTCGTCGTAACCGTGAGCTGTCAGCTGAAGGCTTCAACTTCATCGGTACCGGTGTATCCGGTGGTGAAGAGGGCGCGCTGAAAGGCCCATCCATCATGCCTGGCGGCCAGAAAGATGCATACGAATTGGTTGCACCTATTCTGACCAAAATCGCAGCCGTCGCTGAAGATGGCGAGCCTTGCGTAACCTATATCGGTGCGGATGGTGCAGGTCACTATGTGAAAATGGTGCACAACGGTATCGAATACGGCGACATGCAGCTGATTGCTGAAGCGTATTCCCTGCTGAAAGGCGGCCTGAACCTCTCTAACGAAGAGCTGGCTGAAACCTTCACCGAGTGGAACAAAGGCGAGCTGAACAGCTACCTGATCGACATCACCAAAGATATCTTCACGAAAAAAGATGAAGAGGGTAAATACCTGGTTGATGTGATTCTGGATGAAGCAGCCAACAAAGGTACCGGTAAATGGACCAGCCAGAGCTCGCTGGATCTGGGCGAGCCGCTGTCTCTGATCACCGAGTCCGTCTTTGCTCGCTACATCTCTTCTCTGAAAGAGCAGCGCGTTGCGGCATCTAAAGTGCTGTCTGGCCCACAGGCCAAACCAGCCGGTGATAAAGCTGAATTCGTTGAGAAAGTGCGTCGTGCACTGTACCTGGGTAAAATCGTCTCTTACGCGCAGGGCTTCTCTCAGCTGCGTGCCGCATCAGACGAGAACAACTGGGATCTGAACTACGGTGAAATCGCGAAGATCTTCCGCGCGGGTTGCATCATTCGTGCGCAGTTCCTGCAGAAAATCACCGATGCCTACGCTGAAAACGCCGGTATCGCTAACCTGCTGCTGGCACCGTACTTCAAAAAAATTGCGGACGAATACCAGCAGGCGCTGCGTGATGTGGTTGCCTATGCTGTTCAAAACGGTATCCCGGTTCCGACCTTCTCTGCTGCAGTAGCCTACTACGACAGCTACCGTTCCGCCGTACTGCCTGCCAACCTTATTCAGGCACAGCGTGACTACTTCGGTGCGCATACTTACAAACGCACCGATAAAGAAGGCGTGTTCCATACCGAATGGATGGAATAAGTTAACACCTCGCTATTCGCAACCCGGAGCCTGTCTCCGGGTTTTTTTATGCAAAAATGTCGCCTGTTATTCGAAGTAGTCCGAATCTCATGCCGCTCGAAGCGATTACTCCTGGTTTGCCTTGACAGTTAACTTTGCCAGGAGGTACAAAGCCCAACAGTTATGTTTATCGCGATGGTCTGGCGGCCATCAGTACAGTTAACTCACAGAAGTCATTAGCGAATGAAAATAACAATCTCCGGAACAGGGTATGTCGGTCTTTCTAACGGCATTCTGATTGCTCAGAATCATGAAGTGGTTGCGCTGGATATCGTGCAGTCCAAAGTGGATATGCTCAATCAGAAAAAATCGCCGATTGTGGATAAAGAAATCCAGGACTATCTCAGCAACAAATCGCTGAATTTTCGCGCCACGACAGATAAAGAAGATGCATACCGCAATGCGGATTACGTCATCATTGCGACGCCTACTGACTACGATCCTAAAACCAACTACTTCAACACCTCAACCGTAGAAGCGGTGATCAAGGACGTTATCGCGATCAACCCAGATGCGGTGATGGTCATTAAATCGACTATTCCTGTCGGTTTTACCAAATCCATCAAAGAGAAGTTTGGTATCGATAATATCTTCTTCTCGCCGGAATTCCTGCGTGAGGGGAGGGCCCTTTACGATAACCTGCATCCTTCCCGAATCGTGATTGGCGAACGCTCTGAGCGCGCAGAACGTTTTGCCGCGCTGCTTCAGGAAGGCGCAGTGAAGAAAGATATTCAGGTACTGTTCACGGACTCCACCGAAGCGGAGGCGATTAAGCTCTTCGCAAACACGTACCTGGCAATGCGGGTTGCTTACTTTAATGAGCTCGACAGCTATGCAGAAAGTCTTGGTCTGAACACCCGTCAAATTATTGAAGGGGTTTGCCTCGACCCGCGCATTGGCAACCACTACAACAACCCGTCATTTGGCTACGGTGGCTATTGCCTCCCGAAAGACACGAAGCAGCTGCTGGCAAACTATCAGGCGGTGCCAAATAACCTGATTTCGGCGATTGTTGATGCTAACCGCACGCGCAAAGACTTCATCTCCGATTCCATCCTTGCGCGCCAGCCGAAAGTGGTCGGCGTTTATCGTCTGATCATGAAGAGCGGTTCCGATAACTTCCGCGCCTCTTCCATTCAGGGGATCATGAAGCGTATCAAGGCGAAAGGGGTGGAGGTGGTCATCTATGAGCCAGCCATGCCGGACGACCAGTTCTTCAATTCCCGGGTGATCCGCGATCTGGATGCTTTCAAGAAAGAAGCCGATGTCATCATCTCAAACCGCATGGCGGAAGAGCTGGCTGACGTGGCGGATAAGGTTTATACCCGCGATCTGTTTGGTAGTGATTGATTCTCTGTTTTATCCTGTAAAAAACCCGGCTGATATGCCGGGTTTTTTTATGTTCAGACCTTATAGTAGTCGCGGTACCAGTCAACGAAGTTTTTCACGCCATCTTTAACCGAGGTCTGCGGCTTAAATCCAATTGCGTCATAAAGTGGCTGAGTATCGGCGCTGGTTTCCAGTACATCCCCGGGCTGGAGCGGCATCATATTTTTTTCCGCTTTTTTACCCAGAGCGTCCTCCAGGGCGAGAATATAGTCCATGAGTTCTACGGGTGAACTGTTACCGATGTTGTAAACCCGGTAAGGCGCCGAGCTGGTCGCCGGTGAGCCTGTCTCCACCGTCCATTCGCTGTCTGCCTGCGGGATCACATCCTGCAGGCGAATAATCGCTTCAGAAATGTCATCGATATAAGTGAAGTCGCGCTTCATCTTACCGTAGTTATAGACGTCAATACTTTTGCCTTCAATCATCGCCTTCGTAAACTTGAATAGCGCCATATCCGGGCGTCCCCACGGGCCGTACACGGTGAAGAAGCGCAGGCCGGTGGTCGGTAGATTGTAGAGATGCGAATAGGTATGCGACATCAGCTCATTAGCTTTTTTGGTCGCGGCATAAAGAGACACCGGATGGTCAACGGAATCGTCAGTGGAGAATGGCATCTTGCGGTTGAGGCCATATACGGAGCTGGAGGAGGCATAAAGAAGATGCTGAACGTGGTTATGTCGGCAGCCTTCGAGCACGTTGAGGTGGCCAATCAGGTTGGCTTCCGCGTAAACGTGAGGGTTTTCCAGGGAGTAGCGTACCCCCGCCTGTGCGGCCAGATGAATCACGCGATCAAACTTCTCGCGGGCGAAAAGTGCAGCCATACCTTCGCGGTCGGCTAACTCCAGCTTGTGGAAGGTGAAGCTCTCGGAATTTAGCCTTTCCAGCCGCGCCAGTTTCAGATTGACATCGTAGTAGTCATTCAGATTATCAACACCAACAACCTGATGACCCGCCTCAAGGAGGCGTTTACTGACATTCGCACCAATAAAACCTGCTGCACCCGTGACCAAAAATTTCATAGCTTCCCTCATAAACCTGTCTTCTTACTGATGCCATAGCGCATCACATGGCGGCTATGATAGCGCGAAGGGTGAAAGTTACATAACCCATCTTTCCGATATTACTCATCGGATTCTTATAGAAAAATCCACGGCATTGGATAAACTATACAAACAAAATTAAGTTCGCCCTTTTTTATCAGTTAGGGATTGTATGACGCAAAACAACAATAGCCAGGTCAGTCGAAGCAATGAGCCTGAGCAAATTGATTTACTTGATTTAATGCTGCAGCTGTGGCGCGGGAAGTGGACGATAGCAATCTTTGTTGTTGTTTTTATTGCCCTGGCTGTAGGATATCTGTCTGTCGCGAAAGAAAAATGGACGTCAAGTGCGATTATCGCACAACCTGATGCGGCTCAAATTGCAACCTATTCCAACGCATTAAACATCCTATATGGGAGTGCGGCTCCCTCCATGCTGGACATTCAAACGCGCGCGATTGGGCGTTTCAACTCCTCATTTTCAGCGTTATCGCAGGCACTAGATAATCAGGCAGTACCTGAAAAACTGACTATCGAGACCACCGTGAAAGGGCAGGCGCTTCCATTAACGGTGTCCTATACCAGTACTTCTGCAGAAGCTGCCCAAAAGCAGCTGGCCCAGTACATTCAACAGGTCGATGAGCAAACGGCGAAAGAGCTTGCCCTTGACCTCAAGGATAACATTACGGAGCAGATCAAGACTCTGAACGATTCCCTGCAAAACCAGGAAAAGGTTGCTCAGGAGCAGAAAGATCTGCGTATCAAGCAGATTACTGAAGCTCTTAAGAATGCTGAAGCCGCTAAAATTAACGCCCCGCAGATTCAGCAAACCCAGGACGTAACGCAGGAAACCATGTTCCTCTTGGGAAGCGAAGCCCTTAAATCAATGATTGAAAACGAAGCCACTCGTCCACTGGTATTTTCAGCTGCATATTATCAGACCAGGCAAAACTTACTGGATATTGAAAACTTGAACGTAAACCCTGACACAGTCCACGTGTACCGTTATGTGATGAAGCCGGATCTGCCCGTTCGTCGCGATAGCCCTAAAAAAGCAATTGTTCTGATTCTTGCCGTGCTGCTGGGTGGAATGATTGGTTCAGGTGTGGTGCTGGGCCGCAACGCATTGCGCAACTACAAGCCAAAAGCCTGATTCACATCAGATATAAAAAAAAACCGGGGAAATTCCCCGGTTTTTTATTTGTGACGCTTACGAAGATTCTCTATCACCGCCGTCAAATCCAGATCCTGATCCTGCAGCAGCACCAGCAGGTGGTACATTAAATCCGACGCTTCATTCGTTAGCTCCTCGCGGTCATGCACCGTCGCGGCCAGGGCCGTTTCCACGCCTTCTTCCCCCACCTTTTGCGCAATTCGCTTAGTCCCGCTGGCGTACAGCTTCGCGGTATAGGAACTTTCAGGATCGGCCGTTTTACGCTCTGCCAGCAGCTGTTCCAGTTGATACAGGAACAGCCACTGGTGACTCGTTTCGCCGAAGCAGCTGCTGGTGCCCTTATGGCAGGTTGGGCCGATTGGGTTGGCCAGCACCAGCAGGGTGTCGTTATCGCAGTCCGGCGCCATGCTGACCACATTCAGGAAATGACCAGAGGTTTCACCTTTGGTCCACAGTCGCTGTTTGGTGCGGGAGAAGAAAGTCACCTTGCCGCTGTCGAGGGTTTTCGCCAGCGCGTCCTGGTTCATATATCCCAGCATCAGCACTTCGCCTGATACGGCATGCTGGACAACTACCGGCAGTAATCCGTCGGTTTTTTCCCAGTCCAGCTGCGCCTGTTGTTGCTCTGTTAACATACCCTGATCTCCACGCCCTGGTCTGCCAGGTACGTTTTTAACTCACCAATATTGATAATCTGCTTGTGAAACACGGAAGCGGCCAGCGCGCCGTCCACGTTCGCGTCGCGGAAGGCTTCCAGGAAGTGTTCCATGGTGCCCGCGCCGCCGGAGGCAATCAGCGGAACGTGGCAGACCGCGCGGACTTTTTTCAGCTGCTCAAGGTCGTACCCGTTACGCACGCCGTCCTGGTTCATCATGTTGAGGACAATTTCGCCCGCGCCACGCCTCTGCACTTCCTGCACCCAGTCGAGCGTTTCCCACTGCGTCACGCGCGTGCGGCTCTCATCGCCGGTATACTGGTTGACGTGGTACTTGCCCGTGGCGGCGTCATACCAGGTGTCGATCCCCACCACAATACACTGCACGCCAAAACGATCGGCGAGGTGAGTGATCAGCTCCGGGTCGGCCAGGGCAGGGGAGTTGATGGAAATCTTGTCGGCGCCAAACGAGAGAATTTTGGCGGCGTCATCAGCGGACTTAATCCCGCCCGCCACGCAGAAAGGAATGTCGATCACTTCCGCCACGCGCGCGACCCAGCTTTTGTCGACCACGCGGCCATCGCTGGACGCGGTAATATCGTAGAACACCAGCTCGTCTGCGCCTTCATCGGCATAGCGTTTTGCCAGCGGGACGATGTCGCCAACGATCTCGTGGTTGCGGAACTGCACGCCTTTCACGACCTGACCATCGCGTACGTCCAGGCAAGGAATTATCCGTTTTGCCAGCATTGAATCGCCTCCGTCACCGTAAATTTACCTTCCAGCAGGGCCCGGCCCACAATCACGCCCTTCACGCCGGTTCCGCGAAGCGCGGCAATATCGTTTAAATCACCAATTCCGCCCGAAGACTGGAACGCCACCTGCGGATAACGCGCGCAAACCTCTTCGTACAGCGAGACGTTAGAGCCCGCCAGCGTGCCGTCGCGGGAGATGTCCGTGCACAGCACGTGTTTGAGACCAACGGGAAGATACATGTCGACCAGCTCTTCCAGCATCACGCCGGAGTTTTCCTGCCAGCCGCTCACAGCCACCTGCTTATTGCCCTGTTCGTCAATGCGCACGTCCAGCGCCAGCACCAGGGCATCGGCGCCAAAGCGGCGGAACCAGCTTTTCACGATCTCAGGATTTTTCACAGCGGTTGAACCCACCACCACGCGGGCGACGCCAGCGTCGAGCAGCGCCGCGACGTCATCTTCCGTACGCACGCCGCCGCCGACCTGGACGGGCACATCAACACCGGCAACAAGGTGTTTAAGCAGCGCGATCTGGCGTTTTGCCGGATCTTTCGCACCCGTCAAATCCACCAGATGCAGCACCTGAGCCCCCTGGGCCGCATAATCCTGCAGACGCGGCAGCGGATCGTTTCCGTAGTCGCGCTGCTGGGCATAATCACCCTGATGAAGACGGACAACCGTGCCGTCAATTAAATCTAACGCGGGAATAATCATCACATCTCCAGGAAGTTTTTCAGCAGCTGCGCGCCCGCGGCGCCAGAGCGCTCCGGGTGAAACTGCACGCCGAAGAAATTGTCTTTCTGTACGGCGGCCGTAAACGCCTCGCCGTAATTGCACTGGGCGATCGTATTCACGTTCACCGGCATGGCGTAGCTGTGCACGAAGTAAAAATACGCGCCGTCTTCGATGCCGCGAAACAGCCTGTCGCCCGCTTTGGCGTAAACCCGGTTCCAGCCCATATGCGGAAGAGGCAGACCGTGGTCGGTCATTTTCGGCACGTCTTCGTCAATAATGCCCAGCAGGTCAACGCCGTTGCTCTCTTCGCTGCGGCGGCCGAGGATCTGCATCCCTAAGCAAATCCCCAGCACCGGCTGGGTACAGGCTTTGATCAGATCGATCAGCTCGCGTTCGCGAATCTGATCCATCGCCGCCTGCGCGGTGCCCACGCCCGGCAGGAATAGCTTGTCGGCGCGCAGCACCACGTCCGGGTCACGGCTCACCACCGGCTCATAGCCGTGGCGCGCAATCGCCGATTTGACGGAGTTCAGGTTGGCGCATCCGGTATCCAGAATCACCACGTTCATTACAGCACTCCTTTCGATGAAGGCAGAGCGTCACCGTCCACGCGAATCGCTTGGCGAAGGGTACGGCCAAAGGCTTTGAACAGGCTTTCCACGCGGTGATGGTCGTTCTTGCCTTTGGTCTTCAGGTGCAGCGTCAGGCCCATGGTGTAGGACAGGGAGCGGAAGAAGTGCTCCACCATTTCGGTGCTCAGATCGCCCACGCGCTGATAGGTGAAATCGGCTTTATACTCCAGGTGCGGACGGCCGGAGATGTCCATCGCGCAGCGCGCCAGACACTCGTCCATCGGCAGGACAAAGCCAAAACGATTAATGCCGCGTTTGTCACCCAGCGCCAGCTTGAGAGCTTCACCCAGCGCAAGGCCGGTATCTTCCACGGTGTGGTGATCGTCAATATAAAGATCGCCTTTTACCGCGATCTCCATGCGGAAACCGCCGTGGGTGGCAATCTGGTCCAGCATATGGTCGAAGAAACCGACGCCGGTGTGGATCTTGCTGCCGCCTTCGCGGTCCAGCCAGACCTTCACGTCAATCTGCGTCTCTTTGGTGTTGCGCTCAACGTGGGAATAGCGGTCACGCTTTGTCAGCTGCTCGCCAATCTTCGCCCAGTTAAGGCTGTTGCGGTCGTAGCGCAGCCCCGCAATGCCCATGTTTTCCGCCAGCGTAATATCGGTGATGCGGTCGCCGATGACGTAGCTGTTGGTTTTATCCAGCGCATCATCCGCCAGGTAGCGCTCGACCAGCTTCACCTTTGGCTTACGGCAGTCACACTCATCGGCCGGCATGTGCGGACAAATCAGCACGTCATCAAATACCACGCCCTGAGAGGTCAGCACCTGCATCATCAGATTATGCGGGCCGTCAAAGTCCGCCTGCGGGAAGCTGTCGGTACCCAGACCGTCCTGGTTGGTGATCATCACCAGCCGGTATCCGGCTTTTTGCAGCTTGAGCAGCACCGGGATCACGTCCGGCTCAAACGCCAGCTTGTCGAATCGGTCAACCTGAAAATCGGCGGGTGGCTCCGAAATCAGGGTGCCGTCACGATCGATGAAAAGGATCTTCTGGGTCATACTTTCTCCTCTTTCAGGGCGTCAATCACGCGCTGGCTCTCTGCACGGGTGCCGATGGTGATGCGCAGGCAGCCGCTCAGAGAAGGTTGTTTATTCTGGTCTCGTAAGATAATGCCCTGATCCCATAAAGATTTAAATACGGCGCTGGAGGCGGTGAAGCGCACCAGAATGTAGTTCGTTTCCGAGTCGAACACCTGCTCTACGCAGGGAATATCCTTCAGGGCGGTCACCAGATACTGTCGTTCCGCCAGGATTTGCGCCACGCGCTCGCGCATCGCGTTGATGCCCTGCGGCGTCAGCGCCTGAGCCGCAATATCGGCAACCGGCGTCGAGAGCGGGTACGGGGCGATCACTTTAAGCAGCAGGTCGATGACCGCTTTATTCGCCAGGGTGAATCCGCAGCGCAGACCCGCGAGGGCAAAGGCTTTCGACAGCGTACGCAGCACGACCAGGTGCGGATATTCTTCCAGCCAGCCTGCCAGCGTCGCCTGCGGGCAAAACTCGATGTAGGCTTCATCCGCGACGACCAGGGCTTTGCCGCGGGTCATCTCAAGCAGGGTGCGGAAATCCTCCTGGTTGATAATCTGTCCGGTCGGGTTGTTCGGGCTACAGACAAACACGACTTTTACGCCATCGAGACTGTCGGCAATGCCCTGCAAATCCAGCTGCCAGTTTTCCAGCGCCTGCACGTTGCGGCACGCCACGCCGAAGGTTTCTGCACTGACGCTGTACATGCCGTAGGTAGGCTGGCAGTACATGACCGCGTCTTTGCCCGGCTCGCAGAAGGCGCGGATCAGCAGCTCAATGCCTTCATCCGCGCCGCGGCTGACCAGCACCTGCTCTGGCTTCACGCCCGCGTACTGGGCGTAGTTTTCAATCACCGCCTTCGGCTGACACTCCGGATAGCGGTTCAGCGTTTGCTGCGGCAGCTCAAACTGCACCGCCGTTGGATATTCGTTAGCGTTCAGCCAGACATCGCCTTTGCCGCCCAGACGACGCGCGGACTGGTAAGGCGTCAGGCGGCGGACATTTTCGCGGGCCAGCTCTTCAATGTTCATGCTTGCTCCTTCAGGGCTGCAACGCGCAGCGTAACGGCATTTTTGTGGGCGGTCAGTCGCTCGGCGGCGGCCAGGGTTTCAATGGTGGACGCCAGGGAGGCAAACCCTTCGCGGGAGAGTTCCTGCACGGTCATGCGTTTCTGGAAATCCGCCAGGCCCAGGCTGGAACAGGTAGAGGTGTAGCCATACGTCGGCAGCACGTGGTTGGTGCCGGAGGCGTAATCGCCCGCGGACTCCGGAGACCAGTCGCCGAGAAACACCGATCCCGCGCTGGTGATGCTGTCGACCAGATCGCGCGCGTTGCGGGTCTGAATAATCAGGTGCTCCGGGCCGTACTGGTTGGAGATGGCAATGCACTGGTCCAGATCGCGCGCCACAATCAGGCGGCTGGCCGCTAACGCCTGGCGTGCCGTGTCGGCGCGGGGCAGGTCGGCAAGCTGACGCGCCACGGCGTCACCCACGCGTTTCGCCATATCGGCATCCGGCGTCAGCAGGATGACCTGCGAGTCCGGGCCGTGTTCCGCCTGAGAAAGCAGGTCGGAGGCCACGAAGTCCGGCGTTGCGCCGTTGTCGGCAATGACCAGCACCTCAGACGGACCGGCAGGCATATCGATGGCAGCGCCGTCCAGACGCTGGCTGACCTGGCGCTTGGCTTCGGTCACGTAGGCATTACCCGGGCCAAAGATTTTATCGACCTTTGGAATAGATTCGGTGCCGAACGCCAGGGCTGAAATCGCCTGCGCGCCGCCCACTTTATAGACCGCCTGCACGCCGCACAGCTTCGCCGCATAGAGGATCTCGTCGGCAATCGGCGGCGGGGAGCAGAGCACCACTTTCTGACACCCGGCAATGCGCGCGGGTGTCGCCAGCATCAGTACGGTGGAGAACAGCGGGGCAGAGCCGCCGGGAATATAGAGGCCGACGGACGCAACCGGGCGCGTCACCTGCTGGCAACGCACGCCGGGCAAGGTTTCGACATCCACGGTCTGCAGCGTTTGCGCGGTGTGGAAGGTATCAATATTTTTCACCGCCACGGCCATCGCCTGCTTGATGTCATCGCCCAGACGGTTGCTGGCATCAACGATTTCCTGTTCGGTCACCCGCAATGCGCCGACGTCCGTCTTATCGAATTTTGCACTGTACTCACGCAGCGCGTCATCGCCACGGGCTTTGACGTTCTCCAGGATCTCCGCCACGGTGCGCGAGATGCTCTCGGAGGCGGAGATCGCAGGGCGCATCAGCAGCTCGCGCTGCTCTGCGTCGCTGCAGGTATTCCAGTCGATGATTGTGTTAAAGCTCATGGCCATTACTCCATCATCTTCTCAATTGGCAGCACCAGGATGGAGCTTGCGCCCAGCGCCTTCAGTTTTTCCATGGTCTCCCAGAACAGGGTTTCGCTGCTGACCATGTGCATCGCCACGCGCTGCTGATCGCCCGCCAGCGGCAGGATGGTTGGGCGCTCGGCGCCCGGCAGCAGGGCAATCACCTCATCCAGACGCTCGGTTGGGGCGTGCATCATGATGTATTTGGATTCACGCGCCTGAATCACGCCCTGAATACGGGTCAGGAGCTTGTCGATCAGCTGCTGCTTGGCGTCGGCCATCTCGCCGTCACGCTGAATCAGGCACGCCTTAGAGCGGTAGATAACTTCAACTTCGCGCAGGCCGTTGGCTTCCAGCGTCGCGCCGGTAGAGACGAGGTCACAGATGGCGTCAGCCAGACCCGCACGCGGCGCCACTTCAACAGAGCCGTTCAGCAGGCAGGACTTGAACTGCACGCCTTTCTGGTCAAGATAACGCTTCAACAGGTGAGGGTAAGAGGTGGCAATACGTTTGCCGTTTAGCGCGGCCGGGCCGTCCCACGCTTCATCGACCGGCGTTGCCAGCGACAGGCGACAGCCGCCGAAGTCCAGACGACGCAGGGTGAAGTAACGCGGGTCTTCGCCCTGCGCGCGGCGGGTCAGCAGCTCTTCTTCGAGCACGTTTTCCCCAATGATGCCGAGGTCAACGACGCCATCCATCACCAGGCCAGGAATATCGTCATCACGCACGCGCAGAATGTCGATGGGCATGTTTTCAGCCAGAGCAATCAGGCGCTGGGTGTGCAGGTTAATTTTAATCCCGCAGCGGGCCAGCAGTTCGCGTGAATCATCACTCAAACGGCCTGATTTTTGAATAGCTATGCGTAAGCGTGAGTTATCTAACATTCTTTATTCCTCATTAACCTGTTTTAATCTGTCTGAATTCGGTCCAAAAAAAAGCCCCCGGAAGAAGATCTTCCGGGGGCTTTTTCATGCGTTCATGCACCACTGGAAGATCCAAACGTCTTCCAGCACACATCGCCTGAAAGACTAGTCAGGATGATGGTGATGATGGTGGTGTTTAAATTGAACGCGTGTCATATAAATTCTCGATGAATGCTTATTCATTTGATGTCTTTTAACCTAAACCAGTTGTGCGACATATTGCAAGGGCTTTTTTTGATCATTAATTCATTTCATATTGATGCTATGAATTGTGTGTTCTGCCGGGCTGGCGTAGCCTTATGAAAGACGAGTGAGAGTCAGGAGAATTCGCATGAAAAAGGTCGCGATTGTCGGGTTAGGATGGCTGGGAATGCCGCTGGCGATGTCGTTAGCTGCGAAAGGCTGGCAGGTGACCGGCAGCAAAACCACGAGGGATGGGGTTGAGGCAGCGCGCATGTGCGGTATTGATGGCGTTGAGCTGCGTCTTGAACCGGAGCTGGTGTGTGATGCTGACGATCTGGATACGCTGATGAACGTCGATGCGCTGGTGATCACCTTACCCGCGCGTCGCAGCGGGCCGGGCGAGTCGTTTTATCTGCAGGCGATGCAGGAGATTGTCGACAGCGCGCTGGCGCACCACGTTCCGCGCATCATTTTTACCAGCTCGACCTCGGTCTATGGCGAGGTTGAAGGCGTGGTGAAAGAGAGTTCCGCGCGCCGTCCCGTTACGGCCAGCGGTCAGGTTCTGAAAGAGCTGGAGGACTGGCTGCATAATCTCCCCGGTACGCAGGTCGATATCGTCCGTCTGGCGGGGCTGGTGGGCCCGGGCCGACATCCGGGACGCTTTTTTGCCGGCAAGTCGGCACCGGACGGCCAGCATGTCGTCAATCTTGTGCATCTTGATGATGTGGTTGGTGCAATTGAGCTACTCTTACAGGCTCCAAGAGGTGGACACATCTATAATATATGTGCACCGTCTCATCCGGCGCGCAGCACGTTTTACCCGCTGATGGCGCGTCGGCTTGGCCTGGTACCGCCGGTCTTTGGTGAGGCAAAAGAGGGCAGTAAAGGCAAAATTGTTGATGGCAATCGCATTTGTCATGAGCTGGGGTTTGAGTATCAGTATCCCGATCCGCTGGTGATGCCCATGGAATAAGTCCCGCAGCGGAGACGATCGCACACCAGAAGGGGGCGAGCATGAAACCGCTGCTGGATGTTCTTATTATTCTGGATGCCCTGGAAAAAGAGGGAAGCTTTGCCGCGGCGTCGGCAAAGCTCTTCAAAACCCCGTCTGCATTGAGCTATACCGTTCAAAAGCTGGAAAGCGATCTCAATATCCAGATCCTCGATCGTTCCGGGCATCGCGCCCGTTTTACCCGTACCGGACAGATGCTGCTGGAAAAAGGCCGCGAAGTTCTCCATACCGTTCGTGAACTTGAGAAACAGGCCGTAAAACTCCATCAGGGTTGGGAAAACGAGCTGGTGATTGGCGTGGATGACACCTTCCCGTTTTCTCTTCTGACGCCGCTGATTGAAACCTTCTATCAGCACCACAGCGTTACCCGGCTTATCTTTATTAACGGCGTGCTGGGTGGCTCCTGGGATGCCTTAACGCAGGGCAGGGCGGATATTTTTGTGGGGGCGCTTCATGAGCCTCCCCAGTTGAGTGAGTTTGGCTTTGCCCGTCTGGGCGTGCTGGAGCAGGTATTTGCCGTGGCGCCCCATCATCCGCTGGCACAGGAGCCCGAGCCCATTAACCGTCGCGTGATTAAAGGCTACCGCGCCATCGTGGTTGGTGACAGCGCCCGTCCGGAATGTTCGGTCTCCTCGCAGCTGCTTGACGAGCAGGAGGCTATTACCGTTTTCGACTTTAAAACCAAGCTGGAGCTGCAAATAAGCGGCCTGGGCTGCGGCTATTTACCCCGCTATCTGGCGCAGCGCTTCATTGATAGCGGCGCGCTTGTTGAAAAACAGGTACTTGCTCAAAGCAGTCATGAATCGGTGTGGGTGGGCTGGAATGAACAAACCGCCGGGCTGGCCAGCGCCTGGTGGCGGGACGAAATTTTAGCAAATAGTGCTATCGCCGCCGTTTACTCTCAGCCTGGCGTCCAGAAATCAGCCAGTTAGCAAAAAGAAAATTGTCCCGTGCTTTGCAAAGTATTGCCTTTTGTATCCGATGTGGGGCAAAATGCCGCCGCTGCAACCAAATGAATAATCGACGATATAAAAGGCGTCGGTTATTTTTTTTTGCATGTACGAAACGAAACTAAAAACCAAGAGGCCGGGCTTCGTACCGGATAGATATTTACTAAAATCCGACAGTTGTTGTCGCTGAGGAAGAAAGAAATGGGGCAATTTTTCGCTTACGTGGCGGTTATCACCGTAAAGGAGAATAACTATGTCGCATAACGCAACTCCAAACACCTCTCGCGTGGAATTACGTAAAACGCTTACGTTGATTCCGGTTGTTATGATGGGCCTCGCCTATATGCAACCGATGACGCTGTTTGATACATTCGGTATCGTATCAGGCCTCACCGACGGTCATGTGCCGACGGCTTACGGCTTCGCTCTGATTGCGATCCTCTTTACCGCGCTGAGCTACGGTAAACTGGTGCGTCGCTATCCGTCTGCCGGTTCTGCCTACACGTACGCCCAGAAATCCATCAGCCCGACAGTCGGTTTTATGGTGGGCTGGTCTTCGCTGCTCGACTATCTGTTCGCACCGATGATCAACATTCTGCTGGCAAAAATCTATTTTGAAGCGCTGGTGCCCTCGATTCCTTCCTGGATGTTCGTCGTGGCGCTGGTGGCCTTTATGACGGCCTTTAACCTGCGCAGCATCAAGTCTGTGGCCAACTTTAACTCCGTTATCGTTGTGCTTCAGGTTATCCTGATTGCCGTTATTCTTGGCATGGTGATCTATGGCGTGTTCCACGGTGAAGGCGCTGGCACACTGGCGAGCAGCAAGCCATTCTGGTCAGGCGACGCGCATGTGATCCCGATGATTACCGGGGCAACCATTCTCTGCTTCTCCTTTACCGGCTTTGACGGGATCAGCAACCTGTCTGAGGAAACCAAGGATGCAGAGCGCGTGATCCCGCGTGCTATTTTCCTGACGGCGCTGATTGGCGGTCTGATCTTTATCTTCTCGACCTATTTCCTGCAGCTGTACTTCCCGGATATCTCTCGCTTCAAGGATCCGGATGCGTCTCAGCCGGAAATTATGCTCTATGTTGCGGGTAAAGCGTTCCAGGTTGGCGCGCTGATCTTCTCCACCATCACCGTACTGGCGTCCGGTATGGCTGCGCATGCAGGCGTTGCGCGTCTGATGTATGTGATGGGTCGTGACGGCGTATTCCCGAAAAGCTTCTTCGGCTACGTTCATCCAACCTGGCGTACCCCGGCGATGAACATCATTCTGGTCGGCGCGATTGCACTTCTGGCGATCAACTTTGACCTGGTAATGGCAACGGCGCTGATTAACTTCGGTGCGCTGGTCGCGTTCACCTTTGTTAACCTGTCGGTGATCTCCCAGTTCTGGATCCGCGAAAAGCGTAATAAGACGCTGAAAGATCACTTCCAGTATCTGTTCCTGCCGATGTGCGGTGCCCTGACCGTGGGCGCGCTGTGGGTTAACCTGGAAGAGAGCTCGATGGTGCTTGGCCTGATTTGGGCGGGCATTGGCCTGGTTTACCTGGCCTGCGTCACGAAGAGCTTCCGTAACCCGGTTCCTCAGTACGAAGACGTCGCGTAAGACTGTTTCGGGTAACGGCTACGCTTTACCCGACCTACAAAACCCGTAGGCCCGCGTAAGCGAAGCGCCACCGGGCAAAAAAAAGCCGGAGACATCGCCTCCGGCTTTTTTATACCCATCGATCAAACTATCTCTTGCGCGTACTGGAACAGGGATTTCAGCAGCGCCTGTTTCTCAGCATTCCCTTCATACTGGCCATAAAGCGTTTCCAGTTCCTGCGCATAGGCGTGCAGATACTCCGGCGTAAACACATTTCGACGATGCTGCAGCCAGCGTTCCTGCTCCGCTTCATCCAGCGTGCCGGGGAAGTTACGCGCGCGATAGTTAAACATCAGCTTTTCGATACGGTTATCGGCGAAGGTGATATCCAGCGCTGGCAAATTACGCGGCTCGGTTTGCAGAACAATATTCATTGCCGCGCGATCGGCATCGCTGAAGAAACCGTTATAGAGCTGGGCATCCACGTTTTCTGAGGGAACGAAAGGCTCCGCCTCGGCAAAAATGGCGACCACTTTCTCGCGCACCTGCGGGTTTTCGCGCAGCACTTTCAGATTATCCAGGCAGTGCTGACGGTTAATGCCCAGCCTGTCCGCATCTTCCGGTCGCAGCGTGTTAGCCTGCGCCAGTACCGGACATTTATTGACATGCACCAGCTTGACCGGCACCGCAGGCAGATCGCCGAGCTCATTTTTCGGGGTGTAAAGCCGTTCGCGCAGGGTGTCACTGTCGAGCTCCAGCAGCGGTGAAATATCGCCGGCTAGATCGACCATGATGACCGCGTTACGGTTGTCCGGATGCCAGGCCAGCGGGGCGACCCAGCTGGTATTCCCGCGCCAGGCGCCAAACATGCCGGAAATATGCACCAGCGGCTTCATCTGGGGCACATCAATCAGCGTGGTCAACTTCTGTTTACTGCGGTGGCTCAGCAGATACTCGAACAGGCGTGGCTGCGCGTTTTTTACCAGCTTCGCCATGGCAATGGTGGCATAGACGTCCGCCATCGCGTCATGGGCATTGCTGTGCTCAATGCCGTTGGCGCGCGTCAGGTGTTCCAGCCGGAAGCTGGTCAGCCCTTCCTCATTTTCCGGCCAGTTAATGCCTTCAGGGCGCAGGGCATAACAGGCCCGCATGATGTCGAGCAAATCCCAGCGCGAATTGCGGTTCTGCCAGCTCCAGGCATAGGGATCGTAGAAGTTGCGATAGAAGATGTTGCGCGTTACTTCGTCATCGAAGCGAATGTTGTTGTAACCGACCACGCAGGTATTGGGGACGGTAAAAAGATCGTGGATGCGGCGGGCGAACTCTGCCTCGTTAACGCCTTTATCCCGCGCTTCCTGAGGGGTGATCCCGGTGACCATGACCGCCCCGGGCTGCGGCAGGTAGTCATCAGCCGGTTTGCAGTAAAAGACCTCGGGCTCGCCAATGATGTTGAATTCGTCGTCGGTGCGGATGGCGGCAAACTGCGCCGGCCGGTCCAGCGCCGGGTGCGTGCCAAAGGTTTCGTAGTCGTGGAATAAAAAAGTCGGGCGAGCGGCAGAGTCAGACACCAGTAATACCATCCTGTTAAAAAATGACGTCACTATGGTAAACGATCGTGCCGTCCAGACCGAATAAAAAGCACCGCCGTGGCGCAAAATTGCGCGCCAGCTTCAGACAAAAATCTGAGCCCTGTCACATTTTTTTGCAATTAAGCCAGGTAACGACATCAGAACTCCCGTAAAAAGGTCATCGATTTTTAATGACCTGAGGATATACCGTTGAAACGCCGTCTGTTTATTGCTGTTTCTTTACTCGCTTCGAGTATCTCATCTGCCTTTGCGGCCGAACCGCTGGATTTTTCGCCGCCGCCTCCGGCCATTCAGGCGGGTTCCTGGGTGCTGATGGATTACACGACTGGTCAGATCTTAACGGCGGGCAACGAACATCAACAGCGTAATCCGGCGAGCCTGACCAAGCTGATGACGGGGTATGTGGTCGATCGGGCCATTGACAGCCACCGCATTACGCCGGACGACATCGTTACCGTCGGGCGCGATGCCTGGGCAAAAGGGAACCCGGTGTTTGACGGATCGTCGCTGATGTTCCTGAAAGAGGGCGATCGCGTCTCCGTGCGCGATCTGAGCCGCGGCCTGATCGTCGATTCTGGCAACGACGCCTGCGTGGCGCTGGCCGATCACGTGGCGGGCGGGCAGCCGCAGTTTGTGAAGATGATGAACGACTACGTGCAGAAGCTGAACCTGCGCGATACGCACTTTGAAACCGTCCACGGGCTGGACGCGCCGGGCCAGCACAGCTCGGCCTATGATCTGGCCGTACTTTCCCGGGCCATCATTCACGGCGAGCCCGAGTTTTATCATATGTACAGCGAAAAGAGCCTGACCTGGAACGGGATCACACAGCAGAACCGTAACGGCCTGCTGTGGGATAAAACCATGAACGTGGACGGGCTTAAAACGGGGCACACCTCGGGGGCAGGGTTTAACCTTATTGCCTCCGCCGTGGACGGCCAGCGCCGCTTAATCGCGGTGGTGATGGGGGCCGACAGTCCGAAAGGGCGCGAAGACCAGGCCCGGAAACTGCTGCACTGGGGGCAACAGAATTTCGATACGGTGCAGATCCTGCATAGCGGCAAAAAAGTGGGGACGGAGCGCATCTGGTACGGCGATAAGGAGCAGGTGAAGCTGGGCGCAGACCAGGACTTCTGGCTGGCCATGCCAAAAGCGGAAGTGCCCAACATCAAAGCCAAATACGTGCTGGATAAAAAAGAGCTGGAAGCGCCGATTGC
Organism: Enterobacter sp. PP-008-ECC_S150; assembly: GCF_045257065.1. Classification (NCBI taxonomy): domain Bacteria; kingdom Pseudomonadati; phylum Pseudomonadota; class Gammaproteobacteria; order Enterobacterales; family Enterobacteriaceae; genus Enterobacter; species Enterobacter sp. PP-008-ECC_S150. The sequence continues at coordinate 76,132 of NZ_JBJHHG010000001.1, read as the reverse complement.
CGCACATCAGCGGGTTGGGGAGATCCAGCTTTATGACCGCGACAAAGTGGTGGCGCACTGGCCGCTGGTGACGCTGGAAGCCGTTGAGAAAGGAGGCGTGTTCTCCCGCATGAGCGATTATCTTCACCACGTGCTCTGACGGCAAATGAGCAGACTGGCAGGGTTGCGAGTCTGCTCACATAATAAACACTTCACGTTTGCTGAACGCTCAGAATTCACCTTATAGTGTATATATATACAGTAATAAGTGGAGGCAGCATGGACTACAGCATCAAGCAGCAAAAGAAACGTAAGATTGCCGGTTTTCATTTGGTGGGGCCGTGGGAACAAACGGTAAAACAGGGCTTTGAACAGCTGGTCATGTGGGTGGACGGGCGTCACATTGAGCCGCTGGAGTGGGTGGCGGTCTACTACGATAACCCGGATGAAGTCCCGGCAGAAAAACTGCGCTGCGACACGGCCGTGACGGTAGCGGATGATTTCGTTATTCCGGAAAACAGCGAAGGCGTCATGATGACGGAAATCGCGGCCGGGGATTATGCCGTGGCCACGGCGCGCGTGGAAAACTACGACTTTGCCACGCCGTGGTACCAGTTCTTCAACTCCCTTCTGCAGGACAATAAGTATCAGATGGCGCTTAAACCCTGCTTCGAGCGCTATCTCAATGACGGCAATGCGGACGGTTACTGGGATATCGAAATGTATATCGCGGTAGAGCATAAAACGGTTTAGGCCTGCTAAGTGAAGGGTTTTTCAGCCGGAAGCGATCCGCCCGGCTGAAAACACAGTACAATTGTGCTTTGCCGTGTAGCTGGAGAGCGGGTGTGCGTCCCGACAAATCATTAACCCCTTTTGAAATTCGGTTGTACAAACATTACCGCGTGGTGCACGGGTGTCGCATCGCGCTGGCTTTCGTGTTGACGTTTGTCCTGGTGCGTTTGCTGGATGTTCCCGAAGGGACGTGGCCGCTGATCACCCTGGTGGTGGTGATGGGGCCTATCTCGTTTTGGGGAAACGTTGTCCCGCGCGCCCTGGAGCGCATTGGCGGGACCGTGTTAGGTTCGGCTCTGGGGCTTATTGCCCTGAAGCTGGAGCTCATCTCGTTCCCGGTCATGCTGGCATGGTGCGGTGCCGCCATGTTCCTGTGCGGCTGGCTGGCGTTGGGCAAAAAGCCGTATCAGGCGCTGCTGATTGGGATTACGCTCGCGGTGGTGGTCGGTGCGCCCGCCGGGGATATGACCACGGCGCTGTGGCGAAGCGGGGACGTCATTCTGGGGTCACTGCTGGCGATGCTCTTCACCGGTATCTGGCCGCAGCGTGCTTTTCTGCACTGGCGTATTCAGATGGCTAATTACGTTACCGCCTTTAACCGCGTCTATCAGGCCGGTTTTTCTCCGAACCTGGTAGAGCGCCCGCGGCTGGAAAAGCACCTGCAAACCATCCTCAACGACGTGGTCAAAATGCGTGGACTGATCACGCCCGCCAGCAAAGAAACCCATATTCAGAAAGCGATTTTCGAAGCCATCCAGACGGTAAGCCGCAATCTGGTCTGCATGCTTGAGCTGCAGATCAACGCCCACTGGGTCTCTCGCCCCAGCCATCTGCTGATGCTTAACGCGCAGACCCTTAAAGAGACCCAGCAGATGACGCAGCAAACGCTGTTGACCATCGCCCACGCGCTCTATGAAGGGAACCCGCAGCCGATACTGGCCAACAGCGAGCGATTGAATGAGATCGTTGCGGAGCTCAAGCTGTTAATCAATGAACGCCAGAGCGACAACGTGGCGGAGACGCCCATTCATGGCTATGTCTGGCTGAGCATGGAGCTGGCGCGACAGCTTGAGCTGTTATCGCATCTTATTTGTCGGGCGCTGCGCAAATAAAAGGCGTATGTGACGCCTGCTGCTTCGATTCAGCAGCAATTGGGGTTATGATAGCTTTAAACGATATAGTCATTGTCATTCGCGACCGCTGTCAGTAAGGTTATTGTTACAACGGTTGCTTTAACGAATCCGAATCTCACATTATCAGGGGTGTAAAAATGGAAACTACCAAGCCTTCGTTCCAGGATGTTCTGGAATTCGTCCGCCTGTTCCGCCGCAAAAACAAGCTGCAGCGTGAAATCCAGGACGTAGAGAAGAAGATCCGTGACAACCAGAAACGCGTTCTGCTGCTCGACAACCTGAGCGACTACATCAAGCCAGGCATGAGCGTTGAAGCTATTCAGGGCATCATCGCCAGCATGAAGAGCGACTATGAAGACCGCGTTGATGATTACATCATCAAAAATGCCGAGCTGTCCAAAGAGCGTCGCGACATCTCCAAGAAGCTGAAAGTGATGGGCGAAATCAAGAACGGCGAAGCAAAAAGCGAGTAATCGCAGCGAACAGTGAAAAAGGCTCTCTTGTGACAGAGAGCCTTTTTTATTTCCTGCAGCCCGCGCTTCGCTGGTTTTAGTCGGTCGGGTAAGGCGCAGCCGCCACCCGACAATCTTTCCAGACGCAGAAAAGCAAAAAGCCTGCTCTAAAAGCAGGCTTTTTAAATGTGGCTCCTCTGACTGGACTCGAACCAGTGACATACGGATTAACAGTCCGCCGTTCTACCGACTGAACTACAGAGGAATCGTTGTGGAGGCTTATCTTAGCGGCGAAAAAAGTTTTGTCAAACCTGATCTTAGGGAAAATCGACCGATTGCTGATTCTGTCGTCAGTTTGTTGTAAATCCACACATCTTTTTCTGGAAAATACTTTGCAGGATGAGCATTTCTCCCCCATCATTTGAAATGGAGTTTCAACTTTTCTCGCTAAGGTCCATTTTGAACGTCACTGCCTCCTTACGCCAGGCGATAGCGCGCACGCCATGGTATGCAAAACGTAAAAGCTATCGTGTCCTGTTCTGGCGTGAAATCACCCCTCTTGCCGTGCCTATCTTCCTGGAAAATACCTGCGTACTGCTGATGGGGGTGCTGAGTACCTTCCTGGTGAGCTGGCTGGGAAAAGAGGCGATGGCGGGGGTCGGGCTGGCGGACAGCTTTAACATGGTGGTGATCTCGTTCTTTGCCGCCATCGATCTCGGGACGACGGTGGTGGTGGCCTTTAGCCTCGGCAAGCTGGATCCCAAACGTGCGCGCGAGGCGGCACGCCAGTCGCTAATGATCATGACCGTCTTTTCGACCGTTCTGGCGGCGGTGATCCACTATTTCGGTAAAGAGATTATCGACGTTGTCGCCGGGGATGCCTCGAATCAGGTAAAAGACCTGGCGCTGACCTACCTTGAGATGACCGTCATCAGCTATCCGGCGGCGGCCATCGCGCTGATTGGCAGCGGTGCGCTGCGCGGGGCGGGTAACACGAAAATCCCGCTGCTGATCAACGGCGGGATGAATATCCTGAATATTATCATCAGCAGCGTACTGATCTACGGCGTGTTCTCGTGGGACGGACTGGGCTTCGTCGGTGCCGGACTGGGGCTAACCATTTCACGCTATATCGGTGCGGCGGCCATCATTGGAGTGCTGATGGCGGGGATCGCGCCTTCGCTGCGCCTGACGCTGAAGAGCTATTTCCGCCCCTTTAACTTCGCCATTATCTGGGAAGTGATGGGGATTGGCATTCCTGCGAGCATTGAATCCGTGCTGTTCAACGGCGGGAAGCTGCTCACGCAGATGTTTGTTGCCGGGATGGGGACCGACGTTATCGCCGGTAACTTTATCGCCTTTTCGATTGCCTCGCTGATTAACCTGCCGGGTAACGCGCTGGGGTCGGCGTCGACCATCATCACGGGTAAACGGCTCGGGAAAGGGCAGATAGGTCAGGCGGAGCGGCAGCTTCGGCACGTGTTCTGGCTGTCGACCATTGGGCTGACGCTGATCGCCTGGGGAACCGCGCCGTTTGCCGGGCTGATGGCCTCGTTCTATACCCATGAAGACGACGTTAAAGAGGTGGTTAAGATCCTCATCTGGCTCAATGCCGCCTTTATGCCCATCTGGGCGGCCTCCTGGGTATTGCCCGCCGGGCTGAAAGGGGCGCGCGACGCCCGCTTTGCGATGTGGGTATCGATGTTCGGCATGTGGGGATGTCGCGTTGTCGCGGGCTATACGCTCGGGGTGATGCTCGGATGGGGTGTGGTCGGCGTCTGGCTGGGGATGTTCCTCGACTGGGCCGTGCGGGGCGCGCTGTTCTACTGGCGAATGGTCAGCGGGCGCTGGCTGTGGAAATACCCGCGGAAAAATGCCTGACAATTGCGCGAAATGAAGAATAATTCGGCAAACGATCGGAAAACTGCATTCTGCCTTTGACATCCAGGGGGAGCATCGATAATATGCGCCCCGTTCACACGATTCCTCTGTAGTTCAGTCGGTAGAACGGCGGACTGTTAATCCGTATGTCACTGGTTCGAGTCCAGTCAGAGGAGCCAAATTTAAAAAGCCTGCTTTAAAAGCAGGCTTTTTGCTTTTCTGCGTCTGGTGAAATTGCCGGGTGGCGGCTGCGCCTTACCCGACCTACAAAACCCTCGAATCGTAGGCCGGGTAAGGCGAAGCCGCCACCCGGCAAAAGTCGCACTATCCGTTCACACGAATCGGCGCCGTCGCCTCTTCCAGCCACGCACGCGCATCGCTGTTCACCAGCGGTGCCAGCGCCTTGCGTACCTGCTGGTGGTATGCATCCAGCCACTCTTTTTCCTGCTCGCTCAGCAGATGCAGCTCAACCTGGCTTAAATCGATCGGGATCAGCGTCAGCGAGGCAAATCTACAGAACCCCGGATGGCTCTCCACAATCTCCACCTGGTTTTCGATACGAATACCGTGGCTGTCGCCCAGATAGTATCCCGGCTCGATAGTCATGATGTTGCCCGCCACCAGCGGCCACGGGTTGACCTTTTTGGCGATGCGATGCGGGTTCTCGTGGATCAGCAGCTGGTGCCCCACGCCGTGTCCCGTGCCGTGATCGTAATCCAGTCCCATCTCCCACAGCGGGCGACGCGCAAACGCATCCAGCTGATGCCCCTGAGTCCCGGAAGGGAACTGCAGGGTAATCAGCGACAGGAAGCCTCTCAGCACGGCAGTGTAGTGCAGGCGCTGCTGCGGATCGACGTTACCCCACGCCAGCGTGCGCGTGGCGTCGGTGGTGCCGTTGTGATACTGACCACCGGAATCATTCAGATAAAAACTATCGCGTCTGAGGGGCTTATTGCTGGCCTCGCTTGAATGATAGTGGCACATCGCCGCATTGCTCGAAGAGGCGGAGATAGTCGCAAAGCTCTGCTCGATAAAGCCGGGCTGCTGCTGACGGAACGCAAGCTGCTGCGCCTGGACTTCCAGCTCGGTTAGCGGATTACCTTCCGCCTCACGTCGCGGCACTTCACGGCTCAGCCAGGCCAGGAAGTTAACCCACGCGGCGCCATCCTGGTGATGACATTCGCGATATCCTGCCAGCTCGACCGGGTTTTTGGCGGCTTTCATCAGGGTGATGGGATCGGTTTGCCAGACAATTTCTCCCCGAGGTTCTATGGCGAAGCGCAGGGCCACCGGCGCGGAATCGGCATCAAGCATTACCCGTTTGCCTTCAGCAATCTGCTGACAGCGCTCAATAAAGGTATCCTGCGGCGCAAGGGAGAATGCGTTGCGGACGCTGTCAGGCAGAGCGCTGAGTTTATTGTCGTTAACAAACCATTCGACGTGGCCGTTACGCCCCAGCAGGGCAAAGGAGAGCGGTACCGGGCTGTAAGGAATATCCGCGCCGCGCACGTTTAACAGCCAGGCAATGTTATCCGGCAGGGTAATGGCGAGATAATCGGCACCCTTTGCGGCCAGCACGGCGGCGACGCGCTGACGTTTGTCCGCGCTGCGTTCGCCGCTGTGTTCAACCGGCATTTCACGGATAAGCCCCGCCGGTGCGGCAGGGCGGTCGGTCCATAAGGCGTCAAACGGACTGGCCTTCAGGGGCACCAGTTCGCACGGCGTGGCAGACAATTGTTCAAACTCCGTATTGGTCATCAGCAGCGCGTCAAAACCGATGCGTGTGCCTGCCGCAACGTTTTCCGCCAGCCATTGCGCCAGCGGCTCGTTGTGCAGGTGGTGGATCTCAATCTCATCCGTATTAACCTGGACGCGCGCCTGAACCTGATAGCGCCCGTCAACGAACAGCAGCGCTTTGTTTTTCAGCACCAGCGCCACGCCGGCCGAACCGTCAAATCCCGTCAGCCAGGCCAGCTTTTCGTCGTAGGGCGCGCAGTATTCACTCTGCCAGGCATCCGCACGCGGGACGATCATCCCGTCAAGATGGCTGGCCTCAAGCCAGTGGCGCAGGGCAGAGAGCGGAGATGTGCTGGACATTATTTTTCCTTATTGTTATTAGCGGAACGGCGGCTCGTTGAAAGTACGCAGCTTGCGGGAATGGAGCTTGTCACCTTCCGCCCGCAGCAGGTCAATGGCGCGAATGCCAATTTGCAGGTGCTCTGAGATAGCCCCTTCGTAGAAACGGTTGGCCTGACCGGGCAGCTTTATTTCACCGTGCAGGGGCTTATCGGAGACGCACAGCAGCGTGCCGTAAGGAACGCGGAAGCGATACCCCTGCGCGGCGATGGTGGCGCTCTCCATATCGATCGCTACCGCGCGGCTCAGGTTGAACCGCAGCGCGGAGGCGGAGTAGCGCAGCTCCCAGTTGCGATCGTCCGTCGTGACGACCGTACCGGTGCGCAGGCGCTGTTTCACCTCTTCACCCGGCATGCCGCTGACCTCCTTGGTAGCGTCGTACAGCGCGCGCTGGACTTCGGCGATGCTCGGGATGGGGATGTCCGGCGGCAGCACCGCATCCAGCACGTGGTCATCGCGCAGATAGGCGTGGGCCAGCACGTAGTCGCCAATCAGCTGGCTTTCGCGCAGGCCGCCGCAGTGGCCAATCATCAGCCATACGTCCGGACGTAGCACTGCCAGATGGTCGCAGATGGTTTTGGCGTTTGACGGGCCTACGCCGATGTTGATAAGCGTAATGCCCTGGCCGTCGGCGGTGATCAGGTGCCAGGCGGGCATCTGATGTTTTTTCCACGCGAGGTCGGAAATAGCCTGCTCTGGCGCCTCGGTCTCTGCGGTGATCCAGATCCCGCCCGCGCAGGAGAGCGCGATGTAGGGGCTTTCCGGGTCGAGGATCTGGCTGCAGCCCCAGCGGACAAACTCGTCAACGTAGCGGGTGTAGTTAGTAAAAAGCACGAACGGCTGGAAATGTTCGACGGGCGTGCCGGTGTAGTGGCGCAGGCGCGCCAGGGAGAAATCCACCCGGCGGGCGTCAAAGTGCGACAGGGGAGAAAATTCTGCCGGATGATAAATCCCGTCAGCCGTCTCGTCGCCAATTTGTGAAAGCTCGGTGGTCGGGAAATGACGCGTCAGCCCCGCGCTCATGGAGCGGTCCAGCGTCAGCGCCGAGCCGTCAATCACGTAGGGATACGGGATCTCATGCTGCGAAGGCTCAACGGCAATGTGCGCACCGTAATCCTGGTACAACAGCGTGAGCTGTTCTTCAAGATAGGGGCGGAACAGCGCGGGGCGGGTGACGGTGGTGCTGTAGCAGCCGGAGTGGGTAAAACGGGCGTAGGCGCGGGTTTTCGGCGTCGTGCTGGCGCTACCGTCCCAGGTCACAGAGAGCGATGGATAAACAAAAAGGCCCTCGGATCTGGCCTTTTCGTCGGGAAGTTTCCCTGTTTCAATATATTCGCTGATGGCGTTGCGCAGCGCGTTGACGGACTGTTCATACAGCGCGTCGAGTTGTTCCAGCGCCTGAGCCGGGGTCAGGCTGGAGCCCTTATTATTCATCTCTGTCTCCTTGTTCCACAGGTGTGCGACTCTACCCGATAGTATGTCACACGCCTGTGAAACAAAAGGGAGATCAGCCGTGGCGCGTCTCTTTCATCAGCAGCGCCGTCGCCGCCGACAGCAGACAACCGGCCAGCAGATAAATCGCCACGCTGTGCCAGTTACCGCCGGAGAAGGTCACCAGCGCGGCGGCAATAAACGGCGTAAACCCACCGCCGACCACGCTGGCGACCTGGTAGCCCACGCCCGCGCCGCTGTAGCGATAGCTTGCGCCGAACAGCTCGGTAAACATCGGCTGCTGCACGCAGACCACCATATCGTGAGCGATATTCGCGAGCATGATGGCGAAGAAGACGATCCAGAAGACGGACTGCGCCTCCAGCGCCATAAAGAACGGCCAGGCGCTGAGGGTGCCGATCAGCGCCCCGGTGATGTAAACGCGACGGCGGCCAAACCGGTCCGCCAGCCAGGCGAAGCAGGGGATGGTCAGGCAGCTGATCCCGCCGACCAGCAGGCCGATATTCAGGAACAGTTCGCGCGGCAGGCCGAGATTTTGCGTCGAGTAGTTCAGGGCAAACGCGGTGACGATATACATCGTCAGCAGTTCGCACAGACGCAGGGCGATAATTTTCAGAAAAGCGCCAGGGTGCTGAATCAGGGCTTCCATCACCGGCAGCCGTTTTTTGGCGGCCGGTTTTTCCTGCTGCTTTTCGAACTCAGCGGACTCCTCCATCCCGTTACGGATCCACAGGGCGGCAATCACCAGCACGATGCTGAAGATGAACGGAATGCGCCAGCCCCAGCTCAGGAACTGCTCGTCGGTGGTGAGCTGGCTGATGAACGATACCAGCCCGGTGGAAAGCAGCAGGCCTACGCCGTATCCAACCTGAACGCCGCTGCTGTAAAACGCTTTCCTGTTCTTCGGCGCGCTCTCAACGGACAGCAGCGCCGCGCCGCCCCATTCACCGCCTACCGCGAAGCCCTGGACGGCGCGCAGGGTGACCAGCAGTACCGGTGCCCACCAGCCAATGGCGGAAAACGACGGGAGAACGCCTATCAGCGCGGTGGCGATCCCCATCATCCAGACGGTGAGCATCAGCATGCGCTTGCGGCCGAGACGGTCGCCGAAGTGGCCGAAGATCACCCCGCCCAGCGGGCGAAACAGAAACCCGACGCCAAAGGTGGCAAAGGCGGCGAGCGTGCCCATCGCGGGGCTGACCTGCGGAAAGAACTCGCGGTTAAAGACCAGAGCGGCAGTGATGCCGTAAAGCAGAAAATCATACCAGTCGACGACGGCACCCGCGAAGCTGCCGAGGGCTGCGCGGCGGGCACGATTGAGCGAAGGTGTCTCCTCGTTGGGATGTGTGGAGGCGAGAGTGGAGTCCATAGTTGTCCTGTCTGCACTGATTTTTAATTATTGGTATAAGAAAAGGTCACTCACATAGCGGCCGTCATATAAACGGAACCTATGAGACTACCGCGCCTGTGAGCCTGTGCAAACTGATTTTATTTCCTGATGGGTAATGCAAAACGGCTACGCTATGCTTAACAAAGAGCGAAGCGACTGGGGAAGGGAAGATGCGTCGTAAAGAGGCGTTGGGCTGTCTTGCTGCGTTACTTATCAGCCAGAGCGTGCAGGCGGTGAGCTATCCTTTACCGCCGGAGGGCAGTCGTCTGGTGGGGAGCCCGCAGGCTATCACCGTGCCGGACCATAATACGTTACCGCTTGAGGCGTTTGCCGCGAAATACGGGCAGGGGCTAAGCAATATGCAGGAAGCCAACCCCGGCGTGGATCCTTTTCTGCCTAAACCCGGCACCCGGCTGGTCATCCCCCAGCAGCTCATTTTGCCCGACACCGTCCGTGAGGGGATTGTGGTGAACGTGGCGGAAATGCGTCTTTACTATTACCCGCCGGGCAGCAATACCGTGGAAGTGCTGCCCATCGGCATCGGCCAGGCCGGGCGCGAAACCCCGCGAGACTGGGTGACGGCGGTTGAGCGTAAGCAGGAGGGGCCAACCTGGTCTCCGACGCCGAATACGCGGCGCGCCTATGCGGCTGAAGGGAAAACGCTTCCGGCCTTCGTGCCGGCGGGGCCGGATAACCCGATGGGGCTGTACGCGATTTATATCGGCAGGCTGTATGCCATTCACGGCACCAACTCGAATTTCGGCATCGGGCTGCGCGTGAGCCAGGGCTGTATTCGTCTGCGTAATAACGACATCAAATACCTGTTCGATAATGTCCCCGTCGGAACCCGCGTGCAGCTTATCGATCGGCCCGTCAAAGTGACCACCGAGCCGGACGGCAGCCGCTGGGTGGAAGTGCATGAGCCATTATCACGCAATCGCGCGGAGTTTGAATCAACCCGCAAAGTGCCTCTGCCGATGTCAGCCGCGCAGCGGACGCAGCTGATAAACGAGGGCGCGGGTGCCGAACTGGAGCGGCGCTCGGGAATGCCGGTCAAGCTCAGTCAATAAGTTCGTTTCGCCCGGTGGCGCTGCGCTTACCGGGCCTACAATCCCGTAGGTCGGGTAAGGCGAAGCCGCCACCCGGCAATTTCACCAGACGCAGAAAAGCAAAAAGCCTGCTTTAAAAGCAGGCTTTTCAAATTTGGCTCCTCTGACTGGACTCGAACCAGTGACATACGGATTAACAGTCCGCCGTTCTACCGACTGAACTACAGAGGAATCGTGTGAACGGGGCGCATATTATCGACCTGCGTTCGCCTTGTCAAAGGGTGGAGCAACGCCTTTTGATCGTTTGCTGACAAAATCGGCAAAGTGATGTTTTTGGCAGCGAAATGCACCGCTTTGGTGCGACTGTACCCCTAATGGGGCAGATCGGAAACTGCTGTTTCGGTAATAAAACCCCCGTCTATGATTAGCTTTCCTTATTTTCAGGCGCTTAGCGGCCAGTCCAGAGCGCCTGGTAAAAGTGGCATTCATATTGCAAAACCTGTTCAACAACGACAGCCGGATACGGCACCGCATTTCGAACAGGGGGCAAAATGAACTTAAGACGACTGAAATACTTCGTAAAAATCGTCGATATCGGCAGCCTGACTCAAGCAGCCGAAGTGCTGCATATCGCGCAGCCTGCGCTGAGCCAGCAGGTGGCTACTCTGGAAGGCGAGATGGATCAGCAGTTGCTGATACGCACCAAACGCGGCGTCACGCCAACGGAAGCAGGCAAGATCCTGTATACCCACGCCCGCACCATTCTTCGCCAGTGTGAACAGGCGCAGCTGGCGGTGAATAACGTGGGACAGACCCTGAGCGGACATGTTTCCATCGGTCTGGCACCGGGTACGGCCGCATCGTCTATCACCATGCCGCTGCTGCAGGCCGTCCGCGCCGAGCTGCCGGAAGTGCTGGTGTACCTGCATGAAAACAGTGGCTCCGTCCTGAATGACAAACTGCTGAGCGGCCAGCTGGACATGGCGGTTCTGTACGATCGCTCGCCTGTTGCCGGGATCACCAGCCAGCCGCTGCTGAAAGAAGATCTCTACCTCGTGGGCACCCGCGACTGTCCGGGCCAGAGCGTCGACCTTACCGCCGTGGCAGAGATGAACCTTTATCTGCCGCGCGACTACAGCGCCGTGCGCGTGCGCGTGGACGAAGCGTTCTCCCTGCGCCGCCTGACGGCCAAAATCATTGGCGAAATTGACTCCATCTCCACGCTCACCGCGGCCATTGCCAGCGGCATGGGCGTTACCGTTCTGCCGGAATCCGCCGCGCGCTCGCTGTGCGGTGCGGCAAACGGCTGGATGGCCCGCATCACCACGCCGTCGATGAGCCTGCCGCTGTCGCTGAACATGTCTGCACGCGGTTCGCTGTCGCCGCAGGCGCAGGCGGTAAAAGAGATTTTGATGTCGCTGGTCAGCAAGCCATCGCTTGAGAACCGTGAACTCCAGCTCGTGAGCTGATATTCCATAAAAGCATAAGATGCTGGTTTTTATTATTTGTTCTGCAGCTCGGCTGACTCTAACAATAGAGCTATGTCAGATGCGCCGGAGTGAATCGTGAATTTCCAGCAACTTAAAATTATCCGTGAGGCGGCCAGGCGGGACTACAACCTGACCGAAGTCGCCAATATGCTTTATACCTCTCAGTCCGGCGTTAGCCGCCACATACGCGAGCTGGAAGAGGAGCTGGGTATAGAGATCTTTATCCGCCGCGGCAAGCGGCTGCTCGGCATGACGGAGCCGGGTAAGGCATTGCTCACCATCGCGGAGCGGATCCTCAACGAGGCCAGCAACGTGCGTCGCCTGGCGGATCTCTTCACCAATGACGCCTCGGGCGTGCTCACCATCGCCACCACCCACACCCAGGCGCGCTACAGCCTGCCGCCGGTGATAAAAGCGTTCCGCGAACTCTTTCCTGACGTCCGTCTGGAGCTCATCCAGGGCACGCCGCAGGAAATTGAAGTGCTGCTGCAAAACGGTGGGGCGGATATCGGTATCGCCAGCGAGCGCCTGAGCAACGACCCGCTGCTGGTGGCGTTCCCCTGGTTCCGCTGGTACCACAGCCTGTTACTTCCCGTCGATCATCCGCTGAATCAGGTCTCTCCCCTGACGCTGGAAGATATTGCGAAATGGCCGCTGATTACCTACCGCCAGGGGATCACCGGACGCTCGCGCATTGATGAAGCCTTCAACCGCAAAGGGCTGACGCCCGACGTGGTGCTGAGCGCGCAGGATTCTGACGTGATCAAGACCTACGTCGAGCTGGGCCTGGGCATTGGCCTGGTGGCGGAACAGTCCAGCGGCGAGCGTGAGGACGGGAACCTGGTGCGTCTTGACACGCGTCATCTGTTTGACGCCAACACCGTCTGGCTTGGCCTGAAGCGCGGACAGCTGCAGCGCAACTATGTGTGGCGCTTTATCGAGCTGTGCAACGCCGGGCTGTCGGTGGATGAGATTAAACGCCAGGTCATGGAGCCGGAAGAAGTGGCGATTGATTATCAGATTTAGGTGCGGGTTTGCCCGGCTGCGCTGCGCTGACCGGGCTCCTGGGCTTTTTTCGATGTTGCTCGTAACAAAATGAATATCCGATAAGAGATACATAGAAATACTCCGGCACGCATTCAGTATTCACATAACCCCACAAGAATCTTCTTTTCCCTCTCAGCATAATCATCGCTATAGCTTTGCATGTATATAGCTTTTGATCTATATTTGATGGAGGTCTTGTGTGGACAATTAACACGACGGACAGATTTGATCGCTGGTTTACTGCGCTTGATGATACCGATCGCGCCTGCGTACTTGCAGCGCTGCTTGTATTGCGAGAGAAAGGGCCGGGTTTATCGAGACCCTACGCTGATAGGCTTAAAGGGTCCCGTCACAGCAACATGAAAGAGCTTCGCATTCAGAGTAAGGGCTATCCATTGCGGGCGTTTTTCGCATTTGACCCAAACCGCACGGGTATCGTGCTTTGTGCTGGCAATAAAGTCGGCAATGAAAAGCGGTTCTACGATGAGATGCTCCTCGTTGCTGACCTGGAATTCACTCACTGGCTGAATACATTAAAAGAGAGGGAATAATGCGATGGGAAGAACCCTTGAGCAGCTTATAGCGGATGAAAAGCCGGAGGTTGTCGCCAGTGCTGAGGCGATAGCGACGGATATTCTTCTCAACATTCATCTGGCTGAGTTACGTGAGAAAGTAAATAAAACGCAGGTTGAAATGGCGCAGGCGTTGGGTATCAGGCAGCCTACCGTTGCGGTAATGGAAAAGCCAGGGCGCGATTTGAAACTCTCTTCACTCAAACGCTACGTTGAGGCTGCGGGCGGAAAGCTGCGGCTTGATGTTGAACTGCCAGATGGCTCGCACTATGACTTTGTGCTGTAGGGCAGAAGAGCGAAAAGCATGCTTCAAAATCGCCAGCATAACCGTCAATCGGCGATGATGAGCGAATAGATGTTGTTACTTCCTGGTGGAAGTGGGGACGTGCTGCTGCATCAGTTCAACGATCCAATCAATAAAAACGCGCAGTCTGGCGTTGACATGGCGGTTCGGCGGAAATGCCAGGTAAAGGGGCATTGGCTTAATTCGCCAATCCTCAAAGAGCGGAATTAATGCGCCACAAGCCTGATGCGCTGCCGCCATATAGACGGGTAGCGCAATCACGCCTAATCCCGCTAGCCCAGCGTCGAGATAAGCGTTGCCATCATCCACGGCGAGCACATAGCTGCCCGTGATTTCAATTTGTTCACTCTCACCGTGCATTATCAGAGGATCAATCCTGCCGGTGCGCGAGGACAAGAATCCCACTATGCGATGGTCCGTGTTTTCCAGCTCTTGCGGATGCACAGGGGCGCCGAGGCGTTCCACATAGCTCGGTGCGACGTAAACGCCGATTCGCAAATCGCCGACGTGGCGGGCAATCAGGGACTGGTCGTTGATTTCCCCTCCCCGCAGGACGCAATCCACGTTATCGCCGATCAGATCCACCACCCTGTCACTCACGCCCATGTCGAACTGGATATCAGGATAGCGCGCGTGAAAAGCCGGCAGCGCGGGCACCAGCACAAGTCGAGCGAGAGGAGTGGGCACATCTACCCGTATTCTTCCCCTGGGCGTTATTGCCGCACTGGACAGGCTGTTCTCAGCATCCTCCATGTCCGCCAGCAGGCGAACGACGCGCTCATAGTAAACCGCGCCATCAGGCGTGACGCCAAGCCTACGGGTCGTGCGGTGGAGCAATTTGACGCGCAGGCGCGCTTCCAGCTGCTGAATAAGCTGCGTCACCGTGGTTTTGCTCATATGAAGCGTTTGGGCAGCCTTGGTGAAACTGCCTGCCTCCACCACGCGAGCAAAGGCGCGCATCGCATCGAAACGATCCATTCCTTATCCTCTCTTAATGCCGATTGTTTGGATATTACAAACAATGATGGACAAAGTCGCTTGTTTATCTGCCCGATCCCGCGCCTGTAAAGTGTCTTCATGTTCACCGGGCAGATTTCGCCCCATAACAAAGGTACAAACATGACAGCACGCGAAGCGGTTTTTCCCCTCGGGCGCCAGGCGCTCTATGAACGCAATCGGTATTCACCCGCCATTAAATCTAACGGTTTCCTGTTTGTTTCGGGGCAGGTAGGTAGCCGCGAGGATGGTTCGCCTGAAGAGGACCTTAATGCGCAGGTTCGGCTGGCATTCGATAACCTTAATGCTGTGCTCACCGCTGCGGGCTGCACCTTCGATGACGTGGTTGACGTGACCCTCTTTGTCGTCGATCCCGAGTCAAACCTCGACGCTATCTGGAGTGTCCTGCCAGAATATTGGGGGGAAGCGCCTTACCCTACCTTGACGGGGATAGGCGTGACGTGGCTGTACGGATTCCAGTTTGAGATTAAGGTGATTGCCCGGCTGCCCTAGGGTTACGGGTCTTTCCGCCGGTCGTGCGGTAACTTGATGACAGCAGCGGTTTATTGCCCGGTGGCGCTGCGCTTATCGTGCCTATGGTCCCGTAGGTCGGGTAAGGCGCAGCCGCCACCCGACAATCTTTCCAGATGCAGAAAAGCAAAAAGCCTGCTCTAAAAGCAGGCTTTTCAAATTTGGCTCCTCTGACTGGACTCGAACCAGTGACATACGGATTAACAGTCCGCCGTTCTACCGACTGAACTACAGAGGAATCGTGTGAACGAGGCGCATAGTAGCGACCTCAGTACGCCTTGTCAAAGGGTGAAAACGCGCTTTTTGTTCGTTTGCTGACAATTTCAGCAAATTGCTGATTTTATAGTAAATTCGCGTTCAAATTACACAGCAAATGCGCCGCCCGCAGGCGGCGCGCAGGATTAGAACAGCACGGAGTAGTTCAGACCAAACGTTCGTCCGCGGCCTTTATAGGTATACAGGCCCGGTGCACCGTAGGTTGGGCTATACAGCCCCGGCGCGCGCTGGCCCCAGGCGGTGGTGTAGTCTTTGTCCAGCAGGTTTTCCACGCTGAAGCTGACTTTCCCCACCGGCAGGGCGTAGCTGCCCAGGAAGTCGACCGTGTTATAGCCATCGATCTTCTTGCCGTCGGCGTCAGAGACGTCAAAGGTCTGCGTGCTCTGCACGCGCAGGGTCCAGTCGCCCGGCGCCCAGTTGACCCACGCGCTGGCTTTCGACGGGCTGGCGCTGTCGACCGTCAGCTTCTCCCATTTGCCGTTTTCGCGGGTTTCAGACTTGATGGCGTTAAAGTTCGCGCCGGTGCTCCAGTCGCTGTCGGTGAAGAAATAGTCCACCTGGCCTTCCACCCCGTAGATACGACGCTTGTCGTCTTCCAGGTTGATGGTCATGTCCGTCTTGTTGATGGTGATGGTCTTATCCGAGAGCGAGTAATACGCCGCAACCTGCGTGCGCAGGTTATCCCCGGTATAGCGCCAGCCCAGCTCGTACGCGTTGACCTTGATACCGTCCAGCGTTGAGTCGTTCACGTTGACGCTGTTCAGCAGGCGATAGTGGCCGTTGCTGAGCTGATAGGTACCGGAGCCGTAGTACTTCGCCAGGTCCGGAATTTCGAAGCCCTGGGAGAAGTTAAACCACACCTGCTGCTGTTCGGTCAGGCGACCGAGGATCCCGGCGTTAAACAGGAAGTTGTTGTAATCGGTTTTCCCGCCCGGCACCGCGTCGGCGGAGGTGGCTTTCCCGGTAGCGATGGCCTGCTGCTGGGCGTAGCCGACAAAGTCGTCCACCTTGTTCTCGGTGTACTGGTAGCGCACGCCGCCGCTCAGGGTGATGGCGTCAATGTCGTAGCTGGCCTGCAGGAACGGGGCGAGGTTGGTGATGCTGTAGCCCGGGTAGCGGCCCACGTTGTAGGCGTTATCCAGCTCCATGCCGCCGCTCGCCGCGGCTTTGCTCAGGTTAAAGAACTGCTGGTTGGCGTCAAAGGTTTCGTGGTCGGCATCCACGCCCCAGGTCAGCGTTAAATCGTCGACCGGCTTGCTGTTCAGCGTCAGCTTGCCGCCGTAAAAATCGGTTTTCTGCTGCGACGCGCCGATGCTGCTCACCACGCCTTTGGTCAGGGTTGGGAACGGATAGTAGGTCAGGCTTTCGTCGCGATAGTAAATCTGCGCGACCAGATCCTGGCCCCAGAAGTCGGTATTGGAATACTGCAGGTTGATCAGGTGGCGCTCGGTGCCCGGTACGCGGTCAGAATCGAGGTTCCCTTTGTTATAGGCGGTGGCATCCCCCGTGACCGCCGAGAAGTTCTTGCCGAGATACAGCCCGTGCTTGCCGTCGGACTCGCTCTTGTAGTACTGGGTCGTCAGCTGCAGCTGCTGGTGCTCGTCAATATTGAGGGTGCCGGTGCCCATCACGTCGATACGGTCGGAATACTGCAGGCCGGTCTGGGTGTTATCAATGATCACCTCGTCGCCGTTGCCGTCGTACCAGCCGCCGTAGCGCTGATACGACACCGACAGGCGGCCGGAGGCGTTATCGTTGCCGCCGCTGACCGCTGCCGACACGTTCTCATCGTGGTCGTTATGGCTGTTAAACCCGCTCTTTGCCCCGGTCTGGAACTCCACTTCGGTTTCCGGCTGGCCCTTTTTGGTGACGATGTTCACCAGGCCGCCGGTGCTGCCGCCGCCGTACAGTGACGTGGCGCCGGAGATCACTTCGATACGGTCAATGTTGAACGGATCGATGGAGTCGAGCTGGCGGCTGTCGCTGCGGGAGGAGTTCAGGCGGACGCCGTCCACCATCACCATCATCGAGCGGCCGCGCAGGTTCATGCCGTAGTTGGTACGCCCCTGGCTGCTGACGTCCATGCCCGGGATCAGCTGCGCCAGCACCTCTTTAATCTCTTTCCCGCCCTGAACCTGCTGCTCAATTTCAGCCCGCTCAATGACCCAGGTGGTCTGCGCCATCTCCGCCACGCTGCGGTGCGCGCGGCTGGCGGAGACAACGATATTTTCTTCCTTTTGTTCTTCCGCCCACGCAGAGGTAGAAAGCATTGCAAGCAAGCAAGGATTTAAAACCCAAAGATGAGAACGTTTCATTGTTATGTTGACCCTGATTGTGTGTGTCAGTACTCGGTGGTTTTTGCTAAGGATTTAAAAACCTGGCTGTTCTCCGGGCGGGTCGTGCTTCGCCAGTGGATAACGCCAGGGGTGGTTGCCAGCTCAAACGGCTCGTCGGGGTGGGCGCGATTCAGAATGCGCGCCGCGCGCCAGGCCATCAGGCTGAGCTGGGGTTCGGCAATGCCGAGACGGTGCATCCCGGCATTCACGGCGAACAGGCGGTTGCTCTGCGGGCCGTCCCATTCGAGGGTGAAATCGTTGTTGATGCAGAAGGCTTCGTCCGCATCCAGCTGCAGGCGGTGGGACAGCGGCGCGAGGAACGCGGGCTGAACGGCGCGGTAGCCGGTGGCGAAAATCACCACGTCGGTATCCAGCTGCTCGCGGCCGCCGTCGAGGTGATGCTGAATGCTCAGGCGCTGACCATTTTCCTGACGCGCCAGCGACGTCACCGAACGGGACGGCAGAAGGTGCGCCCACGGTTTTTCACGCAGCACCTCAAAGCGGTGGTACATGGCGCGGTAAATCGCCAGCAGGGACTCGGTGGTGATGCCGTCGGAGGTCATCTTCTGCTCGTGCAGCATCTGGCGACGCGCTTCTTCACCCAGCGTGCAGAAGCTGTCCACGTACTCCGGCGTGAAGTACTCGTTGGCAAAGGCGGCCTCATCCAGCGCGTTGTAGTTGTTGCGGCGCGAGATCCAGTTCAGGCTCAGCGGCTGGCCCCACTCGCCGCGGAAGATATTCAGGAACAGATCGGCGCCGCTCTGGCCGCCGCCAACGACGGTGACGCGCTTGCCCGCGAGATCCGGGGTACGCAGCATCATCTCGCTGGCGTGGAAGCAGGTATCGTCCTGCGTCGTAACGCAGTCCGGGAGGTTGATCTGTTTGCCAATCCCCACGCAGACGTGGCGCGCCAGGAAGCGATCGCGCTGGGTCACGACCTCAAACAGGCCGCTTTCCTCGTCAAAGTTCACCTGCTGCACCTGCTGGCTGAAGGCGAGATTGGTGAGGTTGTCCGCTGCCCAGCACAGGTAATCGGCAAACTCTTCCCGCGAAACGGTGCGCTGCTCGGTGGTCAGAAAGCGGTAGAACTTTTTACGCTGCACCAGGTAGTTCAGGAAGCTGTGACGGTTGGTAGGCTCCACGGCGCTGACCAGATCCTTCAGGAAGCTGGTCTGCATGTGGCAGTCCGGCACCATCATCCCCGGGTGCCAGGAGAAGTGCGGTTTACGCTCAAGAAACAGCGAGCTAAAGCCGTCCAGCCCTTCCGCCAGCGCGGCGATGCTGAGGTTAAACGGGCCAATACCAATGCCGATGAAATCATAGGTTTTCATTGCGCGGACTCCCGGGAGGCGAGAAACAGAGGGTTATCAAGGTCGGTAACGTAGTTCGGCAGCATGCGGCTGCCGCCGTCGTGTTCGGAGAAGGTCAGCTTGACCGGGTTGAGGATCACGCGAATAATTTGCGGCTTAAACAGGTCGAACGTCGCGAAGCGTTCAGCAAGCTCAGGGTGCGCGGCCATATAGCGGTGCAGAACGCCGGCGAGGATCTGATAGAAGCGCGCTTCGCTGACGCCGCTTTGCTGGGTGAGGCGTGAGATAAAGCGCAGCACCGTGACAAAGTTGCCGGTTTGCAGGTCGTGAATAATGTAATCCGCGCTCAGGCGCGCCGTGACGGCCTTTACCTGCTCCGGCAGGCTCTGCGCCTGCGGGAAATCTTCATCTACCAGGCGCATATCGCCCTGGAAATCCTTCAGCAGGACGCGCTGCGGCACGTAGTCCTTCATCACCAGCGTCACGTTCTGCCCGTGGGCGATCAGCGCCACCCCGTAGCGGCAGAGCAGGTGATAGAACGGGATCACCGATGCCTCAAACAGCTTTTCCAGCCACGCGTCGGCGCTTAAGCCGGAGTGCGCGATCCACGCGTCAATCAGCGGACGCCCTGCGTTGTCGGTTTCCATCAGCGCCGCCAGCAGGACCGCCTGTTCGCCGTCCTGCAGATAGCAGGACGGGTTCTCGCGCCAGATCACCCCCAGCATCTCCTGGTAGCGGTAGGGCGCTTTCGGCAATGCGGCATAGCCAGGATGCGACACGTAGCCGGCGGCGGGTTCGCCAAGCACCTGCGCGCCAGAGCGGGCAAGCGTAGCGTCGGCGGTGAACTGCTGCTGTAGCCAGCGAGAGGCCAGCGGCCCGGCGGCAATGTATTTGCCCGGGATCCCGCGATAGCAGGAGGTATTGTAGATGGTCAGCGGCAGCTTGATGTCATACGGCGCGCGACGGCTGGCGTTGGTGAGCGTGCGCAGAGACTGCTGCGCCAGATACTCATCGCCAAACTCGCCCAGCTCAACCATCTCACCGCGCGCCAGCTGCGCCACGAAGTGAATGGCTATTTTTTGCTGCCACTGCCACGGGTGCAGCGGCACCGGCAGCCAGCCGTCGTCGAGACCCAGCGCCTGCCAGCGGGCATCAAACCGTGCGCGCTCGGCATCGTCCATGGCGCTGGACAGCAGGCTGTGAATGTCGCAATCGACGTCGCTGCTCCAGACCAGATGCTCCCGCGGCACGGCGATCCAGTGCAGGCGAAAGCGCCCTCGGTACTCCGGGGCGTAATGGCGCAGGGCGTCCAGCCCCCAGCCGCGGCGACCCTTGTTGAAAATAAACTTCGGGTGGCCGCTCATCAGACACTGTAATTCGTCCGGGTCGAGGTGGATCAGCGCGTCCGCGTCCAGTCCTTCACGCGCCTGCAGCAGCTGCATGTCGCCGCGCAGCGTGGCGTAGAGATCTTCCATGTGCTCCGCCGTTTGCGCGTCGCTCATCTCCAGCACCGTCGCCAGCTGCAGCAGCGCGCTTTCCGCCTCCACGGCATTGCCGCTGGCGGCGATCAGGCTGTCCGGGTCGATATGCAGCCAGCCCCAGATCCCGCGCGCGGCGCGAAACTGCCATGTTTCGCTGCCCATGGTGATTTGCCAGCGGTCCACGTCCAAGGGTTCGGCGCGCAGCGTGCGTTCGTATTCCAGCTCGGCGAGGATCTTCCCTACCATCTCGCGGTTCACTTTTTGCCAGCGCGCGTTCACAGGCCCACCTCGCTGAAGAAGCGGTGACGCTGGCTCATGATGAGGCGCGAGCGTTTGTGCGGGAAGTCAAATTCTTTCACCGTGTCGAAACCGGCGGAGTCCAGATGGCGGAACAGGCGCTGGTTGTCGAAGCGCGGCTCGGCGACAATCCGCGTGGTGCGCGGCTCGTCGAGATACAGATAGTGGCTCAGGCCGCGCAGCCAGCTGCGGATGTACTGCGCCCCGCGCCAGCTCTCTTCGCCCACCAGCATGTGCAGCCCGCGGTCAAACGGCTGCCAGCGGTAGTGGCGGCCAATGCGATCTTCCGGCGCCCAGTAGAGTTCAAAATAGCCGAACGGCTGGTCGTCGAAGCAGCCAATGACCGGGTAGCAGTACGCTGAGTCGAGCTGACGGCGCAGGTAGCTTTCCTGCTCGGCCTGCGGGCCCGCCATCTCCCAGAAGGCGTTCACGCGCGGGTTATTCATCCATTGGGTAAAGCGCTCGCCGTCCAGCGCCACGTCGGCCACGCGGAAGCTCAGCGTGCGCTTAATTTGCGGATCGTAACGACGATATACCTCGCCCTCGGGGCGGTGAGGGCGCAGCGGGAAGTACAGCTGGCGGCTCTCGTCAAACTGCATACCGCCGCTGGGCTGCGGCTGCTCGCCTTTCAGCCACAGCGGCAGCTGCCAGAAGGTTTCACGCGCCAGATAGTCCCCGTGGGCGAGGCTAAACAGCGCCTTTGCCTGGGGTTCATCCTGCCAGGAAGCCCACGGCAGGGTAATGCCGGTCAGCGCGGGGGCCGCTACAAACAGCTGATCCAGGGCTTCCACCAGCCAGCCGTCCGGGATCGCATTCAGACGCTCCAGCACCGCGCTGCCGTCGAGACCCAACGTCAGCGGCAGGGCGCGATCCGTTGCGGTGCAGCGAAAGCCGTAGCCGGAATGGACGATATTCGCGATAGCCATTACGCCTTCTCCTTGTAAAACGGGTTGCTAAAGTCGAAATAGATCACCGCCGGATCGGCGATGGTGTTTTCATTGCGGTCGTGCAGATAGCAGAAGAAGTTGCCTTTGCAGTTCCAGGTCGGGCTGTCGAGCACGTAGTCGAGGCAGCGGGTCTGCTTCGCGGTCTGGCGCAGACCCGCCAGCGCATCGCGCACGCGGGACATCAGGTTCTCCTCGCTGTCGAAACCGGCGGCGGCGAGGGCGGCGGTGACGGCAAGGGTAGAGTTCAGCAGGAGGTAGTAAGGGAAGTAGCGCAGCAGCTGACTCTCACCGAAGCGGTTTTCCACGTCGGTTTCGCCAGCCTCTTTCAGCCATGCGTCGGCCCCTTCGGTCCAGGCGCTGCCCTGGCAGTCGCGGTAGATAAGTCCGACCGGGAAATCCTGCTGCATCTCGACGAGGATATTTTGCTGGTGCGCCAGCAGGACCAGACCGTAGTCCGCCTCGGCGCTGAACAGCGGCAGCAGCACGCGGTCGCAGTAGGCGTCCAGCCAGCAGCGGGCGGCCTGAGCGAGCGGTAAATCCAGACGCTGGCTCAGGCGTCGCACCGCGGAGGCAAGCAGGCTGTCGCCGCCGTCCGGCGCGGCCTGGGTCAGGCTGACCAGCACGTTGGTCTGGGTGTCAGGCGTGTCGAACAGCAGGTTGACGCGCAGGGCCATCAGGCTCTCTTCCTGAACCGTGCCGCTTTCGTCACGCAGCCCCGCCCAGCCGTCTTCCTGCATCACGCGCATGGTCGGGTAGCGCGCCTGTAAATCCTGCCAGCGTTCCGTTTTCGCCAGACGCGCCAGGCGCATTCCGCGCTTAACCTCTTTGACCGACAGCGTGCGCACGGAGTTGGTCAGACGCACGCTGAGGGAGAACTTAATCATGTCGCTGTTGCTTTCGCTGTACAGCGAGCGGGAGGAGCTGGTGGGCAGCCACTGCGCGCCCGCCTCGCCCAGGTCCTGCAATGCACCGTTTTCCACCAGACGCTGGCACCAGGCCTGCTCCAGCAGATAGTCGGCCTGCCACGGATGCATCGGCAGCAGCCAGCGGGTGTCGGTGAAGTGGCCGAGCAGCTCGGGCGCGCTCTGGGCCGCGAAGCGCAGCAGGCGCTCACGCAGGGAGACGTTCAGGCTGTCACCGGCCACGAGCGTGCTCTCAACGGCAAACCAGCGCAGCGGAAAGCGGGAGGCGAAGTCGGGCAGATAGCGACGCGCCTCGGTTTCGCTGAACGGCTCGTGCGACTTCGGCGCCGGGTGAAACGCGTGGCCAACCAGCAGCGCCTGTTCGGCTTCGGCAAACGTCAGCGGCTTATCGCGCAGGGTTGCCCAGCCGTGGCGCAGATCGATCGCCTGCCAGGTGTGCGCATGGCTTTCAAGGACGCGCTGCTTAAAGCGCGCCAGCGTATCGACATCCAGCGAGCCTTTCACGGACGGTTTTTCAAGAATTAAATCAACCAGTTGGGTAAATGTGACAGCGTCACCATCATCTTTGTTGCGTTGAATAAGCGTTGCCGGAAAACGGTACTGATGATGCTGAGTGGGAGAGAAATAGCGTACCGGCACCCGAAGCGCCTGGGTTTGGGAAAGCGGGATATGGATCTCAGATAGCGCATCCGCGGCGGTAGCGGGGAGATAGCGCCAGTCCTTCGTTTCGCGCAACAGGGCGTTTAAAAAACACTGGGCCGCAACGTCTGTACCGGCAGAGCGGGGCAGAGCACGCATAGGTGTACCTCATTCCATGATTGATAATAATTCTCGTTATGATATTCATTCTGTTTACAGTCGCAACCATTTTTGCAATATTTGTTTTCATAAACTTCATGATTTCCACACATTTATTGACACTATGTTCACATTCTTATGCGCGCTGACTCTGAAACCCTGACGGAAAACGTCTCCTCAAAAGCTAACTGGACCCTGGCGCTATCTGCGGGTTTACTGGGTATCGGGCAAAACGGCCTGCTGGTGATGCTCCCGCTGCTGGTGACCCTGACCGGGCTGTCGCTCTCGGTCTGGGCCGGGCTGCTGATGTTTGGATCCATGCTCTTTTTACCGGCATCGCCCTGGTGGGGACGCCAGAGCGAGCGGAGAGGGTGCAAGGCGGTGATGCTGGCCTCGCTGAGCGGCTACCTGGCCAGCTTCGCCGTCATGGCGCTGGTGGTCTGGGCGTTGGCGGCCGGCAGGCTGGACCCGGACTGGGGGCTGGCGGGGCTGATCTTCTCGCGCCTGCTCTATGGGCTGACGGTTTCAGGGCTGGTGCCTGCGGCCCAGACGTGGGCGATTCAGCGTGCGGGGCTGGATAAAAGAATGTCGGCGCTGGCGACGATAAGCTCCGGCCTCAGCTGCGGACGCTTGCTCGGCCCGCCGCTGGCGGCGCTGATGCTCAGCGTCAGCCCTGTGGCGCCGCTCTGGCTGATGGCGATCGCGCCGTTAATTGCCCTGCTGCTGGTGCTACGCGAAGCCGCAGATCCGCCGCTGCCGCCGGTGGCGCACCAGGCGACCCGCCTGCAGGCCTCCATGATGCCGTTCCTGCTGCTGGCGCTGCTGCTGGCGGCGCTGGTGAGCCTGATGCAGCTTGGCCTGTCACCGCATCTTAGCCCGCTGCTGGACGGCAACGCCCGCGAGATCGGCCATCATGTCGCGCTTCTGCTGAGCATGGCCGCGCTGGCGACGCTCGCGGCGCAGTTTCTGGTGGTTCGCCCGCAGCATTTCACCCCGATGACGCTGCTCTGCATCGCGGCGGTGCTGATGGTGGCAGGGCTTGGGCTGATGTCCGTCGCGGGTTTAACGCTGTTCTACGTGGGTATCGTTATTACGTCACTCGGGGCGGCGATGGCCACGCCGGGCTACCAGCTGCTGCTGAACGATCGGCTCACCACCGGGAAGGGCGCGGGCGTCATCGCCACCAGCCACACGTTAGGCTACGGCCTCAGCGCGCTGCTGGTGCCCGTGGTGACGCGCTTTTTCTCAGAGCAATCTTTGACGGTGGCCGCATGGGGAATGGCGTTGCTGTTTTTAGCGGTGAGCATCGGGGTACGGTCAACCGCGCGTACCCGTCCTGAAAAACCTTAATGGATCTGGCGGGAGGCCTGCCCGTCAGACGCTTCATTTTGCCGCAGGCGCTGCAGGGGAGCCTGCTGATAGAACTGGCAGAAACGCTGCCACAGCGCCGGGAAACGGGGCGCGAAGAGCTCGGGCGCGCTGAAGAAATACTCCGAAAGCACCGCAAAGCACTCGGCCGGGTCGGTTGCCGCGTAGGCGTCAATGCTGGCCGCGCTTTCGCCCACCAGGTCTATTTCATCCTGGATGTTATCCATCGCCGCATGCAGGTCGTGCTCCCAGCCTGCCACCTCGCGAAGCGGGATCAGCGGGACGCCGCTGGCGCGATCGCCGTTGCGGGTATCCAGCTTGTGCGCCACCTCATGAATAACCAGGTTAAAACCGGAGGCGTCGAACGAGTCCTGAATATCGAGCCAGTTGAGGATAATCGGCCCCTGCTGCCAGCTCTGTCCGGACTGCACCACGCGCTGGTTGTGCACCAGCCCGATATCGTCCTGCCACTCATCGTCGACGATGAACGGCGCAGGGTAGATCAGCACCTCGTGGAAACCGTCCAGCCACTCAATACCGAGCTCAAGCACCGGCAGGCAGAAAAGCAGGGCGATGCGCGCGTTTTTCAGGGGATCGAGTTCAAACCCCTGCAGCGGCACCAGGCGTTTTTGCTGCAAAAAACGATCCGCCAGCTGAACCAGCTTCGCTTGTTCATCCGGGTTTAGATTCGCCAGAACCGGGATCGTCAGCGCCTCATCCCACGGCAGCGCCATATCCCGGCCAGCCTCATTCGTTTTCCAGGGCCACTTTATCATCGCTTTGCTCGCAAACTCGTCACTTGAACAAAAATGGGAAAGTCAGATTAGGTTAAGATGCCAGAAAATTGCTCGCGGCGACAATTCCAGCCCGAATAAACTATCATTCGTACGTAGCGGTGGGTAGCGGTTTGCGGGCATCACCTTCATTTTGTGACGTCTGTCGTAGCCTTAACCCACAGGTTCAGTGAAGAAATCAGTACGGTATTGAAAAGATGAGCGATTTCAAAGGTAACAAGCGGGACCTGCCCAGTCGACCGTGTGTGCACTGCCAGCGGCCCATGACGTGGCGCAAGAAGTGGGCGAAATGCTGGGATGAGGTCAAATACTGTTCCGAGCGCTGTCGCAGGAGCCACCGTTGACCGAGCTGCGCCTGATCCTGGGCGATCAGCTTAATCCGCACCACAGCTGGTTTGATAGCCGCGATTCGAACGTCATTTACGTGATGCTCGAACTTCGGGCGGAAACCGCCTACGTGCTTCATCACGCTCAGAAAGTGATTGCCATCTTCGCGGCCATGCGCGCGTTTGCCGCTGCGTTAAAGGAGAAGGGACATCGGGTGAGGTATGTCCGGCTCTCTGACCGCTCAAACCGCGGCGCGCTGGAAGACAATCTCAACGCGCTCGTCGCGCATTATGGCGCAGACAGGGTGGTGTGGCAGGAGCCCGACGAATGGCGTCTTGATACGCAGCTGCAGACGTGGGCGAAAACGGCGTCCGTCGAAACCGCCTGCGTCAGCAGCGAGCATTTCTTCACCACCCGTGAACAGGTGGGGGCGTTCTTTGCGTCGCGCAAAAGCTGGCGCATGGAGTACTTTTACCGGGAAATGCGCCGTCAGCACGGCATACTGTTGACCGCGGAAGGCGAGCCCGAAGGGGGGAAATGGAATTTCGATGCTGAAAACCGCAGGCGCTGGTCCGGTGAACCGCCCGCACCGGACGACGCTCGCCTCCGCCACGATCGCACGGCGCTGTGGGAAGAGATCCAGCGCTGTGGCGTAAAGACCTTCGGCGAACCGCAGGCCGACAATTTTCGCTGGCCGCTCAATCGTGCGGAAGCCAAAGCCCGGCTGGACGACTTTATCACGCACGTGCTGCCGCAGTTCGGCGCCTGGCAGGATGCGATGCACGCGGAAGAGCCCTTTCTCTTCCACTCATTAATTTCATTCGCGCTGAACACCAAAATGCTTAATCCGCGGGAAGTGGTGGTGGCCGCCCAGCAGGCGTGGCGTTCGGGCCACGCGCCGCTGCCTGCCGTTGAGGGCTTTATCCGCCAAATACTCGGCTGGCGGGAGTACGTGCGCGGGATCTACTGGTCGCAGATGCCTGGCTACCGGGAGCTGAACGCCTTAGACCAGCACGCCCCGCTGCCGGACTGGTTCTGGACCGGCAAGACGCAGATGCGCTGCCTGGCGCATGCCGTTGGGCAGTCGCTCACCGAGGCTTACGCCCACCATATCCAGCGCCTGATGGTCATCGGGAACTTTAGCCTGCTCGGCGGCCTCTCCCCGCAGGCGGTTCATGAATGGTATCTGGGGGTCTATATTGATGCCTTTGAGTGGGTGGAGCTGCCCAATACCCTCGGCATGAGCCAGTTTGGCGATGGCGGGCTACTGGCCAGTAAGCCCTACGTCTCAAGCGCGTCGTATATTCATAAGATGAGTAATTACTGCCAGGGGTGTCGGTATCAGCACAACCAGCGCACCGGCGAGCTGGCGTGCCCCTTCAATGCCCTTTACTGGGATTTCTTTGCGCGCAATCAGGCGCGTCTGGGTAACAATCCCCGGCTGGGCATTGTCTTTAAACAGCTTGCGGACATGCAGGACGGGGAACGGCAGGCTATTGCCGATCGCGCCCGCTACATCCGCCTTAATCTCAACGATCTCTGACCCCCGACAGGACATCCAGACGCTATGCCCGTGAATTTTGACCTTAACGATCTTTATGCTTTCAGAGCGTTAGTGGAATACGGTAACTTCCGTGTCGCCGCTGAATCTATCTGCCTGTCCCAGTCGGCGCTGAGCCGCAGGATTGAAAAGCTGGAAGCCGCGCTGGGAAACCGGCTGTTCGATCGTACCACCCGCCGCGTGGCCTTAACGTTATACGGTCAAAACTTTGCTGAACGCTCCGCGCAGCTGCTCGACAACGTGGAGTCCATGCTGGCGGATGTCGATAAAGCCAGCGAAGAGCGGACGGGGCTGATTGCGGTTGCCGCGGTACCCTCTGCGGCCTGCTATTTTATGCCTGATGTGATCCGACGCTTTCAGTCTCGCTATCCGCGCGTGCGCATCAAGCTCATCGACAGCAGCGCGGGGAATGTGATTGACGCCGTGGCCCGCAGCCAGGCGGATTTTGGCATCTGCTTCGCCGGAAACCTGCCGACTGAGATCGAATTTTTCCCGCTGGTGGAGGATGTCTATGTCGCCGCGTGCCGAAAGGATCACCCGCTGGCGCAGAAGAGCCACCTGACGTGGCAGGCTTTTTACCAGCAGGACTATATCTCCCTCGATAAAACGTCAGGCAACCGTAACCTGCTCGATCGGATGCTGGGGGAGATCGTTCCCGAACGCCCGAGCGTCTGCGAAACGCGTCACGTCACCACGATGCTCGGCATGGTCGAGGCGGGGATCGGCATTGCTGCCGTTCCCGCCATGTCGATGCCTACGTCAGCGCACACGCCGCTGACGCATCTGCCGCTGGTGGCACCGGAAGTGAAGCGCACCGTGGGGCTTATCCGGCGCCGGGGGCGCATCCAGTCCTACATTGCGGCTGAACTGGAAAAGCAGATCACCGGGCAGTATCGCCGGACGTAACGGGGGTCATCCCCGTCTCGCGGATGACTTCCCCTGATGGCGGCGAGGCGAGATAGGTCAGCAGCGCTTTACCCTCCGTAGGATTTTCCGCGTCACGGGTAACCGCACCCGCGAAGCGCGTGATGTATTGCAGCGTATCCGGGATTTTCCCGATAAAGGTGACGCCCTGAACCGGCAGCAGCTCGCTGACCTGCTGGAAGCCCACCGCGTATTTACCTTTCGCCACTTCCGAGGCGACCGGAATACGCTCGACCATGGTCGCTTTGCCCGCCACCTCTTTTTCAATCCCCAGCTTTTTAAACAGCGCCTGGCTGACGTACCTGCCGCTGGCGCTGTCGGAGTAGGCGATGGAGCGGGCCTGCAGCAGAGTATTGCGCAGCATCGCCTCGCTGCTGATGTCCGGGATATCCGCCCCTTTTTTTACCACCATGCCCACGGGAGAGTCCGCGAGCTCCGTTCGCGAGCCGGGCCGGGTCAGGCTGGCTTTTTCGAGCGTCGCCAGCGCATCGCCCACCATAATCACCACGTCGGCCTTCTCGCCGCGCGCCAGTCGGTTTGGGATCGCCTGCGGCGTCGTGCCCATCGAGGGACCGGGAATAATCACAATTTTATCCCCGGTGCGGCGTTCATACTCCGGGGCCAGCTTTTCCAGGGCGGCTTTGAAGCCGCCCGAAATCATGACCTTTACGTCTTTAGCACCGGCATTGACGCTCAGGAAGGCCAGCATCAGCGCGATGGCGGGATAAGCAGTGCGTTTCATACGGCCTCCTGTGACTTGACGGTGTTTTGTAGCGATACCGCACGGCGGCGGTAGAGGTAGAGCGTGGCCAGCAGGGCGCACACGGCAGCGAAGCTCATCCAGTAGCCGGGGGAGGCTTTGTCGCCGGTGTATTCGATCAGCGCGGTGGACATGACGGGGGTAAAGCCGCCGAAGACCGCCGTTGCCAGGCTGTAAGCCAGAGAGAATCCCGCCACCCGCACTTCAGCAGGCATAATCTCCGTCAGCGCCGGGATCATCGCGCCGTTATAGAGGCCATAGAGGAAGGAGAGCCACAGCAGGACGCCCAGCATCATCGAGAAGCTGGGGGCGTTCGCCAGCAGCGTCAGGGCAGGGTAGCTGGTGGCCAGCGCCAGCAGGGCCATGGCAATCAGCACCGGCTTGCGCCCGAAGCGGTCCGACAGCGCGCCGCCCACCGGCAGCCAGATAAAGTTAGCGATAGCCACCAGCAGCGTCACCAGCAGGCTATCTGACGCGCTCAGCATCAGCACCTTTTTGCCAAAGGTGGGGGCGTATACGGTGATCAGGTAGAACGCGGTGGTGGTCATCGCCACCATCAGCATGCCCGCGACCACCACCTGCCAGTTGGCAAGCAGGGTTTTAAAGACCTGACGCATGTCCAGATGCTGGCGGCGCGCGCTGAACGCTTCCGTCTCCTCCAGCCTGCGGCGCAGGAAAAAGATAAACGGCACGATTAAACAGCCGAACAGGAACGGGATGCGCCAGCCCCATTCGCGTATGGCGCTCTCCGCCATCAGGGCATTCAGGGCAAAGCCCATCGCCGCGGCGACCATGATGGCAACCTGCTGGCTGCCGGACTGCCAGCTGGTGTAAAAACCCTTGCGGCCCGGCGTGGCGATTTCAGCCAGATAGACCGACACGCCGCCAAGCTCCGCCCCGGCGGAAAAGCCCTGCAGCAGGCGGCCCGTCAGGACCAGCAGCGGCGCCCACAGGCCGATGCTCTGATACGACGGAATGAGCACGATCAGAAACGTCCCGGCGGCCATGATCGACAGGGTGACAATCAGCCCTTTACGGCGGCCAACCTTATCAATGTAAGCGCCGAGCACGATGGCCCCAATCGGGCGCATCAAAAAGCCCGCGCCGAAGACGGCGAAGGTCATCATCAGCGAGGCAAATTCACTGCTCGCCGGAAAGAAGGTGTGGGCGATGTAGGTGGCATAGAAGCCGAACAGAAAGAAGTCGAACTGCTCAAGAAAGTTGCCCGAGGTGACGCGAAAAATCGCGCCTGCTTTCGCACGGACCGTTGCAGGTGAGGTTGAGGAAACCATGATTATCTCCAGTTTTTATCGTGACGTTATGCTCGTCTGTTTCTGAAAACTGGATCAGGAAGCGGAAATTAATAAGCGCAAATCGCGAATGAATCGATGCGTGCTGCGCATCAATGACGCGGCATTGACCAGGATTTACATGACTAACAATAACTTAACAATTTTGTGATTTTTTATTCACGGTAATTCGCTAAGTGGCTGATATCGCTGTTTTGTGACATGGCGCAGAGGGGAAGCCAGGCAGCGCCTGGCTATGAGCATTAGCGCAGCGCGTTGGCTATGGCGCTAAACATTAACGACGCCTCCAGCGGCTGGGCGCTGAATGACGGCTCCGCCTGTGGCCAGGTGGACCACTGGACGATGACCAGGTTCTCTTTCTGATTCACCATTATCATCTGACCAAAAATCCCCAGCGCCCAGAGCGACCCTTTGAGGGAGTTTTCCGCCTTCGGCTCGACGCTGGCGGCATTGACCGGCACTTCGTTGTTCCACCACTGATAGCCATACAGCCCGTCCGGATGGGCGTTTGACACCGATCCTTTTGCCTGCGTCCAGTCCGCGGACTGTTTCACCCAGCCTTCGGGCAGGAGCGGCTTCCCGTTCGGCAACGTGCCGTTATGGAGGATAAACTGACCGAAGCGGCCCCAGTCTTCCAGCGTGGCGTTAAAGCCGTGGGCGCCGACATCATGCTCGCCTTTGCTGTAGGCGTGCCAGACGCCGTCGCTCGCCATACCGTACGGCTGCCAGATGCTCTTTTCCAGATACGCCGCGAGCGTCATGCCGGTTGCGCGTTCAAGCACGTCACCCAGCAGCCACGCGCCGCCCGAGGAATAGGACCAGCTTTCGCCCGCAGGATGCGCGCGGTGTAACCCTTTTACTAACGTTCGCACGCATTCGTAGGTGCCCGGCCTGGCCTCGCATTCCGTCAGCTTTGCGAAATCGGATGTCGGATTCGTGTAGTCCTCATTCCACGCCACGCCGGAGGTGTGGGTGATAAGCTGTTTCAGCGTCACGCCGTCCCAGGCCGTGCCTTTTAAATCGGGTTCATATTGGGTGACGAGATCGTCGAGGGAGTGGATTTTTCCCTCTTTAATTGCCACCCCTACCAGCGCAGAGACCACCGATTTACCGACGGAGCGTGAGGTCCAGAGCGTGCTGTCGGTATTGCCTTCGCCCAGATACTTATAGGCAACCTTACCGTCTTTTAATACCAGCATGCCGCTAACGTTCTGGCGCTTCAGGTAATCATCAAGATTGTAGGTTTGGCCATTAACCTGGTAGCGGGCATCGGTCAGCGGTTTCTCCGCGGCCAGCAGCGGCGAGGCGTTGCCGTGGCGGAACACGTCGCCCGCGTAGTTGCGGTAGTCATTGCGAAATCCCACGACGCGGTCGGCCTGGCTCCAGGTGAGCATGGTATGCGCGTCCGGCAGTTTTGCGTCAAAAGGGGCCGGACAGGTTTCAAGTACGGTATCGTTGCAGGCGGCCATGACGGCAGGGGAAATTAGGCTGCCGACAACCAGCGCCGCGAGCAGAGTGCGGTTTGTTTTGTTTTTCATGTTTTTCTCGTATGGCTCAGGAAGGGCTTCAGTTTATGAACCCGCGGCCTATAATAAAAAACGCGTTATGGGGGAAAATCCCCCGAAAAGTCGCTGTGGAGGATGCTGTGGCGTCACTGATCTATTCATTTGCCCAGCTTGAGGCGTTCACCGCCGTGGCTGAGCACGGCAGCCTGGTGAAGGCGGCCGGTAAACTGGGTAAAGACCGCACGACCCTGCGCGATCTGATTGATTTTCTCGAAGATGGTCTGGGTTACGCGTTGTTTATTCGCGAGGGGCGCGCCCTGCGGTTGACGCTGGAAGGGGAGCAGCTCCAGCGGCAGGCGCATCTGCTGATGCGTCAGGTAAAAGCCTTTGAGGCGTTTGCCAGAGCCGTTCCGGAAAGCGCGACGCAGGATATTGCGCTCGTCTACGATCCGTTCACACCGCGCGCTTTTTTGCAGGCGCTAATCGCAAAAATGGCGAGCCAGAATATTCGGCTGAGCCTGACCAGCGCCTCGCGCGATGAAGCGGAAGCGATGCTCGCCAGCGGTGAGGCCGATGTGGGGATCTGTCAGGCGCGCAATCGCAGCGTCGGCAACGAGATGGAATGGCGGGCGTTAGGGGCGATTGATATGGATTTCTACGCCTCGAAGACGCTATTCAGGGATATTACGGCACCGGTTTCGCTTCTCGATCTCTCTCTGGTGCCGCAGGTGATTATGCACGCGGCGTCTGACGAGCCGGTGGCGCGCCGTCTGCAAATCTCCGGGCATACCCTTTTTACCAACGAGCTCGAGATGCTGCGCGGTCTGCTGGAAAAGGGGTGCGGCTGGGGATTTTTGCCGACTCACCTTCGTGCGGCGCGGTGGAAGGATGTAAAAAGGCTGCACACCGAGGTGGGCAGCCAGGGGATAGCTCAGACGATGGTCACCATCTGGAAGCCGGGTAGCGACAAGCGCGGGCTCATCAACGAAACGCTGTCGCTGTTACCGGCGTTGTGGAAGGACTCAGCGCTGTGAGCAGCCTTTGCACTGTTGATTCTGGATCTGCTGGAAGAAATCGTTGCCTTTGTCATCCACCAGGATAAACGCCGGGAAGTTCTCCACTTCGATCTTCCAGATGGCTTCCATACCCAGTTCAGGATACGCCACGCACTCCAGGCTCTTAATGCTGTTTTGCGCCAGCACCGCAGCCGGGCCGCCAATGCTGCCGAGGTAGAAGCCGCCGTGCTTATGGCAGGCGTCGGTTACCTGCTTGCTGCGGTTGCCCTTCGCCAGCATGATCATGCTCGCACCGTGGGATTGCAGCAAGTCTACGTACGAATCCATGCGTCCTGCGGTGGTCGGGCCGAGTGAGCCAGAGGCATAGCCTTCCGGCGTTTTGGCCGGGCCCGCGTAGTAGATCGGATGATCTTTAACGTACTGCGGCAGTTCCTCACCGTTGTCGAGCAGCTCTTTCAGCTTCGCGTGGGCGATGTCGCGCGCCACGATGATGGTGCCGTTCAGCGACAGGCGGGTAGAAACCGGGTGCGCGGAAAGCTGCGCCAGGATCTCGTTCATCGGCTTGTTCAGGTTGATGCTGACCACGTCGCCTTCACCCTGCTGGCGCAGTGATTCAGGAATATACTGACCCGGGTTGTGCTCCAGTTTCTCAATCCAGATCCCGTCGCGGTTGATTTTCGCTTTAATGTTGCGGTCTGCGGAGCAGGAAACCCCCATGCCGATCGGGCAGGACGCGCCGTGGCGCGGCAGGCGGATCACGCGGATATCGTGAGCGAAATATTTACCGCCGAACTGTGCGCCCAGGCCGAGGTTCTGCGCTTCCTGGAGCAGCTCCTGTTCGAGCTTAACGTCGCGGAACGCCTGGCCGTGTTCGTTACCTTCGGTTGGCAGCGCGTCGTAGTAGCGGGTAGAGGCCAGCTTCACGGTTTTCAGCGTGGCTTCTGCAGAGGTCCCGCCAATGACGAAGGCAATATGGTACGGCGGGCACGCGGCGGTGCCGAGCGTGCGCATCTTCTCAACCAGATAGTTTTTCAGCTTCGCCGGGGTGATCAGTGCTTTGGTTTCCTGATACAGATAGGTTTTGTTGGCAGAACCGCCGCCTTTTGCCATGCACAGGAATTTGTACTCGTCACCGTCCACGCTGTAGAGGTCAATCTGCGCCGGCAGGTTGGTACCGGTATTCACCTCTTTATACATATCCAGCGCGGCGTTCTGGGAATAACGCAGGTTATCTTCAATGTAGGTGTTGTACACGCCCTGGCTCAGGGCGGCTTCGTCACCGCCGCCGGTCCAGACGCGCTGGCCTTTTTTACCCATGACGATCGCGGTGCCGGTGTCCTGGCAGGTTGGCAGCACGCCCTTAGCGGCAATTTCAGAGTTACGCAGGAACTGCAGAGCAACATATTTGTCGTTCTGGCTGGCTTCCGGGTCGTTCAGGATCGCGGCAACCTGCTTCTGATGCGAAGGACGCAGCATAAACGCCGCATCGTGGAAGGCCTGCTGCGCCAGCAGGGTCAGGGCTTCGGGCTCTACCTTCAGCACTTCCTGGCCGTCGAACTCGGCAACGGAAACGTGCTCTTTGGTCAGCAGATAGTATTCGGTGTCGTCATGGGAAAGCGGGAAGGGGTTTTGGTACACAAAGGGCTTATTCGACATACTCAACTCCAAAATCTGTTTTTGCCTGATGGCGCTTCGCTTATCAGGCCTACAAAATCAAAGCATGATGAGAACGAGTAGGCCCGGTAAGCTTGCGCCACCGGGCATTGTTCTTAGAACATCATGGACATCCACGGATAACCAATCAGCAGCAGGGCCGCCAGGAAGATGGCACCAAAGATGGTGCCGAGGCGCCAGTAGTCTTTGGTTGGCAGGTAGCCGCTGCCGTAGTAAATCGGGCTTGGGCCAGTACCGTACGGGGTGATGATCCCCATTACGCCGAGCGAGGTCACCATCAGCAGGACAAACACTTCCATATTCATGCCCGGAATAGTGGAGGCGATGGTCAGCATCGCGGGCAGCAGCGCCGTGGTGTGCGCGGTGGTGCTGGCAAACAGGTAGTGCAGCAGGTAGAACGCCAGCAGCAGGACGATGGTCGCCACGCCCGGAGAGATACCGCTCATTAACAGACCGCCTTCTTTACCCAGCCAGCTGATAAAGCCGGTAGAGGAGAGGCCGTCCGCCAGCGCCACCAGGGTGGCGAACCAGACGAAGGTGTTCCATGCGGCCTTGTTGCCGGTGATATCGTTCCACTCCAGCACGCCGGTCCACAGCATCAGGCCGACGATGAGCAGGGCAGCCATGGCAGGCTCAATCCACGCGGCGGCGAAGATCCACATCAGCAGCGCACAGCAGACGAACACCAGCAGCAGGATTTCATTGCGGGACAGTTTGCCCAGTTTTTCCAGCTCGCGGGTCGCCCACAGCGGTACTTCGTTATTCACTTTCACTTCTGGCGGGTAGAACCAGTAGGCCAGCAGCGGCATGGTCAGAATCAGCAGGATGCCCAGCGGCAGGAACGCGAGGAACCAGGTGCCCCAGGAGATGTCGATCCCAACCGTGCTTTTCACCAGCGCCAGCGCCAGCAGGTTCGGCGCCAGTGCGGAGAGGAACATGGAGCTGGTGATACAGGCTGCGGTGATCGCCACCCACATCAGATACGAACCAATTTTGCGCGCGCTTGGGTCATTCGGTTTTGAACCGTACAGCGGCGGCAGGTTAGCGATAATCGGATAGATGGTCCCGCCGCTGCGCGCGGTGTTGGACGGCGTGAACGGTGCCAGCAGCAGGTCAGCAAACGTAATCGCGTAACCGAGCGTCAGGCTGCGACGACCGAGGTACTTCACCAGAATCAGCGCCAGACGGCGGCCGAAGCGGGTTTTGTCGTAGCCTGCGGCGAACATAAAGGCACCGAAAATCAGCCAGACGGTCGAGTTACCAAAGCCGCTCACCGCCCATTTAAAGGAGGCGCCCGCCAGCTTAAATTTCGGATCCGCCAGCTGTTCCGGGCTGAACAACACCCACTGGCTGCACAGGGCAATGGCGACCACGCCGGTCAGGCCGATCACCGCACCCGGCAACGGCTCGAAGATCAGACCGACGATCACGCCGACAAAGATGGCGAAGTAGTGCCATGCGTAAGGAGGCAGTCCTTCCGGTACCGGGACAAACAGCAGCAGTACGGCGACGATGACGGGCAATGCCATCATCAGCAGACGTTTTGCGTTTCCGTTTGATGCCTGGTTCGCCACGGGGGGCGTTACAGCAGTTTTTGTATTCATAGTTTCACGTCTTAAGTTGTTAAGAATTCGGTGGTACAAAAAAGCCAAACGCGGTTTTTTAAGTTTCTTTGCTTTTTTTAGTTATAAAAGATGCGGTTTGGTTTTTCTGTTAATAACGATTTAACGCTTTTTTGTGTGCGCTAAATTAAAAATTGATGATGTTTTTATATTGCGCTTTTGGATGCCAGAACTATTGATCAGGATCAAAAAAACAGAATTGCAGGATTATTTTTGTGCTTTTAATAATAACCACTCAGGCGTATGTGGTTATTATCTGTTTTTTGCTGTTTTCTTTATCATTTTTGTAACAATTGTAATTCTGGTATTTGTTCATTGTGTTGAATTTAATGGATTTTCAAGTGATTTGTGAAAATGGTCTTACCAATAAAAATTTAACGTATTTTAAATTATTGTGAATGAGTGAATTATTCTCGCTAACACCATTGTGTTATTTCTGTTATCCCGGGTATTAAATAGTTTTTTAACTAATGTAATAGCTTTAGAAACTAAAAAAATCATTATATTAATATCATAACATCGGCAAATAACGGCGAACTAAAAAATACATCCGATAACGAATTCTTAATTTTTAAAGTTTGGAGTTTCTATTATGAGCACTAACGAACGTATTCTTAGCCCCTTCACATTACCGAATGGTACTGAACTGAAAAACCGTTTGTTAATGGCCCCGATGACCACCTGTACCGGCTACTATGACGGTACCGTCACCAGCGAGCTGGTGGAGTACTACCGGGCCCGCTCCGGCAGCATCGGCACCATCATCGTGGAGTGCTGCTTCGTCGACGATCTCGGTCTCGCCTTCCCGGGCGCGATCGGTATTGATAATGACGAGAAAATTGCCGGGCTGGCGAAAATTGCAGAGGCCATTAAATCTAAAGGATCTAAGGCGCTGCTGCAGATCTACCACGGCGGCCGCATGGTCGACCCTAAGCTGATCGGCGGCCGTACCCCGGTTGGCCCAAGTGCCGTAGCCGCACCGCGCGAAGGTGCCGCAACGCCGGTTGCGCTGACCGCTGAAGAAGTCGAAGGCATGATCGGCAAGTTTGGTGAGGCCGTGCGCCGCGCCATTCAGGCCGGTTTCGACGGCGTGGAAATCCACGGGGCGAACACCTACCTGATTCAGCAGTTCTACTCACCGAACTCTAACCAGCGCGATGACGAGTGGGGCGGCAGCCGCGATAATCGCGCGAAGTTCCCGCTGGCGGTGCTGGACATCACCCACAAAATGGTGCGCCAGTATGCGGACGACGCCTTTATTATTGGTTACCGTTTCTCCCCTGAAGAGCTGGAAGTCCCGGGCATCCGTTTTGAAGACACCATGTACCTGCTGGAGAAGCTGGCCGCGCGCGGCGTAGACTATCTGCACTTCTCCGTCGGCGCGACCCTGCGTCCTTCCATTGTCGACACTCAGGACCCGACCCCGCTCATCGAAAAATACTGCGCGATGCGTTCTGAAACGCTGGCGCAGGTTCCGGTCATGGGCGTGGGCGGCGTGGTAAATGCTGCAGACGTGAATGAAGCGCTTGACCACGGCTACGACCTGATTGCGGTTGGCCGCGCCACCATCGCGTATCCGGACTGGACAGACCGCATCGCGGCCGGCGAAAGCCTCGAGCTGTTTATGGACAGCACCAAACGTGAAGCGCTGAGCATTCCGGAACCGCTGTGGCGCTTCTCGCTGGTAGAAGCGATGATCCGCGACATGAGCATGGGCGAATCCAAATTCAAGCCGGGCACCTTCGTCGAGAAAGTGCAGGACGACGCCAACGAGCTGGTGATTAACGTCAGCCTGGAAACCGACCGCATCGCGGACATCGAGCTGGCCTCCGGCCCGAGCGAAGACGTTGAGTTTGTGACCAGCTTTGAAGAGATCCGTACCCGCATTCTGGACGCCAATACTCCGCACGTGGACGCCATTACCGGCGCAACCAGCCAGAGTGAAGCGGTGAAGAAAGCGGTCTCTAAAGCGATGCTGAAATCCAGCAAAGCGCTGGCCGCGGAAGAGGGCGTTGACCCGAACGAAACCCGCAGCGTGGACGTGGTCGTTGTCGGCAGCGGCGGTGCCGGTCTGGCGGCGGCAATTCAGGCTCACGACGAAGGCGCGAGCGTGCTGATCGTCGAGAAAATGCCGACCATCGGCGGGAACACCATTAAAGCCTCTGCCGGGATGAACGCCGCTGAAACCCGCTTCCAGCGCGTGAAGGGCATCCAGGACAGCAAAGAGCTGTTCTACCAGGAAAGCCTGAAGGGCGGCGGTAACAAGAACAACCCGGAACTGCTGCGTCGCTTTGTTGAGAACGCGCCGCAGGCGATTGAGTGGCTGGCAACGCGCGGCATTATGCTGAACGACATCACCACCACCGGCGGGATGAGCATTGACCGTACTCACCGTCCAAAAGACGGTTCTGCGGTGGGCGGCTATCTGATCAGCGGCCTGGTGCGTAACGTCAACAAACGCAACATCGAGGTGATGCTGGATACCTCCGTCAGCGACATTATCTTTGAAAACGGCGAAGTCACCGGCGTGCGCCTGACCACCGAAGAGAACGAAACCGTCACTGTGGCAACCAAAAGCGTGATTGTCGCCACCGGTGGGTTCAGCGCCAACAGCCAGATGGTAGTGAAATACCGTCCGGATCTGGAAGGGTTTGTCACCACCAACCACAAAGGGGCCACCGGGGGCGGTATCGCGCTGCTGGAACGCATCGGGGCGGGCACCGTGGATATGGGCGAAATTCAAATTCACCCAACCGTGGAGCAGAAAACCTCGTACCTGATTTCCGAATCCATTCGCGGCGGCGGGGCGATTCTGGTCAATCAGAAAGGGGAACGCTTCTACAACGAAATGTCGACCCGCGATAAAGTCTCGGCGCAAATCATCGCGCTGCCCGAGAAATACGCTTACATCGTCTTTGATGAGCACGTACGCGCCAAAAACAAAGCCGCGGATGAATACATCGCGAAAGGCTTCGTGACCAGCGCCAGCTCGCCAAAAGCCCTGGCGGAAGCGCTGGGTATGGATCATCACGCCTTCCTGGCCACGCTGGAACGCTACAACGGCTTTGTCGAAAAACAGCACGACGATGATTTTGGCCGCACCACCGCGCTGCGTGCGCCAATCAATGAAGGGCCGTTCTACGCCATTCAGATTGCGCCGGGCGTGCACCACACCATGGGCGGCGTGACCATCAACACCGACACCTGCGTGCTGGACAGCAACCACAACGTGCTGCCGGGCGCGTTTGCGGCCGGGGAAGTGGTCGGCGGGATCCACGGCGGTAACCGTATCGGCGGTAACGCAGTGGCAGACATCATTATTTTTGGTACCCTTGCCGGACATCAGGCGGCGATGCGCGCAAAAATGGCATAAAGCACCTGTGCTGTAGGCCGGATAAACGCAACGTTATCCGGCAATTTCCCCGGCGGCGCGGTGCCTGCCGGGGCTACATCTGAGGAAACGTGCCATGTCTGATAACCGTGTTTACAGCTACTCCGCCGTTCTGATGGGCTCGCCCATCCTCCTGAAACTCTTCTCCCACGACGAAGCCCTCGCATCCCGCGTGTTTCGCCTGATCAAACAGTATGAAGATCTGCTCACCGTCAACCGCGCGCGCTCGCAGGTGATGGACATCAACCATGCGGCTGGGCAACATCCGGTCGTCGTCAGCCGGGCGGTGTTTGAGCTGATCCGCTGCGCAAAAGCGGCAAGCCTGTTTCAGGACAGCGCCTTTAACCTGGCGATTGGTCCGCTGGTGAAGCGCTGGAAAATTGGCTTTCAGGGCGACAGCGTTCCGCCCGCAGACGAAATCGCGGCGCTGCTTGAGATAACCCATCCTGAAGATGTCATTCTTGACGAGGCCCGGAGCAGCGTGTTTCTGACCCGAGCAGGGATGGAGATCGATCTGGGGGCCATCGCCAAAGGGTATATTGCCGACCGGGTGCGGGATTATCTTCACAAAGAAGGCACCGAGCGGGGGCTGATCAACCTCGGCGGAAACGTTCAGACGTTAGGCTCGCCGGAAGGGGGCTGGAGCGTGGGGCTGAAAAAACCGTTCACCGGTGAGGCGCTGATTGGCGCAATGACGGTGGAAAACCGCTCCGTGGTAACGTCGGGCACGTATGAGCGGTACTTTGAGCAAAACGGCAGGCGCTACCACCATATTCTCGATCCGCGTACCGGGTATCCGCTGGACAACGAGCTGGACAGCGTGACCATCATTTCAAAAGATTCCATCGACGGCGATATCTGGACCACGCTGATGTACGGCATGGGCGTGGAAAAGGGCTGCGCGGTGCTGCGCTCTCGCCCGGATATTGAAGCCATTTTTGTGACCAAAACAAAAGAAGTGGCGATCTCTTCGATGCGCCACTTCCGCTTTACGCTGCTGGATAATACCTACCGCGTTACTGACAGTACTGCTTGAGCAGCGCCGTTTGCTCCGGCTGGAGGCGGTAGCGATACACCGGACGGCCGGTGGCGCCGTAGTGGATGCTGGTGAACAGTATGTTGATTTGCGCCAGCCAGATCAGGTATTTGCGGCAGGACACGCGGGAGATATTGACCGCGTTTGCCAGATCGTCGGTGGAAAACTCCGTTTCCGGATGAGCGTCAATCCACTGGCAAATCGTACGCAGCGTTTGCGGCGTTAGCCCCTTCGGCAGCTTTTTACTGTCCGCCAGCTCCGGCGCGCCGCCGTGGATCAGCCGGTCGACGTCGGCCTGTTCATAATACGAGTGCGACTCCATCAGAGTATGCTTTGCCTTCCAGCCGTTCAGCGCCTCTTCAAAGCGCGGGAACTGGAACGGTTTAATCAGATAATCCACCACGCCGTAATGGATGGAGGTCTGGATCGTGGCGGCGTCGGCAGCCGACGAGATCATAATCACGTCAATGGGGCGGCCGGATGCGCGAATCACGGGCAGCAGATCCAGCCCGTTATCCTGCTGCATATAGACGTCCAGCAGCACCAGATCGACAGGCTGGCTGGGGTTATTAATGATGGCCTCGGCCTGGTTGAGCGTGGAGGCGACGCCGCAGCAGCTAAAACCTTCAACACGGTTGACGTACAGACGGTTGAGGTCGGCTACCATGGCGTCATCATCGACAATTAATACATTTATCACGCGATATTCCTCTCGCTATCCCAGGGGATGTGAACAAAAAATTGGGTAAATACGCCAGGCTCAGACTCGACGGTGATATCGCCGCCGAGATTCTGGATTTGCTGGCGAGCAAGGAACAGCCCAACGCCGCGGTTTTCACCTTTTGTTGAGAAGCCCTTTGTAAAAATAGCCTCCAGCTGAGTGGGATCAATGCCGGGGCCATCGTCGCTGACTTCGCAGCTGAGCCAGCCGTTCTGATAATGCAGCAGCAGGCCGATCTCACCGTCCTGCTGTCCTTCCATCGCGTCGAGCGCGTTTTCAATGAGGTTACCCAGCGCGGTGATCAGCACCGCGACCTGCTCTTCACTGGCGGTATCGGGTATCTGGCATTCATCCGCCAGCGTCAGGGTGACGCCCGCCTCTTTCGCCCGATTGATTTTACCCAGCAGGAAGCCGGCGATAACCGGGGATTTTACCTTGCTCTGTATTGTACCGATATCCGTCTGGTAATGATGCGCCGTCTGGAGGATGTACTCCTCCAGCTTGTCGTAGCGCTTCATGTGCAGCAGGCCCAGGATCACATGCAGCTTATTCATAAACTCGTGCGTATGGCTCCGCAGGGCGTCCACGTAGTTCACCATGCCATCAATGCGCTGCATCAGCTGGCTGATTTCCGTTTTATCGCGGAAGGTGGTGATAGCGCCGATTACCCGATCCTGACTTTTCACGGGCACCATATTGCACAGCAGCAGACGCCCGTTGCAGCTAATCTCCTGATCCTTTCGCGCAACGCCCGTCTTTGAGACGTCACGCAGGCTGGCCAGCAGGGGCGCGCTGGCGTTTTCGGTCTGCTTGCCGGAAGGGAGAAGCAATATTTCTCTGGCAGTCTGGTTGATCATCGTCACGCGCCC
Organism: Enterobacter sp. PP-008-ECC_S150; assembly: GCF_045257065.1. Lineage (NCBI taxonomy): Bacteria > Pseudomonadati > Pseudomonadota > Gammaproteobacteria > Enterobacterales > Enterobacteriaceae > Enterobacter > Enterobacter sp. PP-008-ECC_S150. The sequence goes on along the minus strand of NZ_JBJHHG010000001.1, from coordinate 33,682 downwards.
GTGAATATCGACGGCCAGCACCCCCTCGCGCAGCGACTGCAGCATCGCCTGACGCTGTTCGAACAGGGCGGAAATTTCGTACGGTTCAAGCCCGAACAGGATGCGCTTCAGTACCCGCACCAGGCCCCAAATCGCCATGGAGCTCATAAAGATGCTGAATAAAATCGTCCACAGCGCATTAAGCCGCCCGCGGGCAATCTGGTCTTCCACCTTTTTAAGGGAGATACCGACCACCACCACCCCAATCTGGTCGTGCTGGCTGTCATAAACCGGCGTGAAGACGCGGAGCGCTTCGGCGAGAGCGCCGCGGTTGACGGAGACATTCTCTTTACCTTCCAGCGCGGGTTCCAGGTCGTTACCAATAAAGTGCAGGCCGATGAGCGCTTCGTTCGGGTGCGAGTAGCGAATCCCCCGCATGTCGGTCACCACGGTGAGCAGCAGATCGTTGCGCTGGGTGACGGCTCTGGCGATGGGCTGAATGATGTCAGCCTGCGGGGGCTGCATCAAACCGCGCTTGATTTCGGGGCTGTCGGCCAGCGTGCGGGCGATACCCAGCGCCGTATCTTTCACATCGTCGCGGGTCGCCCGGGTGATTTGGACAGAGTAGAGCGCAAAGACCAGCAGCAGCACAGAGGCAATAATCGCGCACACCATCAGCGTGACCAGCGTATTCAGTTTCATGGGGCGCTTGCGCGTCGGAAGGAAAGGCTGCAAATCGCTCATCAACACTCCGCGATAGTAAGAAAGGGGTAATTATCGCTGATGACGCGCGTTTCTTAAAGCCATGTAAAGCCGTGGATTGGGTCCTCTTTTCGTGACCCTCCTCGCAGGTCATCTATATAAAACACTTTATAGTGTGTGGGTACTCATAATAAGGAGGCTGTTTATGAGCATTATGCTTACCGGTTCGGTCAAGGAAAGACGGCACGCCAGCACGATGAATATTGATAGATTGTCCACGCTGGACATGCTGAAAGTCATTCACCAGGATGATGCACTCATCTCTGCTGCAATCGCCACCTGTTTACCAGCTCTCGCCCGCGTGGTGGACAACGCCGCCGCGACGCTCGGCCACGGCGGTCGCCTGGTCATCGTGGGCGCGGGGCCGTCGGGGCGAGCCGCACAGCAGGTTGCCGATGACTATGCGCCCGGCAAAACCCCTGTCATTGCCGTTACGGCGCAAGAAGGGGAAGGGAGCTACGAGCGCGGCGTTGCCGATCTGCAGGCCATCAGGTTTGGTGAACACGATATGATGCTGGCGGTCACGGTCAGCGGAAAAACGCCGTGGGTCTGGGGGGCCATGCGCCATGCGTGGTCGCTGGGTTCACCGGTCGCCATTGTTACCGGTGATGCGCAAAGTGAAGCCGCGCAGCTGGCAAGCATGGTCATCGCTCCGGAGCTGGGTCCCGCTGTGGTCGCAGGTTATATCAACACCAAAGCGGGGATTGCGCAGAAAATGATCCTCTCGACGATCGCCACCGGGCTGGCCGTCCGAACGGGCCGCGTATACAGCAACCTGCGGGTGGATCTTGAGGCAAGCAATACCAAATGGGCTGAACGACAAATCGCCATTGTGATGGAGGCGGGGGGATGCTCCCGGGCGCAGGCAAAAGCCGCGCTGGAGAGCTGTAATCATCACTGCAAAACGGCGGTATTGATGGTGCTGACGGGTCTGGACGCCTGGAAAGCCCATGAGCTGCTGGCGCAGAACAACGGATTTATCCGCGTGGCGCTGCAGGAAGCGCCATAACACAGACCGTGAAGAGATAAAAAAGGCCGCAAATGCGGCCTTTGGTATTTTTAGAGATTAGAACTGGTAGGTCATGCCGACGCCAACGATGTCGTCGGTGGAAATACCATTGGCTTTGTAGAAGCTTTCGTCGTTGTCCAGCATGTTGATTTTGTAATCAACATAGGTGGAGAAGTTTTTGTTGAAGCTGTAGGTCATGCCCAGGTCAATGTAGTTAACCAGATCCATGTCACCATGCTGACCCTGAGGGTGGCTGGCGGTGCCAGGATAAGTCATGTCTTTGCCCTTGGAGTAAACCCATGCCAGGGACGGACGCAGGCCGAAGTCGAACTGGTACTGTGCTACCGCTTCGAAGTTCTGGGTCTGATCCGCAATACCATAGTTACCGTATGGCGTCATGTTGCGGGTTTCAGCGTACATCATCGCCAGATAGATGCTATTGGCATTATATTTTGCGCCAATGGCCCATGCTTCTGCTGTTTTACCGCCGGCAAAGTGCGCGTTATTTACGCCCGCAGCCTCTTGTTCGTTGGTACGGTCAGAAGAAGAGTATGCCGCACCCAGGCTCAGGCCGGTCAGATCGCCAGAGAAGTCATAGGAGGTAGACATACCGAAGCCGTCACCGTTCTGGAAGCGCACGTCTTTATGACCGTTTTTAGTGCCTTCCTGAACATTAACAACATTGCCGTTTTGATCTTCGTGCGGGCCACCTTCGTTATTACCCTGATACTGCAGCGCGAAATTCAGACCGTTCACCAGGCCGAAGAAATCGCTATTACGGTAGGTAGCCAGACCGTTAGCACGGCCGTTCATGAAGTTATCGGTCCAGGTGTAAGAATCGCCGCCGAATACGGGCAGCATATCGGTCCAGGCTTCAACGTCATACACGACGCCGTAATTACGGCCGTAATCAAATGAACCGTATTCGCCAAATTTCAGGCCAGCATACGCCAGACGGTTATATGATTTATTTGAACCTTCGGTGTCGTTCGCGAAGACTTTATATTCCCACTGGCCGTAACCGATCAGGTCATTTGCGATCTGGGTTTCGCCTTTGAAACCAACCTGTACATAGGTTTCGTCGCCGTCATCGCCCGGGTTGTCAGAGAAGGTATGACGCGCATCAACCTTCCCGTACAGATCAACTTTGTTGCCGTTTTTGTTGTACATCTCAGCCGCATTTGCTGCGCCTGCCATTAATAATGCGGGTACCAGAATTGCCAGAACTTTTCTTTTCATTATATATTCCCTTTAAAGATAATTTATATGAATATATGTAATCACCCTCCGTAATTACGTGGTCGATACTATTCCAGGAGATAGCGTTTAGTTTCAAAAATAAATGTAATTAAGTTCTATGAAATATTGCAAAATATTTCTAATGGTCTCTATATTTTTCTCATGAATTAATATATTGAATTTATAAGGTGTAATTATTATTAAGTATTTCTTAATTCTATTTTTTAATTTGTTTGATTCGGCTGTGTTATAATTAACGCTCTTTTAAATAACAGGACATGACGATGGAACTTGCCGGGTGGCAGCACATTTTTGAGCGCTGGCTTGAGGAAAACCACAGCACCGACGATACCGCACATGATATTTCGCATTTTCGTCGGGTCTGGATGACGGCGCAAAAAATCATGGTCCACCAGCCGGTGAAGCCGCTGGTGGTTCTTACCGCCTGCTATTTCCACGATATCGTCAGCCTGCCGAAAAACCATCCCGAACGCAGCCAGTCGTCACGGCTCGCGGCGCTTAGAACGGGTGACATTCTGCGCCGCGACTTCCCGGACTTTCCGCCAGACCATGTTGCGGCCGTCGCGCACGCGATTGAAGCGCATAGCTTCAGCGCAGGGATTGCGCCGCAGAGCATGGAAGCCAAAATTGTGCAGGACGCCGATCGGCTGGAAGCGTTAGGCGCTATCGGCCTGGCGCGCGTCTTTGCCGTCTCAGGCGCGCTGGGCGTGCCGCTTTTTGATGCCAACGATCCCTTTGCCGATGCGCGTCCCCTCGACGACCGGGCGTATGCCCTCGACCATTTTCAGACCAAGCTGCTGCGATTGCCTGATACAATGCAAACGGAAATGGGCCGCGAGCTGGCGCGTCACAATGCCGATTTCCTGATCCAGTTTATGGCGAAACTCAGCGCCGAATTACGCGGTGACTGCATTGGGCTGGATAGCCAGGTGGTGAACCGCTTCCGTCGCAGTTTGCACAATTGAACTGTGGTAATCTGTTTCCAGTCTTTATTCTCCGGTTAAAAGAATGCAGGAAAATCGATCAGTGACAGAGCCCGCGCCCGAGCAGGCTGAGAAATCAACGGCAACGGTGCAGGCGTTACTGCGCCAGCTGTTGGATATCTATGATGCTAAAACGCTGGCTAATCTGCTGGTGGCGCACGGCGAGAGCCACTGGAGCCCGGCGATCCTCAAACGTCTGGTGACCAGCGAACGCGCGGGGCGTCGCCTGAGCGAAGGCGAGTTTCGTTATCTGCAAAACCTGCTTCCGCGTCCTTCTGCCGCGCACCCAAACTATGCCTTCCGCTTTATCGATCTGTTTGCCGGTATCGGCGGCATACGACACGGTTTTGAAGCTATCGGCGGACAGTGCGTGTTCACCAGCGAGTGGAACAAGCACGCCGTGCGGACCTACAAGGCTAACTGGTACTGCGATCCGCACGAGCACCATTTCAACGCGGATATCCGCGACGTGACCCTGAGCCATAAAAGCGGCGTGAGCGATGAACAGGCCGCCGAGCACATTCGTCAGACCATCCCGGCGCATGACGTGCTGCTGGCAGGCTTTCCGTGTCAGCCCTTCTCGCTGGCCGGCGTCTCCAAAAAGAATGCCCTCGGACGCGCCCACGGCTTCGCCTGCGATACCCAGGGAACGCTTTTTTTTGACGTGGCGCGCATTATTGATGCCTGCCGCCCGGCCATCTTCGTGCTGGAAAACGTTAAGAATTTAAAGAGCCACGACGGCGGGAAAACCTTCCGCATTATCATGCAAACGCTGGATGAGCTGGGCTATGACGTGGCCGACTCGCAGGATACGGGCGCGGATGACCCTAAAATCATTGATGGGAAACATTTCCTGCCCCAGCATCGCGAACGTATCGTGCTGGTGGGCTTCCGCCGCGATCTCAATCTGAAAGGCGATTTCACCCTGCGGGATATTCCTTCTCTTTATCCCGAGCGCCGCCCTACGGTGGCCGACCTGCTGGAACCGGTGGTCGACGCGAAATTTATCCTTACGCCGATCCTGTGGAAGTACCTTTACCGCTATGCCAAGAAGCATCAGGCGAAGGGCAACGGCTTCGGTTTTGGCATGGTAAACCCGAACGATCCGCACAGCGTTACCCGCACGCTCTCCGCGCGCTACTACAAGGACGGCGCGGAAATCCTGATCGACAGAGGCTGGGACAAGGCGCTGGGCGAAAAAGATTTTGACGATCCGCACAACCAGCGTCACCGTCCGCGACGCCTCACGCCGCGGGAATGCGCCCGGCTGATGGGCTTTGAGACTCCGCAAGGATATGGTTTCCGTATTCCGGTGTCGGACACCCAGGCGTACCGCCAGTTTGGCAACTCGGTGGTGGTGCCCGCATTCGCGGCGGTGGCAAAACTGCTGGCCTCGCGCATCAGACAGGCGGCGGCGCTCCGTCAGGGTAAGGCCGTCAATGACGGACGTTCACGATAAGGCCACGCGCAGTAAAAACATGCGGGCCATCGGCACGCGTGACACCGCCATCGAAAAGCGCCTTGCCGGGCTGCTGACGCTGGCGGGGTTTGACTTCCGCGTGCAGGATCCCGCCCTGGCGGGTCGCCCGGATTTCGTCATCGACGCCTGGCAGTGCATCATCTTTACCCACGGCTGTTTCTGGCACCATCACGACTGCTACCTGTTCAAAGTCCCCGCGACCCGCACCGATTTCTGGCTGGAGAAGATTGGCAAGAACGTCGAGCGGGACAAACGGGATCTCGCTGCGCTTGTTGCGCAGGGCTGGCGGGTGCTGATCGTCTGGGAGTGTGCGCTGAGAGGCAAATTAAAGCTGAACGATACCGATCTGCGCGAACGGCTGGAAGAGTGGATCTGCGGCGGCGGCCAGACCGCGCAGATCGACACGCAGGGCATTCACCTGCTTACGGTTTCTCTACCCCGCAAGGCGTAACCACCGGTTTGGCAGGCAGCAAATATTTGCCCAGCGTGACCAGCACGACGGCAAAGACAATGATCCCTAAAGCAATCCACTCCACGGGAGAGAGCGTTTCTCCCCCCAGCCCCGTTCCGAGCAGGACGGCCACGACCGGGTTGACGTAGGCGTAGCTGGTGGCGACGGCCGGAGAGACGTTGCGGATCAGGAACATATAGGCGTTGATAGCAATGATAGAGCCAAACAGCGCCAGGTAGCCTACCGCCAGGAAGCCCGACGGCGGCGGCAGGGCAGCTAGCTTCTCTCCCGTCAGCGCGGAGGCCAGCAGCAGCACAATCCCGGCGGCGAGCATCTCAATCGCACCGGCCATCATGCCGGTCGGCAGTTCGATACGCGAACCGTAGACGGAACCAAACGCCCAGCTCATGGAGCCTATCAGGATAATTACCGCGCCCCACGGATTCCCGCTCAGGTTGCCCCCGCTGTTGAGCAGAATAATGCCGGCCAGGCCAATACCAATCCCCAGCCACTCCAGCTTGCGCGTGCGGATGCCGAAAAGGCGGCTAAAGCAGAGGGTAAACAGCGGTACGGTGGCGACGACTACGGCGGCGATCCCGGACGGGACGTTCTGGTGCTCGGCAATCGTCACAAACCCATTTCCCACCGCCAGCAGCAGCAGGCCGATCAGGGCGGCATTGAGCAGCGGCCGCAGCGGGGGAAGCTTATGCCCGCGCAGCAGCAGGAACGCCAGCAGTAGGATGCCCGCCGAAAGGAAGCGAATGCCCGCCATCATCAGCGGCGGCCAGCTCTCCACGCCGATGCGAATGACAAAGTAGGTTGAGCCCCAGATGATGTACAGCGAAAAGAGTGCCCCGATGAGCGGTAGCAGTTGCCGGAAACGCATAATCCCTCACGACGAAATAAAAAGGTCGCTGATAGTAAACGCGAAAACTATCGCGCTGGCGAGACCTTTAATTGTATGGATGATGTGAAATTTCTGTTGACGTAAGGTGGGTGTTTCCGGGTTTGCGCTTTTGCTCCATACTATTCACTTAATTACCAAAAAAATGAAGGATTAAGACTTTGGCAGGAAGTAGCTTATTAACATTGCTGGACGATATTGCCACCTTACTGGACGACATTTCAGTCATGGGGAAGCTGGCGGCGAAGAAAACCGCAGGCGTGCTGGGAGATGATTTGTCGCTTAACGCCCAGCAGGTGAGTGGGGTAAGAGCAAACCGGGAGCTGCCGGTGGTGTGGGGCGTGGCGAAAGGCTCTTTCCTGAACAAGGTGATTCTGGTGCCGCTGGCGCTGCTGATCAGCGCGTTTATTCCCTGGGCCATCACGCCGCTGTTGATGATCGGCGGGGCGTTTCTCTGCTTCGAAGGCGTGGAGAAGGTGCTGCACTCCCTTAGCGCGCGCAAGCAGAGCGATACGCCGGAGGTGCGCCAGCAGCGTCTTGAGGCGCTGGCCGCGCAGGATCCGAAAACCTTCGAGCGCGATAAGGTCAAAGGCGCTATTCGGACCGACTTTATCCTGTCGGCGGAAATTGTGGCCATTACGCTGGGCATTGTCTCCGACGCGCCGCTCCTGAATCAGGTGCTGATCCTCTCCGGCATTGCCATTCTGGTCACGGTAGGCGTCTACGGCCTGGTGGGGCTGATCGTGAAGCTGGACGATATCGGCTACTGGCTGGAAGAAAAGTCGAGCGCGGTGGCAAGAGGCATCGGTAAAAGCCTGCTGGTACTGGCCCCGTGGCTGATGAAGAGTTTGTCGGTGGTGGGCACGCTGGCGATGTTCCTCGTAGGAGGCGGGATCGTGGTTCACGGCATTGCGCCTCTGCATCATGCCATCGAGCATTTCGCCTCGGCGCAGGGAGCCGTTATCGCGGCGATTCTGCCCACGCTGCTGAACCTGGTGCTGGGCTTTATCATCGGCGCTATCGTGGTCGCGGTGGTGAAGCTGGTCGAAAAACTGCGCGGCACCTCGCACTAATTGTTACCCGCTATGGGATGCAAAAAGACCATTCCTCGTCTAAATTGAAACAGTTTCACCCTGATACAGGAGGCAGGTATGGTCTTTTTGGTCAGTGATGAAGTTAAGCCTAAAAAGGGCGGCCCACGTATGATCGTCACCGGGTATTCCAGCGGAATGGTGGAATGTCGGTGGCACGATGGCTACAGCATCAAGCGGGAAGCATTTCGTGAAGATGAGCTTCAGCCGGGGGACGGGCAGCACAAGCGGGACAAGGCTTGATCACATAACGCCCGGCTTTGCCGGGCGTTTTTATCTCACGTACCGGGTGTAAGGCCGTTATCAGGGAGTGTGTGTGCAGCACGATACCTTTGTTGTAAAACAATCTTTTTTGCAATGGCTGCATAAGCGTAGCAATCCGGGATTGATTGTTAATCTCTGCTTTCTGTTCGTTCTGGTGTTCTCCACGCTCCTGACCTGGCGCGAGGTGGTGGTGCTCGAAGAGGCGTACATCTCCAGCCAGCGCAACCATCTGGATACGGTGGCGAGCTCCCTGGACAGGGAGCTGCAGAACAGCGTGGACAGAATGCTGTTCTTCCGCCAGGGCATGGGGGATGCACTCCAGACGCCGCTGGCCTTTGATGTCCTAAAGGATGCGGTGTCACGCTTTAACACCGTCCGCATGCTCCCCACCTGGCAGCTTGCCGTTGATAAAAAACGCACTCTTCCGATCAACGGGGTGTCGGATGCGTTCGTTGAAAAAACCACGCTTCTCAATCGAGACGCCGATCGCATCGGCCATGAAATTTCTGCCGCGCTGGAAGTGGGGTATCTGCTCAGGCTGGCGTCGTCGAGAGCGCAAACCGAAGCGCGGGTGATCTACGTCTCCCGCGCCGGATTTTTCATTTCAACCGATACGCCGGACCAGGCGGGTGATATTACCGCCCGCTATTACAACCTGGTGACCCAGTCCTGGTTTACCCAGCAGTCCGAGCGTAACAATCGCGCGCGCGCGGTGCGCTGGTTTATCTCTACGCCTTCATCCTGGACCCGTGACGAACGCACGATCACCGCCAGCGTGCCCATTTATTACGATCGCTACTGGTATGGCGTCGTGGCGATGGATTTCACGTTGAGCACGATGCAGCAGCTGCTGGCAGAGGCGACGGAAGACCGAACGGAGGGGGAGTACCAGCTGTACGACACCCGGCTCAATATGATTGCCACCTCTGCCCACGCGGGAAGCCCGGTTAACCATTTTGACGAACGCGAAACGGCGCAGATTGCTCAGGCGATTGAGCACGCCACCGGCGGCGGGATCCGCCTCGGAAGCCGATTTGTAAGCTGGGAGCGGCTCGATCACTTCGATGGCGTCGTCCTGCGGATCCACACCCTGCACGAAGGGGTGCAGGACGACTTCGGCAGCATCAGCATCGTGCTGGCGCTGCTGTGGGCGCTCTTTACCGCCATGCTGTTGATCTCGTGGCTGGTTATTCGCCGCATGGTCAGCAACATGTATACGCTGCAGCATTCGCTCCAGTGGCAGGCCTGGCATGACCCGCTTACCCGGCTGAATAATCGCGGCGCGCTGTTCGATCGCGCCAAAATACTGACGGAAACCTGTCGTCAGCAGTCGCTGCCCGTCTCCGTGATTCAGCTCGACCTCGATCACTTTAAAAACGTCAACGACCGTTTCGGCCATCAGGCGGGCGATAAGGTGCTCTCCCACACCGCGGGGCTGATTGCGAGCGCGTTACGCAAGAATGATGTGGCAGGGCGCGTCGGCGGGGAGGAGTTCTGTGTCGTCCTGCCGGGGATCGGCCTGGAGGAGGCGAGGGGAGTGGCGGACCGGATTCGTTGCCGGATCAACAGTAAGGAGATCCTGGTGAAGAAGAGCACGACTCTTCGCATCAGCGCGTCGCTGGGGGTGAGCAGCGCGGAAGAAGCGGGTCTTTACGATTTTGAACAGCTGCAGTCCATTGCGGACACCCGGCTCTATCAGGCCAAACAGCGCGGGCGTAACCGGGTCGTCTGGCGGGATCAGGACAGGAAGTGATCCAGCCCCTCCTGCCAGCCCGCGGGCCCCGGCTGCCGGGTGTGATAAACCCGCTCGGGGTTATCGTCCCGCAGCGTGATCCCCTGGCGGTTAATGCCCTTGATGACCACCGCGAAGTCGACGCTGTCGAGCAGCGGCGCATCGTTGGGACCGTCGCCAAGCCCCAGCGTGGTGGGGTCCATCTCCTCCTGCTCGCGGTACTGGGCAATCAGCCAGTTCACCGCCACGTCCTTGCCGCATCGGGCGTCGAGAATATGCCAGAAGCGCGCCCCCTGCAGACATTTCAGGCCGATGCGCGCCAGCTCCTCTTCAAACTGAACCATTTTCTCATCGGTATCGCGCCAGATGAGCGTGACGGATGCCTCATGCCTGCGGGCACGCGCCGAACGGTAGCGCGTTAGCCCGGTCCACTCGCTGATGACGTGGTCGTCCACGTCGTCAAAGGTGGTAAACTTAGCGCCCGTCTGCAGGCGAATGTGCTCGACGCGCGGGCGAATATCCCGATGCACCGTCCCGCGTATCTGTCGCTGGACCTTCTCCCAGCGCACGTCAGGCTGAATCACCGCGCCGTTTTCGGCAATAAACGGTAGGCCTTCCAGCCCAAGATCCTGCTGAATATCCAGTATCTCTGCCGCAGTCTTGCTGCTGCAGAGAATGACCGGAACCTGGTTATCCAGCAGCCTGTCGAGCCAGGGCATGGCGGGTTGCCAGTCATAGGTATGAATATCCAGCAACGAGCCATCCAGGTCAGAAAAAATCAGCAAGTTATCCCGCAGTGAAGGCATAGCGACTCCTCGTAAGGGGTGTCTTCCTCTCTAGGAAAATTCTTAAAAAATCACCAGGCGCGTCACCGGATAAATGGGAACAATTCCAGGCAAACCCGCATTCGGCGCGCGTTATTCCTCATAACTAAAAGCATTATGTTAAAAATATTATATTCATCCCAAGAATATATGCTTGTCAGACAAATTCGTTGGAGATAGTGTGGCTCGTACATCAGATTTCCTGGTGTAACGAATTTTCAAGTGCTTCTTGCATAAGCAAGTTTTGATCCCGGTCATCCCCATGACCGGGATTTTTTTCGTCCTACCGATTGGCTTCCGACACGCTAAAGTCGTGAATATCAAGCTCGAAGGCTTCGGCCAGCTCACGATAGGTGTGATAGTCCCTTCCGTTGACGATGACGCGGTCCGAATTGTCGTCGGTGCGGCGGACTTCTGACTCGCTGATCTCATTGATGGCGGCCAGCAGGGCATCGACATCCACCTCGACGTCGCGCTTGATGGTGTCGCTGTACGCTTTATCGGTCTTCATTACGGGGTTCCTCATTCAGCCGGGTCCAACCATAAGTATAGACTGTCGATAAAAGCGCCATTCGCGCCGGGCGGCGATGTGCGTTTTTGCGTTTTGTTCTACACTGGCTCAAAACCAGAGGAGGAATGTATGAAGGTCAACGATCGGGTAACGGTTAAAACGGACGGTGGGCCGCGCCGCCCGGGTGTGGTACTGGCAATTGAAGAGTTTAGTGAAGGCACCATGTACCTGGTATCGCTGGAAGACTACCCGCTTGGCATCTGGTTTTTTAACGAACTGGGGCATCCGGACGGTATTTTTGTTGAGAAAGCAGACTAGCACGGCGTCGGGTAGCACAGCGCGCCCGACAACCTCACGAAAGCAAAAATCTCTGGCCAGGCCAGAGATCAAAGGTAGGGTGCACAGGGTTTTAAGCGACTAACGCATGTTGACGAAAATCCCGTTCGTCACATTATCGGTCAGGCGTACCACGTGGTAGATCACTTGCTTATTATGCGTTTTAATTTTCCGTTTAATATTTCCTTTGTGTGACGAAACGGTTTTCGCTTTAATATTCATCTGGTCCGAGATCTGAATAGTTCCTTGTCCCGCCATCCACATTCGCAGCATACTTGATTCAGTCCTGCTTAATGATAGGGTGGGCAAGTTAACCGCTCCTACATTTTTAACTTCTTTATTCAAATAATCACCCAGAATGTCATCCAGCGACTCGGGTTTAATCGATTTAGAACTAATCAATAAATTTTTACGGACCAACAAATACTCATCGAAATGGATATTCGCGATCGCCATAAAAACAATAAACAGGGTTTTTGGATGCTGATTAATGATTTGCTTAATGTGCTGACTGTTGGCTGGATCGTGAATGAAACAGTCCTCATTAATAAACACCACGCCTGGTTTTAGTTCGTCACAAGCGGCTGCGAGTTCGTCAACGGTGTGCGCATCGTTGATGTCTCTCTTTCTTACCCCTCTGCTTGCCAGGTACCCGGTTAACCCTAGCCGGGTGTAGCTGCATAAATCCATAATGATCGTTGACATGGCATACCCTCACTCAATGCGTAACGATAATTCACCATCTGCCTGAGAGCTCAAAACAGCCATACGGGATGGAAAAAAATAATAAACCTGTGAGCATGACAAAGACTTTCAGGCGGACTCACTATCCCGTAAAGTTACGTATAATTTGCCAGGAATCTTCTTAAAGTAAAGTAAATATTAAGTATTGTGAGGTGGTTAGAAACAATTAAACCGCGTCAGATATATCCTGGAAGATGTTTTTCACGTTTTATTTTAGGAATATCCTCAGAAAGACAATAGCAACAGTGAGGGTTATTATTTACGTGGCAGTTCGCTAACAATATCCGCTAACAGGTTGAATATCTCGCCGAATAAATGTTCACAGAAGGGAGCGATAAGTGGCATCAGCAAGGACATTAATAAAATGCCGACCGTTAAGGTGAGTGGAAAACCAATGACAAACACCGACAGCTGCGGTGCCATTCGGTTGAGTAAACCTAACGCCAGGTTGACGGTCAGCAGGAGGGTGATGATCGGCAGCGCCAGCATCAGTCCGTTAAGGAACACCAGCCCTGCCGCGCGGGTGAGCGCCAGAAAGGCGTTGCTGTTCACGGGATTATCACCAATCGGCAGCGTATGGAACGTATCCACCAGCATGGAGATAAGCCACAGATGACCGTTGAAGGACAAAAACAGCAGCATGGCGAGCAGATCGATAATGCGCGCGATCACGGGCATATTGAGATGGCTGCCGGGGTCGACAAACGTGGCGAACGATAGCCCCATCTGCAGGCCGATCAGTTCCCCTGCGGTACGCACCGCGGCAAAGGCGAGCTGCATGGTAAAGCCGACGGCGACGCCAATCATCACCTGCTGCAAGGCCACCCATACCGCATTCGCCGAGAAAATGGGAATATCCACGGGGGGCAGAGAGGGCGCGACGATAATAGAGATGATAATGCCCAGACCCACCTTGACGCGCTTGGGTATCGATTTCTCGCTGAGGATCGGGGCGGTGGAAATCAGCGCCATGATGCGCAGCATCGGCCAGAAATAGACGCCGAGCCACTGAACCCACTGGTCGCTGGTGAAGTGCAGCATCGTCAGATCAGCCGATGATGTACGGCAGGTTGGTAAACAGGTTGCGCATATAGTCCAGCAGCAGGTTCAGCATCCACGGCCCGGCCACGATAATCGCCACGAACACGGCGATGATTTTCGGGATAAATGACAGGGTCATTTCGTTAATCTGCGTGGCGGCCTGTAAAATACTGATAATCAGACCGGTAACCAGCGCGACAAGCAGCAGCGGCGCGGCAACGGCAATCGCGATTTTCATCGCTTCCGTGCCCATCATCATGACCGATTCGGGTGTCATTGCAGTTCCTTAACTGTAGAAGCTTTGCGCCAGCGAGCTGACCAGCAGCTGCCAGCCGTCGACCAGCACAAAGAGCATGATCTTAAAGGGCAGGGCAATGGTCGCGGGCGGCACCATCATCATCCCGAGCGCCATCAGGACGCTGGCGATCACCAGGTCGATAATCAGGAACGGAATAAAGATGGTAAAGCCAATCTGAAACGCGGTTTTCAGCTCGCTGGTGACGTAAGCAGGGAGCAGAATGCGCATCGGCACCGCTTCAGGCCCCTGCAGCTCGCCGGTATTGGACAGGCGGGCAAAAAGGGCCAGATCCGCTTCGCGCGTCTGGCGAAGCATAAATTCGCGCAGCGGCTGCGCGCCTTTATCCAGCGCCTCCTGCATGGAGATTTTGTCTTCGCTGAACGGCTGGTAAGCGTCGGTGTATATCTTATCGATCACCGGCGACATAATGAAAAAGGTCAAAAACAGCGCCAGCCCCAGCAGAACCTGGTTTGGCGGGGCGGAAGGGGTACCCAGCGCGTTACGCAGCAGACCAAAGACGATAATGATGCGGGTGAAGCTGGTCATCATCAGCAGGATGGCCGGAATAAACGTCAACGAGGTGATGAACACCAGCGTCTGCACCGGCAGCGACCAGCTTTGTCCGCCGCCCGCCAGAGGGGTGGAGACCAGACCGGGCAGCTGAGCATAAACCGCGGGAGCAAACAGGCCAACGCCCGCGAGCGTCAGGGATAACAAACGGCGCATCAGGATCTCCCGGAACGCTTAAGCAAACTCTTCATGACGGACTGAAAATCCGCGGGGGCGTCTGCGCGCTCGTCCACCACGGCAGGGGCGGGCGGCAGCTTATGTAATAGGCTGATGTTTGAGGCCGTCACGCCCAGGACCAGACGCGCATCGTCCACCTCGACGATAACCACGCGTTCGCGCGGCCCCAGCGTGGTGCTGGCGCTGACCTTCAGGCCGCGGGCACCGGCGGTTTTCCCCGCCAGCCCAAAGCGCTTCGCCAGCCAGGCGGCGATAAGAATAAAGGCAATAATACCGAACAATGCCCCGCTCACCTGGAGCAGAGGCGAGCCTGGAACGGCAGAAGGTTGCGATAGCGTTGCCTGGGTTTTCATGCTTAACGGCTCAGACGACGCATACGTTCAGACGGGGTAATGATGTCGGTGATACGTACGCCGTATTTATCGGCAACCACCACCACTTCGCCCTGGGCAATCAGATAGCCGTTGATCAGAATATCCAGCGGCTCGCCGGCCAGACCGTCAAGGGCCACCACGGAGCCCTGCGTCAGGCGCAGCAGCTCTTTAATGGTCATACGGGTACGTCCCAGCTCAACGGTCAGCTTTACCGGGATATCCATAATCAGGTCGATGTCCTGCAGCGTGCCGCTGACGTCACCGCCGCCGAGCTGCTGGAATACGGCATCCGCAGCGCTTTTGGCCGGAGGTGCTTTTTGCTCGTTTAACGCGTCAGCCCACAGATCGTCCAGTGCTCCGCTGTTTTCATCGGACGGATTGTTCATGTCACTCATTTGGGCTGTTCCTCATTCAGCGAATTCAAAATCGGGTTGATCAAGTGCTCAACGCGTAACGCATACTGACCGTTAATCGTGCCGTACTGGCTTGTCAGCACGGGGACACCATCCACATGGGCAATAATGCGGTCGGGTTTTTCTATCGGCAAAACGTCACCGGGTTGTAATTTCAGGATCTGAGATAACCGCAGCGGGATATCGGCGAAGCTCGCCACCAGCTCAAGCTGCGAATGCTGGACCTGGCGGACCAGGTTCTCACGCCAGTTCTGGTCCTCGTTGCGGGAGTTCTCCAGCGGCGGGTTAACCAGCAGCTCGCGCAGCGGTTCGATCATGCTGAACGGCAGGCAGATGTTGAACTCGCCGGTCAGGTTACCGATCTCCACGTGGAACGGGGTGTTCACGACGATATCGTTCGGGGAGGTGGTGATATTGGTAAATTTCACCTGCATCTCGGAACGGACGTACTCCACTTCCAGCGGGTTAATCGCTTTCCAGGCGTCGCTGTAAGACTCCAGCGCCAGCTTCAGCATGCGGTTAATGACGCGCTGTTCGGTGTGGGTGAATTCACGGCCTTCTACCTTGGTCGGGAAACGCCCGTCGCCGCCGAACAGGTTATCCACCGCGATGAACACCAGGCTTGGGGAGAACACCACCAGACCGGTGCCGCGCAGCGGCTTCAGATGAATCAGGTTAAGGTTGGTTGGCACCGGCAGGTTGCGGGCAAACTCGTGATACGGCTGAATGCGGATCGCACCGACCGTGATGTCCGGGCTACGACGCAGCAGGTTAAACAGCCCCATACGGAACTGACGTGCAAAACGTTCGTTAATGATCTCCAGCGCCTGCAGGCGTTCACGCACCACGCGGCGCTGGGTATTCGGATCATAGGGACGAATATTGTCGTCACCCGGTAGGCCCGGTTGCGGATCATCGTTTTTATCGCTGTCGCCGTTGAGCAGCGCATCGATTTCTGCCTGAGAAAGAATACTGTCGCCCATGTCGTTACCGCAGAATGAATGCTGTATACAGAACGTCAGTGACTTCCTGCTTAGGTTGGCCGTTTACCAGCGGGGTCGCCAGCGTTTGTTTGATGGCATCGACCAGCTTTTGCTTACCCACATCGGTGGCCAGCGCCGAAGCGTCCTGACGAGAGAACAGCAGCAGGAGGCGGCTGCGCACTTCAGGAAGGTAATCGTTCAGACGTGAACGGGTGGCTTCATCTTTCAGGCGCAGCGTAATGCCCACATAAAGCACGCGATCCGCATCACCCAGATTGACGGTGAAGGTATCCAGCGGGAAGAACACTGGAGCCGGCGGAGGTGGCGCTTCAGCCTTGGCTGCAGCGGTGGTTGGTTCCTGCTGCATACGCCAGTAACTATAGCCCGCGGTGGCGCAGGCGGCGAGCGTGATCAACACCAGCAGCGGGATCCAGATGGAACGCTTACTTTTTTTGGTGATAGCGGAGTCAGTCATCTGATACGAGCTTCCTGTTTCGGTACAGCTTAATAAGGTGATTATCCCGTGTCCTGCCGTCGTCAAAGCGTGGAAAAGACGGGGATAATCACGCTACCTCTGGCGTTTAGGCGAAGATGTCTACGGCACCGTTACCGCGCGCTGCGGATTGCAGGGCGGCAGGAACAGGCAGTAATTCATCGCTCTCTTCATTAAACCCGCCGGTGTTGCCGGAACGCGAAGCCTGGTGCTGCTGCTGGAATGAGGAGTGCTGCTGCCCGGCGAAGCTCTCGCTGCTGACGCTGCTCTGCGCAAGCTGAATGCCGTTCTCCGCCAGCGAGGTCCGCAGGACCGGCAGCGCGGCTTCCAGCGCCGCACGCACGTGGCTGTGCGCGGAGACCATCTGCAGCTGCGCCTGGTTATCATCCAGCTTAAGCGAAATTTGCACCTGACCCAGATCTTCCGGGTGCAGGCGCAGCTCGGCCGTCTGCTGGCCCTGCTTAGTGAACAGGGTGATGTGCTGGCTCAGGGACTGCTGCCACTCGTGGGTGCCCAGCGGCTGGCTTAACACCGGCGCGGTGGCGACGGTGGCGGCAGGCTGGCTGGTGGCATGGCTGGACAGAATCGGTGCCGGGGTAGCCGTTGGGGAGGCCGTGGAGGAGGAGCTGGCGAGCTCCTGCTTCTCTGCCGCGGCGGGGACAACCGGTGCGGCTGGCGCATTGGCTGTCAGATCCGGGCCGCTCGTTTTCACCTGGCTCTGATAAGGTACGGCCGTCTGGCCTTTATCGTGGCTTCCCGCAGGGGCGTTCAGCGGCAGCTGGCTCGCACCACGTTGAGCGAGCGTCGCGGAACCGAGCGCCGATCGTGCCGCAATACCGTCACTGCCCGCTGCGTGAGCGGTGCTGGTCTGCTGGTGCGGCAGCATGGCCATCAGCGCGCTTAATCCGGCCAGCTCTTCTTCAGTCAGTTCGCTTTTGCCGTCATCCTTGCCGTTTGCCGCCGTCAGCGTCTTCACGGCATCGCCCTTTGACAGGGGCACCAGACCGGACATCAGGGTTTCAGGGGCGGTAAGCTGCGCGGTCTCATCGCCACTCAGAGCAGGCTGACGCGCGAGCAGATCGGCAATTTTGGCCTGCAGGGCGGTATCCCCTTTGGCGTCCTGCGCCACTTTTGACAGCTTGCTGCCGGCGGCTTTCAGGTCAGCCAGGGTCAGCGGCGCATCTTTGCCCTTGCCCGTTGCGTCCGACAGGGCGCCCGCCAGCAGGGAGAGAAAGTCCTGCGCACCGTCGGCGCCTTTCCCCGTTTGCGTGCCGCCCGACAGGTCGCTGTCGCTCATCAGCAGTTGTTGCAGTGTGATCATTCCGGTTTCCTCATTGATGCGCGCTGGGCAAACTCATCCATTTTTTTCTGATCCAGACGGTTTTCCGCCAGGGTCGAGGCTGCAATCTGCCGGTCCTGTAAGGTTTGCCAGGCCTGCAGCCGCTGTTTTTTCTCGCGCCAGAAGTTCAGCGCGGTATCGACTTTTTGGGTCCACTGGTTTAGCTGCTGGCGATGCTGTTCAATCGCCTTTTCCAGCGTCTGGATAAACTGCTGATAGTTAATCCAGCGCTGGCTGCCAATGCCCTGCGTCATATCGGTATTGAGGTTGGTGCGATACTCATGCTGATAGTCGATTAACATCTTCAACTGTTCTTCAGCCTGCTGGCACCCGCGTCGCATTGCGCCAAGCTGCAATGCGGCATCATCAACTTCTTTTTCTGCCAGATCTTTCAGCGTTGATAACGCGCTGTTTTGCGCCATGACCTTCGCCCTCCACCTGTGTTACACCTGCGGGAAAATCAGCTCCAGTGCCTGAAGTGAATCTTCCCAGTCGGCGCGTTCAAAAATGCCTTGTTGCAAAAATGCCTCCAGCTGCGGCCACAGGGTAATCGCCTTGTCGAGCATCGGATCGCTGCCTTTGGCATACGCCCCGACGCTGACCAGATCGCGGTTGCGCTGGAAGCTAGAGAGGAGTTGTTTAAAGTTACGCACGCGGGCGTAGTGCTTCTCGGTTATCAGCGCCGTCATTGCGCGGCTGATAGAGGCTTCAATATCAATCGCCGGATAGTGCCCGGCTTCGGCCAGACGGCGCGAAAGCACAATATGGCCGTCAAGGATCGCGCGCGCGGAGTCGGCAATCGGATCCTGCTGGTCATCGCCTTCCGTCAGCACCGTATAGAACGCGGTAATGGAGCCGCCGCCGCTGATGCCGTTTCCCGCGCGTTCAACGAGTGCCGGGAGCTTGGCAAAGACCGAAGGCGGGTAGCCTTTGGTTGCCGGCGGCTCGCCGATGGCCAGCGCGATTTCACGCTGCGCCATCGCGTAACGGGTCAGGGAGTCCATGATCAACAGCACGTGCTTCCCGCGGTCGCGGAAATCTTCGGCAATACGGGTGGCGTAGGCGGCACCCTGCATACGCAGCAGCGGCGACACGTCCGCCGGGGCGGCAATCACCACCGAGCGGGCGCGGCCTTCCGCACCCAGAATATTTTCAATAAAATCTTTTACTTCGCGACCGCGCTCGCCAATCAGCCCCACGACGATAACGTCGGCCTGGGTGTAGCGCGCCATCATGCCGAGCAGAACGGATTTACCCACGCCGGAACCGGCGAACAGGCCCATACGCTGTCCACGTCCCACGGTCAGCAGGGCGTTAATCGGGCGCACGCCGGTGTCCAGCACATGCTCGATAGGCGTACGCTGCAGGGGGTTGAACGGCTGGGTGATCAGCGCGCCGGTTTCGGTGGTGTCCGGGGAAGGGAGCCCGTCGAGCGGTTTCCCGCTGCCGTCCAGCACGCGGCCCAGCAGGGCAGGGCCAAGGGGCAGCTGTTTTCCGCTTTGCAGACCGTCGCCGCTGACGCTTTTCGCGTAGACGCGGGCGCCGGGCAGAATACCCTCCACCTCTTCAAGCGGCATCAGGAACAGGCGCTGGCCGTTAAAGCCGACCACTTCGCTTTCGACTTCACGCGTTTCCTGCCCGTCCTGACGCTCAATGACGCAGGTTGCCCCCAGCGGCAGCTGCAGGCCGGTGGCTTCGAGAACCAGACCGGTGGCGCGCGTCAGTCGCCCATAGCGACGAACGGCGGGCAGTTGCGTCATCTTCGTCTCGAAGTTGTCGAGCGTGGTGAGCCAGCGGGTGAGGCGCGCGGTCATCAGACGACTCCCGGTGCCGCCAGGCGGCACAGCTCCTGCCAGCGGGTGGCGACGCTGGCATCCAGATCGCCCTCATCCGCAGAGACTTTGCAGCCGCCGTGGTGTAACGACGGGTCGCCGCGCAGGCGCCAGCCGTGCAGGCTAAGCGTTGCGCCCAGGCTCTCTTCCACGCGCTGCAGATCGTCCGGATGGACGCGCAGCTGCGGTTTGCCGCTGAACAGCGGCTCCTGCTGCAGCAGACCCTGAATTTGTTTGATCAGCGCCGTGTTGTCCACCACGGGCGTCTGGCCGATCACCTGGCGCGCGGCTTCCAGCGCCATCTGCATCAGCCGCGAGGCGATCACGCTGTCCAGCGCGTCCAGCGTGTGCTGAAACTCGCTGACCAGCTGCTGCATGCGGGCGTGGAGCGGCGCCTGCTGCTGCCGCGCCTGATCGATACCGTGCTCTAACCCTTTTGCCAGACCTTCCTGATACCCGAGGTCGTGGCCTTTCTGCCGTCCTTCGTTCAGGCCGGCATTGTAGCCCTGCTCGTGCGCCTGCATTTGCAGCTGGGCCAGCATCTGTGCCTGCTGCTCCTCTTCGCTCAGCTCGGGCTGTTCGGCGTCCGGGTCAGGCGCCTCGGTCGGCATCACGGCTGGCGTGAACTCGGAGAGAGGAGGGGCCAGATCGTCCGGCGTCCAGCGCTTCCACGGCAGCTCGTTAGACATAGGTGTCGTCTCCGCTGCCAATCACCATCTCGCCGGTTTCCGCCAGGCGACGAACAATAAGCAGAATCGCTTTCTGTTCGTTTTCCACCTGAGACAGACGAACCGGGCCGCGGTTGGCAAGGTCGTCGCGCAGGATATCGGCCGCACGCTGGGACATGTTGCGCAGGAACTTCTCGCGCAGCGGCTGCTCGGCGCCTTTGAGGGCGATAAGCAGCGACTCGGAATCCACTTCCTGGAGCAGGCGCTGGATGCTGCGATCGTCCACTTCCACGAGGTTTTCGAACAGGAACATCTCGTCGATGATTTTCTGCGCCAGCTCGCCGTCGAATTCGCGAACTGCGGTAATAACGGCCTCTTCCTGCTGGGTTTTCATCAGGTTGATGATTTCCGCCGCCGTTCTCACGCCGCCCATTTTGCTGCGCTTGAGGTTCTGACCGTCGAGCAGGTTGTTCAGCACTTCGGTCAGCTCCGCCAGCGCGGCCGGCTGGACGCCGCCGAAGGTGGCAATACGCAGCATCACGTCGTGGCGCAGGCGCTCTTCGAACAGGGCCAGAATATCGGCCGCCTGACCACGCTTCAGGTGGACCAGGATGGTGGCGATAATCTGCGGGTGCTCGTCGCGAATAAGGTCGGCGGCACTCTGCGGCTCCATAAAGTTGAGCGTTTCGATACCGCTGGCGGTATCGCGGGTTTCCAGAATGTCTTCCAGCAGGCTGGCGGCACGCTCTTCGCCCAGCGCCTTGACCAGCACGGAGCGCAGGTAGTCGTTGGCGTTGACGTTCAGCGCGGCAAACTGTTCGGCTTCCTGCTCAAATTCCGACAGCACTTCGGTCAGCTGCTTGTTGGAGATTTGACGCACGTTGGCCATGGCCGCACTGAGAATTTGCACTTCTCGCTGGGAGAGGTGTTTAAACACCTCTGCCGCGCGGTCTTCGCCAATGGTCATCAGCAGGATGACGCTTTTATCGGTGCCCGTAAGCGTATTACTCATGTTCGTTACCCATCCACTGGCGGATGACCAGCGCCACGACGCGCGGATCGTTATCTGACATTTCGCGAATGCGCTGGCTCATGACCTCAGCGCCCATGCGCTGGTTAGCACGACGCTGCTGCATCTGTTCATCTTTGCTGAGGCGAACTTCAACCGCTTCTTCCGTTTCCTGACGCGTATTCATCTGCTCGCGAGCCGCTTTTTCAGCTTCCGCACGGCGCTGGAGCTGCGGACGCACGCCCTTACGCCACAGCAGCCACGCGACGATCAGCACCAGCAGCCAGCGTCCCGCGGACAGCAGCTGGTCGATAAACGCCTGCTGTTGCCAGAACGGCAGTTCACCGCCGGTCTCTTCAACCGCGTTGAACGGCGAGTTCACCACGTTGAGGGTATCGCCACGCTTCTCGGAGTAACCCATCGCTTCACGGGTCAGGTTTTCAATCTGCTTCATCTGCTCGGCGGTCAACGGCAGCGGTTTGCCATCCGCCAGCGTTTTGTAGTTCACCACCACCGCAACAGAGAGACGCTGAATATCGCCCACGTTCAGTTTAGTGTGGCGAATCGTTCTATCCACTTCGTAGTTCGTGGTTTCGTTACGGCTGCTGGTACGCGGACCGCTGGTGTTCGCCGTTGAGGTGGTCTGCTGGTTATTTTGCTGACCGTTCTGCTGGTTGGCCGGCGGCGTAGAGATCGGTGCCGCGTTAGCCGGGGCAGGCTGGTTAGACAGCGCGCCCGGCACGCCGCCCGGGTATGCACCGCCGACCTGTTCGTTCGAATTGATCTGGCGTGAACGCATCACCGCCTGAGCCGCATCGCCGTTCGGGGTGTACTGCTCTTCGGTTTGTTCTTTATTCGCGAAGTCGATCTGCGCGGTGACCTGCGCGTGCACGTTGCTGTTGCCCACGACCGGGCCGAGAATCGCTTCAATGCGGCGCTGGAGGCGGCTTTCCACATCGGCGGCGTATTTCAGCTGCGCATCGTTCAGGTCGCGACCGGCGGTATTGGACTGGGTCAGCAGGTGACCGCTCTGGTCAACCAGCGTCACGTTACCCGGCGGCAGACCGGCAACGGCGCTGGAGACGAGATGCGTCACCGCGCTGATTTGCCCTTCGTCCAGCGCGCGGCCAGGCTGCAGGTTAACGGTTACGGAAGCCGAGGGTGATTTCTGTTCGCGAACAAACAAAGAAGGTTTAGGCATCGCCAGGTGCACGCGGGCACTTTTCACCGGGCCGAGTGTTTCAATGGTGCGGGCAAGCTCACCTTCCAGCGCACGCTGGTAGTTCACCTGCTCGCTGAACTGGCTGATACCGAATTTTTCCTGATCCAGCAGCTCAAAGCCAACGGCACCGCCCTTAGGCAGACCCTGCTGTGCCAGACGCAGGCGCAGCTCATGCACCTTATCTGCCGGAACCTCCAGCGCGCCGCCGTTATCGGCAAAGCGATAGGGGATGTTCATCTGGGTCAGCTGGGTGACGATGGCGCCGCCATCCTGATCGGAAAGGTTGCTGTAGAGCGTCCGGTAGTCAGGGCTTTTCGCCCACAGAACCATCGCTACAAGGATCGCAATTGCGGCAGCGCCTGCCACGATCAACGGGATTTTAGGATTCGCGCGAAGGCGGTTCATCCACTCGAGTGATTTATTCTGCGGCGCTGTCGATGCTGTTGCACTCATTGCGCACCTCTTAAATCCTGGTGGTTTACGTTATTCGTGTAGAGAAACAAAACTGACTCCCGGGTCGGCAAACACGACAAAAGTTCCATATTGATGGCCCTGCCATTATTTGATGATTCGTGATTTTCTATGCGTCAAATAACCTGGTTTTTTCACGCTATTTACCGCCATTATCTTATTGACAAGCTGTTAGTCTTGACCGCGTAAAAAACCATCCAGGGGAGAGTCATGGCTATACAGGGCATCGAAGGGGTAATCAGTCAGCTGCAGGCAACGGCGATGACGGCCCGTAATCAGAATGTGGCTGATCAGCCGCCGAGCATCAGCTTTGCAGGGCAGCTGCATGCCGCGCTTGACCGTATCAGCGATACCCAGACCGCCGCGCGCGCGCAGGCAGAGAAGTTTACCCTCGGCGAGCCGGGCGTGGCGCTGAATGATGTGATGACCGATTTGCAAAAAGCCTCGGTTTCCCTGCAGATGGGGATCCAGGTGCGTAACAAGCTGGTCTCTGCCTATCAGGAAGTGATGGGCATGCAGGTTTAAGACCTGTCGATCTTCGCTGGCAGCCGCAGCGCTTTAATGCCACAATATTTTTTTCTTCGAATGCAGGAAAGATGATGAAAAAAATAGCAATTGCTGGCGCGCTGCTGGCACTGACCGGGTGCGTTCAGGTCGATAACTATAACGAGGTGATTAAGCATCCTGTCCCGGCGAATCTGGCCGGATACTGGCAGTCGAAAGGGCCGCAGAGCAACCTGGTCAGCCCGAAAGCGATTGCCACGCTGGTGGTGACGGAAGAGGGCGACACGCTGGACTGCCGCCAGTGGCAGCGCGTGATTGCCGTGCCGGGTAAAATCATGCTGCGTTCAGACAGTTATTATAACGTCACGCGCAAGCTGGATATCTACCCGCTGGAGCGCGATGGCGCGACGCTTGAGTACGACGGGCTGGAGCTACAGAAGGTCGATCGCCCAACGGTTGAGTGCGCGGATTACCTGAGCAAGAACCCGCTGGAGAGCAAGCTGCCCTAGCCGTTTGTTGCCGGGTGGCGCTAACGCTTACCCGGCCTACAAAAGTGCCTTCTCGTAGGCCGGGTAAGCGTTAGCGCCACCCGGCATTGTTTCTACAGCGCATCCTCAATAACCCACACGCTGACGCTTCCCCCATTGCAGGTGAAGGTCCCCTCACCATCCGCCGCCGTGGTAACCGTTTCCTGACGATTGCCGAGAAAATCCCGCCACGTTTTGTTGCCGTAGTTTTCCCCAAGGCAAATTACCTTCTCACCGTCGTCCCCGTTTGACAGCACCACCACGCACCCGGGATCGTCATCCGTGCCGCTGCGGCTGAAGGCGATGCAGTTAGGATGGTCGAAAAAAAGCGTCTGCACGCCGTGGGCAAAGCGCTGGCGGGCGAGGATCAGCTCGTGGAGCTGCTCAATAACCGGCATGTCAATATGATACGTTTCACCGTCGCCTCCCGTATCGTCATAGCTGGCGCCGAAGAGATCCGGATAAAAGACGCTCGGTACGCCATTTTCCCGCAGCAGGATCAGCGCGTAGGCCAGCGGTTTGAACCAGGCTTCGACCGGGGCCTCCAGCGCCTGCAAGGGCTGGGTGTCATGGTTGGCGACGAGCGTTACCGCATGAAACGGATCGGCTTCCACCAGGGTGCCGGTGAAGATTTGGCTCATGTCGTAATCCCGCCCCTGGCGCGACGCCTCGTGGAATTTCATCTGCAGGGGGGCATCAAAGAGCATGGTTTTGCCGTCGACCTGGTCAATGTAGGCCTGAAGCTTATCCACCTCGTGGGACCAGTATTCCGCCACGATAAACAGCGGCTGGTCGGCGACCTCCTGGACGTGCTCAATCCACTCTTTGTAGAACCAGGCGGGAATGTGTTTCACCGCGTCCAGACGAAAACCGTTGCAGCCCGTCTGTTCCATCACCCAGCGGGCCCAGTACTTGATCTCCTCGGTCACGGCTTGGTTGCGAAAATCGATGTTTTCGCCCATCAGATAATCGAAGTTGCCCATCTCATCATCAACCTGATCGTTCCAGCCTTCGCCGGTGTAGTCGTTGACGATTTTAAAGATGCCGTCTTCATCGGGGTTTTCAATATGGTCGACGCCGCTGAAGCATTTGTAATCCCAGATGAACTGGGAATACTGCCCGGCCCTGACGGGGAAGGTGTAGCGGGTCCAGGCTTCACACTCGATGACCTCGTCATCAATTTGCGTGCGGTCCTGCTGATTTACGCGCTGTACGCGAACGGGCTCTTTTTCGTCGGCGCCCATTTTGTGGTTGACCACCACGTCCAGCAGCACGGCTATGTCGTTGCTCTTGAGGGCGTCGATGGCCTCCAGCAGCTGCGCTTTATCGCCGTATTTGGTGGCGATACTGCCTTTTTGGTCA
Organism: Enterobacter sp. PP-008-ECC_S150; assembly: GCF_045257065.1. NCBI lineage: Bacteria > Pseudomonadati > Pseudomonadota > Gammaproteobacteria > Enterobacterales > Enterobacteriaceae > Enterobacter > Enterobacter sp. PP-008-ECC_S150. Next base: position 8,069 of record NZ_JBJHHG010000001.1, on the reverse strand, counting down.
AACTCGCCGAGATCGAACAGGTCGTAAGAATCATAGCCAACAGAATACCCGCCGGACGCGCCTTTGTAGGCGGGCGGCAGCCAGATCATGTTGATGCCGATTTCATTAAGATTGGGGGCTAACGCCGTGACCTCTCGCCACAATTCACCGCCAGCAGGGTAATACCAGTGAAAACATTGTAACAGGGTGGGGTTTTTCATCGTCCGTGCTCCATTTTGAGAACACAGTGAGTATGGGCGAAATGGGGATAAAACGCGGATGAAATCACAAAATAATATTCATCCGCAAAAGATCATATCCACACTAGAGATCTGAGGGAAAGAGAACATTTCCTGATAAACGTCCATAAGTTGAGTTCAGATTATGTTGTCTCGACGTCTGCCCAACCAGTGCTTTCAGCTCTTCCATGCGCTGGTGCAGCAAGGTTTTCAACTCGATTTCATTATCGAGTATTTTTCTCAGAATAGGGCGTATTTGCGCCTGAATATGAGGCGGAATTTCGCTGGCATCCTGGAACATGGTAAGTTTTTCAACTGATGTCAGATAGTCAACCTCGTAAGCGATAAGCTCATCCCAGCGCCCTGCCTGGGTAAGAACAAGCATCGTGTTACTGGTTGTTAATAACTGCTGATAATGTTGGAGCAAGCCGAAATGGACGTCCATTAGTAATTGTCCCACATGTTTTGAGAATGAGGGCCTATCTCTTTCCAGGCATCAGCAATGTTATTGAGTAACTCCACGACTTCATTAATGGCATTAATGTCGTTGTGAAGATTTGCCTGTAAAAGACGCCTGGTCATATAGTCATAAAGACTATCAAGATTTGCCGCCAGGTCGCCACCTACCTCATGGTTTAGACCTGACTGCAAACCGTTGCTGATGATATTGATTGCTTTACTTATGGCCTGCCCTTTACCGGGAATATCACCTTGTTCAATCAAAATCGTGGCTTTCTTCATGGCGCTTAATGCGCCATCAAAAAGAAGCACAACCAGTTGATGTGGGCTGGCACTCAGAACGGCTGATTCAACACCGACCTGAGCGTATGCCTGAATTCCCGATTTTGTATACATTGTAAAACCTCAATTCATCATTTATTAACGGTTCATGGCGTTGAACTGTTGGGTCAGATAACTTCCGGTCTGATCCATCTGTGAAACAAGCTGGCTCAGGCTGGTAAATTGTGTTTTGTAACGTGCCATGGTGGCGGTGATCTGCGCATTTACGCGATCGTATTCGTCAGACAGTTGTTTCAGGGTCTTGTTGATGCCAGCGGTGGCATTCTGAACGGAACCATCAGTTCCGAGCATATCTTTCAGCAGACTGCTGGTCTGGGTGGCAAATCCGGTGGTTTTTCCATCGCCAGACAGGAACGCGACAACGTCAGCCGATTTTTCGTTCAGTGCCTTGTTAAGTTTGGTACTGTCTACCGTCAGTTTACCGGTAGTATCCTGCGTAATCCCAAGCTGCGATAAGGTGGCCAGATCGCCTGAGCCCTGACTGGCCGAAATCATCGAGCGTAGACGGGTCTGAATATTACGTAGCGTTCCGTCGCCCAACAGGTCGCCGTTGCTGCTGTCCTGGTTGGTGCTTCCCTGATCCACCGCCGTATATTTCGTCTGATTGGCAATGGTTGTTTGCAGAGAGTTATACGCATCAACAAAAGCCTGAATGGCATCGGTCATTGGCTGCTTGTCTTTGACAATTGACAATGTCTCCGGGCTGCCTTTATTGGTCTTCGTCAGGTTTAGGGTAACGCCTTCTGGTGCATCAGTGATGGCATTACTGCTACGAACGATCTCAATGCCGTTGATATTCACTTTTGCGTCGGCAGCTGGAACCTGTTCACTCATTACGTTGGTGGCGCTGGATGAGTCGTAGCTGATGTATTTCGCCAGTTGACTATCATTCGTCGTAATGGTCATCTCGTTTGCTGTACCGGTATCACGAGAAGTCAGCGCTAAGTAGTAACTGTTGTCATCCGCTTTGATGATGCTGGCGTTTACGCTTCCCTGCTTGGCGTTAATTGCGTCACGCACATCGGCAAGGCTGGTCTTATCACTCGCCAGGGTGATCGTTAACGGATCTTTCTGCCCCGGTTGAGTAATTGTGAGGGTGCGCGTGCTCATGGTGCTGTCGCCGAGTTCGGTATCCTTGCTGCCGACTTTAGGACTTAACAGAGACTGCGCTGCTGCCAGTTGCGTCACTTCAACGGAATAAGATCCCGCTGCTGCACTGCTGGCAAGCGTCGCACTAAACGCCGTGTTAGTGCTGGAAACTTTTGATTGTGCAATAGCAGAGGTATTTTTTAATGCATCTGAAGCAGTCTGTAATTTAGTGAGTGCTGTCTGCACCACTCCCCACGCTGTCAGCTTGGCTTTATATGACGTTTGCTGGGTAGTGATAGGCTTTAGCTTGGTTTGCTCAGCTGTCTGTAAATTGTCATACAACGTATTCAGGTCCAGTGAAGTGCCTGCGCCGAGTGAACTAATACTTGCCATTTTTTCATCCTTTATTGAGACAATCGCTGGATGGTCTATCGGCAGAAACGAGAAAAAGATTAGCGTTATTTAAAAAAAACAATGCGCAAATAAAGAGGGAGAAATTCAGGCAGTTTACAGGTTTAAAAAAATGATTTTTTTCCTAAAGCTTGAGAAAGGGCGGTCGATAACCTCATTGACGGTGAGAAAGCCGTAGGTAGATGCCTAAATCTGACAACTTTTTCAAAGGAATACATCATGGCTGTTATTAATACTAACACCCTGTCTCTGATGACTCAGAACAACCTGAGCAAATCTCAGTCTTCTCTGGGCACCGCGATCGAGCGTCTGTCCTCCGGTCTGCGCATCAACAGCGCGAAGGATGATGCTGCTGGTCAGGCAATCGCTAACCGTTTCACCTCTAACATCAACGGTCTGACCGTTGCTGCACGTAACGCCAACGACGGTATCTCTCTGGCTCAGACGGCAGAAGGTGCATTAGGTGAAATCAACAACAACCTGCAGCGTATCCGTGATCTGACCGTTCAGGCGCAGAACAGCTCTAACTCTGCTTCCGACATCGACTCCATCCAGGCTGAAGTTAACCAGCGTATGGAAGAAGTGAACCGCGTAACCAAGCAGACCGACTTCAACGGTATCAAAGTTCTGGATACCGGCACGGGTTCAAGCACCTACAACTTCCAGGTTGGCTCTAAAGATAACGAAACTATCGGTATCACTCTGAGTTCTAGCGATAGCTTCAACCTGGCTGCTGCTGGCAACACCGGCGCGACGCTGAACACCAAAGCGATGACCTCTGGTGATGTTGTGAACGGTAACCAACGTACGACTGCAGCAGAAGGTTTCGACGTTCTGCACGGTGCGGTAACCGGTGGTACTGGTGGTACAGCCGCAGGTTCTACCCCACTGGCAGACATCGATAAGGCAATCAAATCTGTAGACAACCAGCGCAGCCTGCTGGGTGCGTCTCAGAACCGTTTCGAGTCGACCATCACCAACCTGAACAACACCGTGAACAACCTGTCCGCTGCCCGCAGCCGTATCCAGGATTCCGATTATGCGACCGAAGTGTCCAACATGTCCCGCGCGCAGATCCTGCAGCAGGCTGGCTCTTCCGTACTGGCTCAGGCCAACCAGGTTCCGCAGACCATGCTGTCCCTGCTGCGTTAATCGCCGTTATGACAGACAAAAAGCGCCGCATGTCGGCGCTTTTTTCTTTTAAAATCAAAGTGAAATAAGAAAAGAAAAAAACATCAAAAGATCTAAAGTTTGTAAATGCCCTGTCGATAACCTTTATGAAGGCGATGAAGCCTCTGGCAGCTAGCCGGAACTCATAATCAATTAAAGGATACTTACCATGGCAGTGATTAATACTAACACTCTGTCGCTGATGACTCAGAACAACCTGAGCAAATCTCAGTCTTCTCTGGGCACCGCGATTGAGCGTCTGTCCTCCGGTCTGCGCATCAACAGCGCAAAAGACGACGCTGCTGGTCAGGCGATCGCTAACCGTTTCACCTCTAACATCAACGGTCTGACCGTTGCTGCACGTAACGCCAACGACGGTATCTCTCTGGCGCAGACCGCTGAAGGTGCGCTGAGCGAAATCAACAACAACCTGCAGCGTATTCGTGATCTGACCGTTCAGGCGCAGAACAGCTCTAACTCTGCTTCCGATATCGATTCCATCCAGGCTGAAGTTAACCAGCGTATGGAAGAAGTTAACCGTGTTACCACTCAGACCGACTTCAACGGCATTAAAGTGCTGAACACCGGCACTGGCTCCAGCAGCTACAGCTTCCAGGTAGGTTCTAAGGATCAAGAAACCATCTCTATCAGCCTGAGCAGCTCTAACGCCTACAACCTGTTCAATGCCTCCGGCGCAACCTCTGTGACCTCTGGTCAGACCATCAACGGTAATGCACGTTCTACTGCAGCAGAAGGTTTTGACGTTCTGAGCGGTACCGTGACCTCCGGTGGTACTACTGATGGTAACCCGCTGGCAGACATCGATGCGGCAATCAAATCTGTAGACAATCAGCGCAGCCTGCTGGGTGCGTCTCAGAACCGTTTCGAGTCCACCATCACCAACCTGAACAACACCGTAAACAACCTGTCCGCTGCCCGCAGCCGTATTCAGGACTCCGACTACGCGACCGAAGTGTCCAACATGTCCCGCGCGCAGATCCTGCAGCAGGCTGGCTCTTCCGTACTGGCCCAGGCCAACCAGGTTCCGCAGACCATGCTGTCCCTGCTGCGTTAATTTTGATAACGCCAAAAAGGCATCTTCGGATGCCTTTTTTATTTCCCAATCGCCAGATTTAAGCCCAATTAACCAACCTATTTTTCCTCTTAAACCGTCTTCTATCCCTCACAATATTGCATTACTGAAAATAGAACGGTAGGCGTCCTTGTGGCGGCGTTGGGGATAAAAATGCCTGTAATTCTGATAAGTGTGGACAAACTGGACGCATGGTCTGCTTCCTGCACTGAAGTGCTCGACATAGCTGATGCCCTGCTAAGACGGGAATGGCATGTGATTCTCTGTACCTCGTTTATCGGGAAGCGTCTTCAGCCAGAAGTGGCCAGACTGCAGGCAACTGGAGCCCTGACGGTTGTTACAGAGAATGCGGGAGAACTGGCCGCACGCTATGACGTTATATGGGTCGTCAAAGGCTTTTTTAGCGAGAAACTGCTTACAGCGCTACATGAGCAGAAAACGGCGGGATCTTTTATCTTCCGTCATTACAGTGATTACAATGATCTTTATATTCCATGGGGCGCCGAGCTCGAGAATGCTCTGGCAACGCGAGTGCTTGGCCTGTCGGCGTTTACCCAGACCATCCTGCTACAGACGGGGATCCAGGAAGACAAGCTACACCTGATGCCGTGGCTAGTGCCTGACGCTTACTGCGACGTTTACGCTAATCGCGAGGCGCAAGCGTTGCGTCGTATTCTCTATATCGCGGATAAAATGTCCGCTGAAATGTATGAAGTGCAGCAGCGCGCAGCTCAGTCGCAGATACGCATTGAATGGCTCGATTTAAGTGCTCAATCCGGGCGTATTGAACCGGAGTGGCTCGCGGGTTATGACGTTATTATTACGGATGAACAGTATGTTCCTAAAGCGCTTGTTCTCGGCGTACCGGTCTTTTTAGCCCACGGGAACTACGTTGAAGGGTATTTGAGCGATACAAATCTTGCGCACTATGAAGCCAACTATTTCTCTGGGGTGAATTTGCGTTTTTGCCCGGGGGCAGACGAGTGGATTCAACTGCTGACCGACGGTTATGACGATGCCAGTAAATGGGTGCAGAAAAATCATCAGACGTTCGTATCACGCTGGAGCCTTGAACAGAATATTCTCGCTGCGCTAGATTTTCCTGTGTTGCAAAGGCCTTACACGCTTTCTGAAAAAGATCGCTATGCGCTGGCATTCCACAGCAAAGCGCTGCTGCTCCAGCAGAGCGAAAACTACTCTATTACCCGCTGGATAAAGGATCGACATATCACGAACGCGCGTCGTGAGGCTTTGCATGCCTGTGCTGATGCCTTTCCGGACAGCGCCAGACTAGGTGTTGTTATCCTCGCGCAGAATAAAACGACTGAAGAGTGCCAGATTACCCGTGCATCAGCGCTCGCTCAATCACTAGTGCCGATCTCTGTAGAGGTGGCGCATTCTGTTTCCGATATTAATGCGTTAATGGAAAACAGCCCAGCTCAGGCGCTGCTGATGCTCCCTGCGGGCTACACCCTGTTAGATGACGCGCTGCTGCGGTTCGCCGAGCACCGAATTCATCATCCGGAGGCAAGTGTCGCCTATTGTGATGAAATGATGGTTGCCGAAAACGATGAACCTGTTGTCACCTTGCGCCCCGGCGTTAATATCGATCTCCTGCGCAGCAAGCCTTACATTGGACAGGCTCTACTCATTGATTGCCATGCGGCAAAGGCCGCAGGAGGGCTGGACCCACTCTTTGCTTGTACGCCATTTATCGATTTGCTCTGGCGTCTGGTCGAGCTGCAGGGGACCGGTGTATTAACGCATGTGCCTGAAGTGCTGCTCTGCAATTCTGAGCCTGCGCAACGCTGGACCGAGCTACCGGGTCTTATGGAGCAGCATCGAAACTGCGTACTGGCACACCTAACGCGACTTGGGATCTCTGCCTCCTATGAGCCGGGTGCCGTCAAAGCTCTACCGCGCCTTCGCTATCACTGGGATGCCCAGCCGATGGTCTCTATTATTATTCCCACGCGCGATCGGTTTGCTTTACTAAAGAACTGCATTGAAAGCCTGATGGAAAAGACCCGCTACGCGCGCTATGAACTGATGATCGTTGATAACAAGTCAGTAGAGAGCGATGCCTGTCAGTTCTTGAACGATCTAGCGAATCTTGGGCTGGAGCAGGTGCGGATATTGCGATATGACGCCCCATTCAATTTTGCTGAAATGGGCAACGCTGCCGCGCAGCAGGCGAGGGGAGACGTGCTCGTTTTCCTTGATAACGATTGTGAAATCATTGATGGCGCTTGGCTGGAAGCGTTACTGGAACATGCATTACGCCCGGAGGTGGGCGTGGTAGGGGCTCGCCTGGAGTTTAAGGATGGCCGGGTCCAGCATGGTGGCTATCTGACTGGCGTTCAAAACGGTGTGGAGGTTGCGTTTGCAGGAGCGGGAGGGGCTGACTCAGGTTTTCAGGACTATCTTTACGTCCCGCATAATGTAACGGCAGTGAGCGGTTCTTGTATGATGCTGCGAAAAGAGGTGTTTTTCGCGCTTAACGGATTTACGCAAGAACGTTATCCCGTCTATTTTGCCGATGTTGATCTAGGAATAAGGCTGCAAAAGCAGGGCTATTTAAACGTGTGGACGCCCTGTTCGCGCGTTCAACATATGGGCGGAGCGACACGCCTTCTGGCCGATAAGTACCATGTTCCCGAACGACCTATGCTGGAACATTACGCACAGTTGCGTAACGAGTGGAAGTCAGAGCTGCTCATAGATCCCTCTTATCATCCACTTATGCAAAAATCCGGCGCGCTTTTCACTCTGAGTGAAAACAGTGCGCGTCTGCATACCCCTTTGCCTGGACGTCCTTTACCCGTTGTGCTGGCGCATCATGTTGACTGGAATGGCTGCGGACATCACCGGGTTATGCAGCCCTTTAAAGCAATGGAGCGTCATCATATGCTGGAGGGGGGGATGATGAACAGCATCCCTTCCGTCATGGAAGCCGCGCAACTTCAGCCAGATGTGATTGTACTAGAGTCACTCACCGGGAGCCGTTTCCCGAACATTATTAAGCAGCTGCGTGAAGTCTGTAATGCTAAAGTTATCATTGAGTACGATGATTTCTTACTTAACGTGCCGTTGAAAAATGGTAATCGTGATAACTATCCGCAACACATGGTGAAGAGCTTCCGCAAAATACTCGAAAGCGCAGACAGAATTGTTGTCTCAACGGCGCCGCTTGCTGAAGCTTATAGCCGTTTCCATCATGATATTCGGATTGCGCAAAACCGCCTTGCTCCCGACCAATGGGGGCATTTGCTGAGTCAACGGGGGGT